>NZ_KB904095.1 GCF_000379985.1 Streptococcus caballi DSM 19004 | reverse complement strand
CACAAACTGGTTTGCGGTGGAAACGATGTCGTTAATACTATCAAGTAAATGAGCTTTAATCTGGTCTAGCATGATTTTTCCCCTTTTATTTTTAGTGTAACATAAAAAACTAACCTACCACAAAACGTGATAGGTTAGTTAACTTAATGACATTGGGCTCTGCTCCTACTTCCTTATTAGCCATGAATCCGTTTCATGTAGTTGGTATAACTTTCTGTGTGCATCAAATCCTTAGCATTTTGAACACGTGCTTTCGTTGGTGGCTTAACACCTTCTAATGTGTAAGGAATGCCAAGTTCATGCCACTTGAATTCACCCAAGGTATGATAAGGCAGGATTTCAAACTTATCCACATTTTTTAGAGTGGCAACAAATTTCCCCAGCTCAATCAAGTCCTCATCAATATCTGTCAAGCCTGGTACCAAAACGTGACGAATCCAGACTGGCACACCCTTGTCAGACAAGTAGCGAGCAAAAGCTAGAATGTTCTTATTTGGCTGACGCGTCACCACAATATGTTGTTTAGGATTGATTTCCTTAATATCAAGCAAGACTAAGTCTGTCACTGCCAATAATTTATCCACAATGGCATGGTACTCAGGTGTATCACGGAAGGTAAAGCCACAGGTATCTAGTGTACAGTTGATGCCTAACTCTTTTGCCTTAGTAAATAGTGCCGTCACAAATTCAATTTGCAGCATGGCTTCGCCGCCAGAAACAGTGATGCCACCATTTTTACCCCAATAATGCTTGTAACGAAGGGCTTCTGCCAGAACGTCATCAACTGTTCTTTCCCGAGATTGGTTGGTTTCCATTGCCCAGGTATCAGGATTGTGACAATATTGGCAACGCATCTTGCAGCCCTGCATAAAGATAACGAAACGAATACCTGGTCCATCAACCGAACCAAAACTTTCTGTCGAATGAATCATTCCTGTTACTTTACCATAATCAATTTCTGCCATAGTCACCGCCTCTTCTTGTAACCGTTTTTATATTTTCATTATACACTTTTCATAAGTAAATGACCAGCCTTGTGTTTGTGTTTGCAGGCTTTCTTTCCTATAACAGTTGACATATTTTCATAAGGTTTATAGTACAGAAAAAAGATTAGCCTCATGACTAATCTCCCTCTTCTTCAACTTCAATCTCAGTCATGATGACCTTCAGCTTAGTAACACGGCCGTCCTTGACCTTGTCGTTAATGAGCTGAATATGTTTTTCTTTGCTGTCAACATCAAAGGCTTCCTTTTCTTCCTGACTGGGAATACTTCCAACGCCTGTCAAATAGTAGCCAGCAATGGTATCCACATCATCACTTTCAAGTTCGGTGTCAAAATAATCATTGAAATCATTAAGGGTCATGGTTCCCAGAACGATAAAGGTATTTTCAGCAATTTCACGAACGGATAATTCTGCCTTATCAGTCTCGTCATCAATTTCACCAACAATCTCTTCCAGTAGGTCCTCAAGCGTTACAAGTCCAGCAACACCACCATATTCATCCAAAAGAATCGCCATTTGGTTCTGTGTATTTCTCAATTGTCTGAGTAAATCATCCACAAAAATAGTTTCAGGTACGAAAAGAGGTTCTTGCAGAATTTTGCGTAAGTTGAGATTGTCAAAACCTGACTGGAAGCCGGCCTCCAACAGTCGCTTGGTGTGCAGAACGCCGATAACCTTATCTTTGTCTCCTTCAAAAACAGGAATACGAGAATAACTTTGCTTGAGAATAGCTTCAATATTTTCTCTGGTATTATCCTCAATATCAATCATAAAGGCATCTGTACGAGGCACCATGACTTCACGCGCCATCAACTCATCCAGTGAAAAGACACCTTGTAGCATTTCAATTTCCTCAGCATCCAGAGTTGCCTCGCTGTTGGTCAACATGTACTCAATCTCATCACGGGTCATTTTCTCATCTGCATCATCAAAGGTCATTGGGGTAATGCGGCTGAGCAGATTAGTCGAAGCCGACAGCAACCAGACAAATGGACTGACAATCTTGCCAAGAATAATGACAACAGGCGCTGAAATGACTGCTAGATTTTCTTTTAAGTTCATGGCAATGCGCTTGGGATACAATTCCCCAAGAACGATTGAAATATAAGTCAAGAAAATAAGAGCAATAACGCTACCTGCCGTCTGTGCCGTAGCTGAGTTGCCTAGCCAACCTGCGATGACCTTGCCAAGTGAAGCTGATAAGCTTGCCCCTTGCAAGAGACTGATAAAGGTGATGCCGACCTGAATGGTTGATAAAAAATTATTGGGATTGTCCAAAACCGACAGAAGACGGATATATTTTTTCTCTCCTTCTTCAGCCTTTTGTTCTACACGTGAACGGTTCAGAGAAACCATGGCCATCTCACTGGCTGAAAAGAAAGCATTTAAAAAGGTTAAAACGAACAATAAAATAAATTGAAAAATAAGTGGCTGACTACTAGGGTCTTCCATTAGTGTATTACTCCTAAACATAAATATAGTGTCATTATTATACCATAATTTAAGATAAAGTGATAAGAAAGGACTGGGTGCGGAAGAACTCCCCCAACCTAACCTATCTCGGTACTTGGGGATAGGTAGAGGCAAGTATCCAAAAATCTTGACAAGCTTCCCACCAGCTTATACTATTTGTCGGAAAGTCCGACGGCGTCACAAAAGTTTATCTATTTGGAGAAGACTAGGAAAGTTCCTCAAAAGGAGTGAGAAAATGGTATAATTGATACTAATAAAAATGATTTCTCGAAAGGACAGATTCTATGGCACAAATTTCATTAAAAGACGTCAGTCTGAAACGTCAAGGAAAAGCACTTCTCTCCCATCTTAATTGGCAGGTCGAAAAGGGACAAATGTGGGCCATTCTTGGACTCAATGGATCTGGAAAAACAACCCTTCTCAAGATGCTTATGGCCGAGTATTTCCCATCTGAAGGAGAGGCTGAGGTGTTGGGTGTTAAGTTTGGACACGGTGATATTCCCAGTATGCGCAAGAAAATCGGTGTCGTTGGTTCTTTTATCGCTGAACGCCTACCAAAGATGATGAAGGCTGAGCAGGTCGTTTTGACAGGTAAATACAAGTCTAGCATCCTCTACAAGGCTTATGGTGAAAGGGAGCTCAATGAAGCACGCCAAATGCTAATCGCTCTGGGCGGCGAAAAACTGCTGGGACGCACCTACTACGAGCTGTCACAGGGCGAAAAGCAGTTGCTCCTCATAGCCCGCAGTCTCATGGAAGACCCTGAAATCATCATTTTAGACGAAGCCACCAGCGGCCTTGACCTCTTTGCTCGTGAAAAATTGCTGGCGCAGGTGGAGAAAATCGCTGACCTACCTCACGCACCAACGGTCATCTATGTGACCCACCATGCCGAAGAAATCACCGACCGCATGAGCCACATTCTCCTGCTTCGCAAAGGCCACATTGTCGCTCAAGGCTCCAAAGCTGACATCATCAAACCAGATGTCCTTGAAGACTTCTACCAAAGTCCTGTCCGCATTCTTCCCATTGATGACAAACGCTTTTTCATCAAACCAGAACTGGATGAAATCATCTCATAGAAAAAAGGAGACTAAACCACCATACTAGTCTCCTTTTCCTTTAAACGACAGGTTTTGCCTGGTTGCTTTTCAGACATAAGACTATCTTCTATAGTTCTTGGTAAATGTGGTCAATCAAACTGATGGCAGTTTGATAATTATCAATGTAAGAACCCCCGATAAATTCAAGCGGAACGCCTTGATGATTTTCAGCCACAAGTTTCTTCAAGTGCCGAGTAAAGGCCTGACGAATCCCTGCGTCAGCCATGGTCATGTCACGAAAACCATCATCAACATAATCACCTGTCGGCAGGACAAAGATAATCAAATCCCACTTTTCATTGCTGACGGTCTCCGCACAAAGAGAATGGAATGAACTTGACGACTCAGCAATGTAATAATCATAGTAGGCCTGCGTCACAGTTGCATTGGTGTCAGCGATGACCAATCCACGATTTTCAGGCGAATCAATCATATCTGATGTCTGCCTGAATTGACCAGTCAGCAGGTAATTGTAGTCCTTTTCCGTCAGCTCATCATCACGCACATTGTAGCGGCTTTGGTAATATCTGGCGTATTCTAAGGACACGGGACAAGAATAATAGCGCCCCAGATCCTTGACCAAAGTCGTTTTCCCATTAGAAGCCGATCCGACAATCAAGACATTCTTGGAAAAATGTCTGCGGAAGGGCTTTGCAATGAAGTTCCAATACTTGGCCGGATTGTCGCGAATGAGACTGGCCGATATGCCAAAATGCCGCTCCGTGTACCTGACTTGAAAACCACGTTCTTGTAGTGCTCTTTCGTATTCCTTTTCAGAAACATAGAAAATGGGTTCTTCATCCGATGCTAGGAAAACCAAACTCAAAAGACGTTCCAACCACAAATCCCAGCCCTCAGGATAGACAGGAAGCCCAGTTTCATCCAGTTTTCCAACTGAAATGAGACCGTCATCATTGAAGGTTTCTCTGATATAGCGAAACCGTTTCTGCAAGCCTAGTCCAATCGCATCCCCACGATCATTGGCCAATCCTGACACCAGAACAACTGCCCGCTGGCACTCACGTTTGGCACGTTGAATCAAATCAATATGCCCCTTGTGCATAGGAGCAAAAGCTCCAAAGACGATAGCAACCTGTGTTGTCATAATGTTTACACCTTTTTGTTACTTTTATACTTACATGCTACACTTTTTTCACAGCAACATCAAACCTTTTGATAAAAAATAACACCTAGGTAGGTGTCACTTCAACTTCTCAATCATGACCAAAAACGGTGGGGTATTGACCTGATTAAGCGGTTGGTAGAGCATGGTCGCAAAAGTTTCCTGCGGTAATTTTTTTACATAATCTAGCACCGCATCTTTTTCCATGTCCCCACCCTCATGACCGTAGTAAATCATGATGGAGAGACGACCGCCAACTTCCAGACGCTCAAGGATTTTCCCGATAGCTTCCAGCGTCGTATCAGGCATTGTGATAATGCTTTTATCAGCACTTGGCAGGTAGCCCAGATTGAAAATAGCTGCGCGGATAGGCTCGTCAACGTACTTGTCCACATGCTGGTGGCCATCAAGGATGAGCTGAGCATTTTCAAGACCCAGCTGCGCCAAACGTTCTTGGGTCTTCTGCACCGCCCGTTCCTGCACATCAAAGGCATAGACCTTTTTTGCCAAAGCAGCCAGAAAGGCCGTGTCATTACCATTTCCCATAGTCGCATCAAGCGCTATGCTGTCTTTCTCTAAAACCTCTGCCAAAAAATCATGGGAGAGGTGAAGGGGACGTTTCATATCCTTTTCCTTTCTGTCGCTAATCCGTGAAACAAGCATCTCTTAAGGAGGCTGCGTCTAGGAAGAATAACCCAAACTCACTATTCAACTCCTATTTCCTCAAGCGAATGCTCCTAAAGCCTTATCCAAAAACCATTCGCCCGAGCGGACGATCTTTACAGACCTTGCAAAACGTATCAGCCGGAGCTGATAAGTCATAGCCAAAATCCTTAGCTTACTGGGTGACTTGAAAATTAGAACTTTCTATCTTGCAGCCTTGATAAGACCCCCGTCTTTCCATTTCCTTGTCAATAGCATTGAGTACTTCCCACTTGTTGAGGCTCCACATAGGTCCAATCAACATGTCGCGCGGTGCATCTCCTGTGATGCGGTGAATGATGATGTTCTTGGGAATGATTTCCAGCTGGTCGCAGATGATAGAGACGTATTCGGCCTGACTGAGCAGCTGCAAACGCCCCTCGTGGTAGTCGCGCTGCATACGGGTATTGGTCATAAGGTGCAGTAGGTGCAGCTTGATACCGTTAATGTCATTATCTGTCACACAGCGACGCACATTTTCCAGCATCATCTCATGCGTCTCACCCGGCAGGCCGTTGATAAGATGGGAAACAATCTCGATCTTAGGCGCCAGCTCACGCACACGCTCAACCGTCTCCACATAAAGCTCATAGCTATGAGCACGGTTGATAAGGGCTGACGTTTTCTCGTAAGTGGTCTGAAGCCCAAGCTCCAGCGTCACATGCATGCGTTGGGATAGCTCCGCTAGGTAAAGGATCGTCTCATCAGGCAGACAGTCAGGTCTTGTCCCAATGTTAATACCTACCACACCCGGCTCATTGATAGCCTGCTCATAGCGCTCGCGGATGACTTCAACCTTGTCATGTGTATTGGTGAAATTCTGGAAATACACCAAGTATTTCTTGACCTCAGGCCACTTACGGTGCATGAAATCAATTTCCTTATAAAACTGGTCACGAATAGGCGCATCAGGTGCTACAATAGCATCACCCGAACCAGACACCGTACAAAAGGTACAGCCGCCACGTGCTACCGTGCCATCACGATTAGGACAGTCAAAGCCCGCATCAATGGGCACCTTGAAAATCTTCTCGCCAAAAATCTGACGGTAGTAATCATTTAAAGTATTGTATCGTTTTTTCATAAAATCTATTATAACACTTTCAGCATAAGAAAAGTAGTGACCTCACATCACTACTTCTGTTTGGATTTGAAACGCCATTCAAAACGTTTTTGGTCATAAAAAGGATAGACAAAAGATAGTTGAGCAATGGCTAGCAGCCAAGCAGCTAAGATGTCTGTCGGGTAATGCACACCCAAGTAAATTCTTGACAGAGCTGTTAGGAAAGCAAGCAAGATAAGGAGTACTTGCAGCAACCGTACTAGAAACTTGTTGGCCAAGCGTTGTCCAATGATAACGGCCAAGGACATGGCCACAATCAACGTCGAAGCGGCATGCCAACTTGGAAAAGATGGTCCCATTGGTCTTGGAATCAGGTAAGTAAGATTTGGCCTTGATCGATTGTAGAGATACTTGAAAAGAGTTGACAAAATCCCCATTAAAACCAAATTACCAAATAAGAGATAGCCTTCCATTTTCCATGATTTCTTAAAGTAAAAAAAGATAGCGAGCGCAAGCGTATAGATGAAAATACCAATTTCGCTGCCCAAACTGGTAATGACTTTGAAAAAGCTAGTTAGACCCGCTGGCAGATTGCCACGCACTGTGGTCTGAATGTTGCTGTCAAATCCTTTGATGGCTTCAGGATAGAATTTGACAACATAACCTAGCATGACAAAAGCCAAAATGACAAAGGATGCGCGAATAAAATGTGTCTGTTTTTTTTTCATAGAAAAAATTATAGCATAAAAGCTTACATTTTTGAAAGGACAGGCTTAAGACAAGTATTTAAAATATAGAAAGCTACTGCAAAAATGGCACCTTCCATCAGATTAAAGGGCACCACCATGGCAAAGAGGTAATTCCCCAAACCAAGCATAGCTTTGATGTCAAAATTGGCCAATTTAGCGTAAAGTGGTACGGCGTAAATATAATTGAGAACCAGCATAGCTAGTGTCAGACCGATAGTCCCTGTGACAGAAGCTATGATATAATTCTTGCCAGTTGGACTCTTTTTCCATAGTAGCGCCATAGCCAGAACAAAGAGTCCCAAGGCAATGACATTCATAGGCAGACCAATCAAGGTGCCTGCTCCACCATTATTTAACAACAGCTTGAGCAGCGTCCTGATGATGAGGATGCCAAAGGCGGAACCTAAATCCAGTGCCACCAACCCAACCAGGATTGGCAGAACAGACAAGTCAACCTGCAGGAAACTTGCTGCTGGAATCAAGGGAAATTGAATGTACATCAGCAAGAAAGAAAGTGCTGAAAGAATGGCAATATAAGCCAATTTGCGTGTGTTTGTCATAAAAAAATTCCTCCAATTTTTACAAATTGAAAGAAGGTCCATGAGTTTGAGCATAGCATAAAAAATCTATACAAAAAATCCTGGTCTTCTCCCATCCAGACTTTACTGTCGGTTGTGGAATCGCACCACATCAGCTTTCGCTCGCGGACTTCTGCACTCTCTAAGTTGACTAAACATTCACTTTGACACAAGGCGCTAATGACCTATCAAAGAAAAATATCGTCAACGGAAACACAGTCACCGCCGGTCGGGAATTACACCCTGCCCTGAAGACAAGTATAGGATAACAAAAAAAATTCATAATTGCAAATATTTTAATTACTAATTAGTATTTTCTAGATATTCTACTTTCCAACCTACTAGTGATGAAACAGCCAAAAACGCCTCTCAATAATGAGAGACGTTAATATCTATTAAGCGTCAGTTATCTTAATAAACGGAGCACCGACTCCGGCTGTATCAACTGGATCTGTACTTTGTTCCCGCCAGAGGTTAGATACTGGATACCAGCCTGAAAAGCTTGGAGTATAAGGATCACGAACGTAGGTTGCACCATTTGAATAACCTCTTAAAACAAGTTCATGACTGCCATGAAGGACAAATTTATCATTCTGAACAGCAGCTAAAACATGGTGGCCTTCTTGCAGGGCTGTTACTAGGTTTGAATAACTTCCCAGAGGCGTTGCCTTGTAGCCCCAATGATTGGAGGCCATGAGAACACCGCGACCTGTTGTGCCAAAAGTACCACGATTAAATTCAACTGTGTTGTAGTAAAGATAGTCTGCGACCTGTGTTGGCAAAATAGTGTTGCCACTCAAGGCTGTAAACACCATGGCTAAGGAAGTTGGAACACAGCCTGCCGCATCAATATTACTAATACCATAATAACGGCCAGCCCACCGAGCATCTCTTTGACTGTAGTATGGTGTATCATAGGTTGTTTTCTTAACTTGAATATTGCCCGACGTTAAGAAATACATCTTGCCATTATCATTTTGATAGACATGTATGAGGTATGTCCCTATGCCACTATGTTGGCTGACATTAAAGCTGACACTAGCACTTGTACCATTGCGATTAGCAGAATACCATTTAATATCATCTTGGCCATTGGCCTGAGACCAGACCGCAAAAAGTACATCACCTTTTGAGTATACTTTATTAATAGATAGGCTATAAAGCCCTGTTCCCTTATAATTTGAAGCAAAGTCATGGCTACCATTAACTTTATCAAAATAATAACTTCCTAAAACAAAACCATTTCTAGTTTGGTCTAGATAATCAATATAAACATGAACCTGATAGTTTCCAGCAAGATTGTGATGATATTTTTCATCTACCTTAATCTCTATACGCCCATCTTTCATGTTGGAACTAGTATACCAGTAAATATTTCCTTGATTATTTTCAGACCAAGCTGCAACAAGAACTTGCTTAATGGGCTTAGAAAATTCAGAATCCATGACTACAACATTTAAATTTCCCTTATCCCTTTGATAGTTAGTTACTTTAATAATTGGTGTAGTCGTCACTGGCTCATTCTGCTCAGTTCCTTTATCCTGCGAACGCATGCCATACCAAGCAACATCTTCATAGCGCCAGCCAAGTTTGGTCAGAGAAACCACTTCACTCTTAGATGCTGTGTAGTGATGGCTACCTGATTTAGCATTAGGATTATAAAGGCGATACATAGCAATTGTTCCTGCCGAATACCAAGCAATACCTTCATAGCGCCAACCCAGATTTGACAAATTAGTCATCTCACCCTTGTTTANTGTATANTGGTGATCACCGGCATTAGGATTATAAAGACGATAAACTTCCTCTCCTTTGGTCGGTGCATACCAGGCTACATTTTCATCACGCCAGCCAAGCTTAACAAGACTTACTTTTTCGTAACCATTTGAGGTATAAAAATGCTCGCCTGAGTTGGGATTGTAGAGACGATACATGGCTAATGTGGT
>NZ_KB904094.1 GCF_000379985.1 Streptococcus caballi DSM 19004 | reverse complement strand
ATCCAAGAACAAGAAAAACATGACCTCGCCCTAGATAAATTGAGCGTAAAAGAATACGAAGATCCCTTTAGGGATGATGGCAAGTAATACCAACGCCTCTTTAAGAGGCAAGTGACGAGTCAAAAGCAGTGAGGCTTGAACAAAGTGAAAGCCAGCGTCTTTAGGCGCTGGCTGGTGATGTGGGCTTATAGCCCCTGTTCAAACCACCCGTTAGACGGGTGGTCATGATTTACAAGAAATCAAGAATAAGCTTGATGTTTAAAAGGGTTAAAATCACAGCTACTGCATAACCTAGGATGGTATTCCATTTTGAATTGACAAACTTGCCCATGATTTTGGGATTTGATGTGAAATATACCAGTGGGAAGATGGAAAATGGCAGAGCGAGTGACAGGAAAACCTGTGAGTAGACGATGAGTTGATCTAGAACCTTTTCTCGACTGCCATAAAGCAGAGCAGCAATGAGGACAGGAAGAAGTGCCACTAGTCGCGTTACTAATCGAATCAACCATTGAGGCATTTTGAGGTGGAGGAAACCTTCCATGACAATTTGTCCAGTCAGAGTGCCTGTGATGGTCGAATTTTGCCCACTGGCCAGCAGTGCGATAGCAAAGAGCGTAGATAGGAAGGAGCTGGCCACAACACCTGCGATGGACGGTGTATTGAGCGCACGGTACATTTGAGAGAAAGCACTGATTTCACTAGCATGTCCGTAGAAAAGCGCTGCGCCCAGAATTAAAAGAAGGGAATTGACAATAAAGGCTAAAGTTAATTGGATATTTGAATCCAAAGTCATAAAACGAACGGCCTGCTTGATAGAATTGTCATCCGAATAATCCACGCGTCTAGTCTGGGAAATAGAAGAATGCAGGTAGAGATTGTGAGGCATAACTGTTGCTCCAATAATCCCCAGAGCCAGTGTCAGCTTACTATTTTCAGTTGTCTGTGACAAATCAAAAATAGAGGCGCTAGGTAGATAACCTTTTAAAATCCCTGATAGACTAGGGTGGGCAATAATGACTAAATAGGTAAAAATCAGCAGAATAGTCAAAATCAAAGTTGATACAATGGCTTCAATTTTTCGGAAACCTAATTTCATAACGGACAAGAGAAGAAACACATCCAAAATGGTGATAAAGATAGAGAAGAGAAGAGGCCAGCCAAAGAGGAGATGAAGGGCAATTCCCGAACCGATAACTTCCGCCAAATCTGTTGCCATAAGCGCCAACTCGATAATGACAAATAATAGATAGCGGAGACCTTTAGGGAGATGTTTGGCAGTAGCTTGTGCCAAATCCTGTCGAGTCACAATCCCCAACTTTCCAGCCATCTGTTGCAGCTGCATAGCAATCAAGGAAGAAATTAAGATGACAAAGAGAAGCAGATATTTATAGCTGGCCCCCCCAACCACACTGGTAATCCAATTACCGGGATCCATGTAGCCAACGGCCACCAGAGCTCCGGGTCCTAGGAAGGCTTTCAAAGTTCTGAAAAATGAAGCATTTTGAGGAACCTGGATACTCTGGTTGACCTCACTCAGAGACCTTTTCCGTCTTTTTTCTTCTGAAACCATAGCTTACTTTTCCACACTTTCTAATTCTTACTACTTGCATTATAGCATAAAATAGTCGAACTGTTAAAGAAAATTAAGTGTGCTTAACTTTTTCTTGTAAAAGACACTCCACTATCTAATAACTTAGCCAATCACAGCCCTTTCTCTCGTGATATCAAGAAAGCAAGCGTCAAAGAAATCTAACAGGTATCAACCTCATTTTTCTCCAGATATTTAAGAGAAAAAATCTAGGTCCATATAGCTGAACCAATGATACATCCTGTTATTAGCCTTGAGCAATAGAAAAAATAATTCTGAAGAAATTGTTGGATAAGCAAGGACTTAATGAAGATTATCGTAGGTTTTGAAAATGGATTTTAGATACTGTCAATTATTTTGTGTAAGCTGTTAGCAGAGAGCTTCTAGGTTTAATCAAACAAGTTCTCAAGCTTGTCCTGACAATGGCTAATTCCTGTTGTTCTGCAACGGGTGCTGCTTTACTGAACAGATTCTATGTTTTCAGCTTGATAACAGGCTTTGAAGTCCTGTAAAATATCAGCGTGGTCATCCTGCCTCACCTTGTGGTCAATATTGCGGCTGACATGCACTAAACAAGGCTGAAAATCTCTTTTGCATCTGTCCAGTGAGGATAAATAGACTAGGCGATACGATTCGCTTTCATTCGACTGGCTTTGTTAGGATTGGTAATGTCTATTTTTTGTTTTCAAATTGATGTCAAAATACGTTTTAGCATTTTTCGAAGAAGGGATATCATTAAATGTGATGTTTATACTTATTTCGCTAGGTTATCAAGGAGCGAACCGTTTTTCAAAGGAGACGGATAGACTTTTTCTGGTCCTGTCATGATAACTCTATACACTATCTAAAATGGCTGAAAAAGTTTGGTAACATCAGTTTGAGTAATAGCTAATCAAGAGTATTCTGGTCAGAAAAAATTCATAAGAAAATCTGATTTTCAAAGATGCTTAGGCTGCTCCTGATAAATATCAGTAAAAAATGATCTACTTTCAGATGTTACATTACGTGTTATGGTTGTAAATATATTGTAATTATTGTGATATAAGAATGTTGAAACAAAAGGATATAATCATTTACTAATAAAATGCTAATCATTGTTTTATTGATGAAATCATTATTACATTAAATTGACTTGTTTTTTATACATTCTACCCTACCTTTGTAATTGTCAAGAAAATTGGCTTTATATCAGGAAAAGTGCTTGTATATGATGTGTCATTAACGTAAGCAATGGGGAAGACGTGGCTGAAAATATTTATGAATAGCCTAGCTAATATTAGTAAAGGATGGACTTGTTAGTTTGCAAAGTTATCATATAAGGTCAATTCAGATGAAAAGGAAGGCCGTATTTGTTGCTAGTTTATCTAACCTCATTAGGAATTGTTAATATACTTAGTGATGAATAATAGAGAGAACTACTTGAATAATGAACGACTGCTTGTCATCGCAATCTATGACTATAAAGGGGATTGCTAATTTTTAGATTTAATTGTGGAGAGAGAAATATGTTAGGAGCCTTTGAATTATATTATCCAGTTGTCATGTCTTTGGTGTGGATTATTGGCAGTATCTTTTACATACTAGTCAAGAAAAAACCTAAGCCTGTGAGAAAAGAGCTGCAGCCTTCTGTTGAAATTTTGATGTCGTGTTTTAATGAAGAACAGGTCTTAGAGGCTTGTGTGAAAACACTAGTTGATTTAGATTATGAAAATTATACGATAACTTTGATTGATGACAAGAGTACGGATAATACGGTTGGGGTAATGCGAAAACTAAGGGATAAATACCCACAAGTTAAGGTCATTGAGTCCCAAGAAAATCTCGGTAAGGCTGAGGAACTCAACCGTGGTTTAGAACAAAGTAGGGCCGACTATATTTTATGCGTTGATGCGGATGCTATTTTTGATCAGCATGCCTTGAGCCATTTGGTAGCAACCATGGAAAACAATCGTAAGCTGGGGGCTGTTACGGGCCGACCAATTGTTAAAAATACCAAGACGGTGATTGGTAAGTTGCAATATTTAGAATACATTATGAATATTGACTTTATCAAACGTGCTCAAGATATGTTATCTAACAATATTTTGACAGTATCAGGCGTCATTGTCTTGTACAGAAGAGAGGCTCTCTTGGACATTAAGGGCTGGAATACTGAGGTGCTAACAGAGGATATTGACGCTACTTGGCGGCTTTATAGAGCAGATTGGAATGTTGGTTACCAACCAGAAGCCCTGTGTTATATCTATGTTCCTGAGACAATTAGGGGCTTCATCAAACAGCGTACACGTTGGGCCAGAGGAGGCATTGAAGTCTTCTTAAACCGTTTTAAAGAGATTCCTCAATTGACTCTGGGACGTCAATTCTTATCGCTGGATATTATTTTTAGTTATGCTTGGGTTTTTGCAGTGACCTTCTCGACTATTTGTTTAGGATTTGAATTTGTTTTTTTGAAGAATTTAATGTTACGATTGGATATTTTGGTTATTTATTATGCAACCACCTTAATGTTCTATCTAGCTTCAAGAATTGTTAATTTTAAACATGATTTCATTAGATATCCGCATAGCTTTTTCTTGTATTTGCCAGTTTTCTTTTATGCCTACTGGTTAAATAATATCGTTGTTGTTTTTTCTGCTTTTTATCATATGTTTGATCGCTCGAAGTATGCCGCTTGGGGTGATTCAGATCGGGGGACCATCGAATGAAACATTTATTGAAATGGCCTTTTCTATTTGCTTTTAATCTTTTTCAACTTAGCTTTTTTGTCCTATTGATTAACTTTTTGTTGAATGACTCAAGGGAATTTCTGGTTAACTTGTATGTACTTTTTAATTGTAATTTGCAAGTGTTTACCGCCAGTGTCAAAAATATTATTTTGGCCGCTGTTTTAATTGTTTTTATTGGTCTGATTAGGGCTTATTTGATTAAGAGACAGGAGAAGTAGTATGCTAAAAAAACATTGGCATAAAATCTTTATCATTTTACTGATTTTTTTGACCATCGGCGCTGCTTGGCATATGAAAAATCGCCAACAGCAAGAGCGTGCTGTCAAGAAGGATATTAGTAACGGGAAGCTGACTAAGAGTGAGTTAAAAACGAATGGAATAATTGTTTTGTGCTATCACCGAGTGGCAAGTAGTGGCGGTATTTTTGATCTTACTAAGCTTTTATCCAATAATTCACAACTCCATGAATATAGCGTGTCACTTGCTGAGTTAAAATCACAGATTAACTATCTTAAGAAACATAAGGTACAAATCATTTCGGCTGATCAAATGCGTCAGCTTATTCAGTCTGGACAGCCTTTGAAGCAGCAGTATGCAGTAATTACTTTCGATGACTTTGACAGTACGGTTTATTACAATGCTTCGCCATTTTTGGAAAAAGAAAAAATTCCCTATACGATTTTTATTGTGACAGCTTTGACAGGGAAGTATGATAATGGAACCAAATTGGCTAGTTGGAAGCAAGTCAAAGAGCTGCAAAAGAATCCTTTAGTTACCCTTGGTTTGCATACTAATAACATGCATTACCTGATTAATAATAAGTCAGCGGTTATCAGTCAGGCTAGTCCTAAGACTTTCCAAAAAGACTTTAAAAAATCGGTTAAGACTCTTTATCGTCGTACTGGGGTGAAGAGTAACTATTTTGCTTATCCTTATGGGGAGTCTAACCAGCAGGTAGAGTCTTATTTACATAAGGAAAAAATGATAACTTTTTCTTTAGATAACGGCATTATCAATGAATATAGTGATTTAAATCAGAGCTTACCAAGAACGATGGTTGACAATCAGTCTTGGAAGAAAATTGTAACTAAGTGGGTGCGCTAATGATTAGAATAGGTAAAACTCTAAATTATCTGATGATTGGTCTGATTATTCTTGGGGCTTTTGCAAGTTTTTTCTATTTGAACCAGATTACGGGATATACAGGAGATGACTACCTTTACCATTTCCTTTACCTCGGCGAATGGCCTAGTTCCACTACGAGTGGAATCCATAATCCAATGGATTTGTTTATTTCCATTAACAATCATACCAATTTATGGAATGGACGTTTAGTAGGTATCTTTTTTGAACAAGTCTTTATGCAAATTCCGAAAACTGCTTTTGACTTGCTCAATAGTCTAGCCTATGTAGCCTTGGGAATTGTTTTGAATTGTTATTCTAATAAGAGATTATCCGATTTCTCATGGGTTCGTCTCTTGATGATTTATGGAGCCATGTTCCTTTTTCTACCAGACTTTGGAGCGGCCTTGCTCTGGGTTTCTGGGGCAAGTAATTATTTATGGCCAACTTTACTCTATTTAAGCTTCTTATTGCCCTTCAGATGGGGGTATAAGCCTAAAAATTTAGCTCGCTTTACTTGGTTAATGGTGCTTACTGCTATTTTGGCAGGTTCAAGTAATGAAACGTCAGGCTTTGTTATTTTGTTTATTTGTGTAGTTTATTATTTAAGTGACAAAGATGTTGACCGTATGGTCTATGAATATTGGAGCATGTTTGGTGTTTTATTCGGCTTTATCTTTTTATTGGCTCATAGTGCTGGTGAAGCTAGCTCCTTCAAGGGAGACTCAAGTTTATGGGATCATTTTCTTGAGGTAGTTATCAAATCAGTTCAATATGTTGGGCCCCTGGCTTTATTAGGCTTCGTTTTGCTTGCTTGGCAAGGTTATCATTTATATCAAAAAGATCAATTGAAGCTTGATTTTCATCAGCCTTTCTGTGCTGCCTTCCTCTTTTACCTAGGTGGCTTAGGAGCCTGTGCTGAATTAGTAGCTTCACCTAGTTTGCAAGCTCGAATTTGGTTTTGTAGTAGTGTTATGTTCATGGCTAGTGATGTGATTTTGCTATCCTCCTTGGTTAAAGAAACTAAGTTCGTTGCTCGATTAGTAGAGACTGTTTTAGCACTAGCATTATTGTTCTTTAGTGGAAAGCGATATTTGGAAGTTGAACCTAAAATTTACGATAACTACGAGTGCTACCATGCTGCTGAATCTATTTTATTAAAGGCGCAAAAGCAGGGGAAAAAGAATGTTTTAGTGCCAGGTATGAGCGATGTTGAGACCAGTTACAGTGCCTTTTATCAAACAGCTTACATGGAACAAGCTGATAATCCTGATTTGGTTTGGGCAAATGCCTGGGTAGCTAAGTTCTACAATTTAAAGACAGTTAATGTGAATAATGATGTCCTGCGAGCGCCTGTTGAAGGCTACCGAAAAGTAGTTCACCAAAAGCTAAAACAATTTAGATAAAATGAACACCCACGATTATCCCAGTCAAAAGATTTTGATTGGGATATTTTTTTGAAAATTAGTCAGTCAACAAATATACTCACCTGAGTATAATCCTATTGAGAAAACATGGGCTCATATCAAAAAACACCTCAGAAGAGTATTGCCAAATTGTGATACTTTTCTTGAGGCTCTTTTGTCCTATCCCTATTTCAATTAACTATACCTTTGAGTTTTCTAGAAACCTATGATGAAAACTAGTTGTGATAAGTTGTTGCAAAAAAATATTCAGAAAGTGGTTAGATGATCTGTCACAAAAAATAATGGCCAGAAACTAAGCTTGGCGAACTGTTGTAAAAATATTGGCGTAACTCAGTAGCATTTGATTTAGATTGATTTAAATGATTTTCCAAATAGAAAACCGAACATCTCGTTTAGAAAATTAATTCTAAGTTTGAGAATGTTCGGTTCCTTATTTTATGCAAAAGGTTATTTGAGGCTTGACGAGACCCTTATTTCATCGTAGGGAAAAGAAACCTAAATCTATGTAGTTTTTCATTAATTCACGAAGCCCATTATAACGGACATATTTTAAATTCTACTAAATTTAATTCTTCATTAAACTTTGTACAAGTTGTCGTAAATCAGTCGTAAATTTGTCGTAAGCCTGAAAGGTTATTTTGGAGTGATTCTCCGAGCTTTTTCATTTCTTTTTCTTTTAATTCTTGTGTTGCTTCTGCGTATATATTCATTGTAGTAGAAATATCAGAGTGACCTAAAATTTCTTGCATAACTTTTAAGTTTGTACCAGATTCAACCATGCGAGTAGTAAAGGTATGTCTAAGTGAGTGATTACTAAAGTTAGGTAATATTGTATTACTATTTATTTTACCATCGAATAGATATTGATAATTTTGAAAAGTATTATCTTTCAATCCTCTTTTTAGTGTTTTCCATTTATTAAATAAATCATCTATAGTAATTTTTTCATTACAATTGATACCAGTTATTGAGTCTTTTAGTAAAGAAGATTCCTTTTTACGAAGTTCATTAAGAGTTTTTGCATAAACGGAGTGCCTTTTTCCTTTTTTGTCACGCCATTTATATTCATAACGTAGATTAATTCTAATTTTTTTCTTTAGCTGAAAAAAAGGTAAATAGTAGTAAATGACAGGCAGGTGTAAAGTAGTATACCTGTCTTTTTATATGCGGAATAAAGAAATATTATTTCAGCGTTTTATTCAAAAAAGAATAAAAGAACAAAAAAGTATTTTTTATATTGACATGATAATTAAAATAAGTATAATAAAAAATAAAAAAGGAGGTTTCACCATGAAAATTAAAAAAGTGAAAAAAGTTGTCGATAAAAAATCTATGCGCAGCGCTGGAGGACACTAGTTTTTAGTTAAAGGTGAATAGTTTTGTTATGAATTTTGTTTCAGGCAGAATTAGTCGCCTTTTTTTTTATTTGTATCTTATTTATTGAGGTGATAGTGATGTATTATAAGCCGATGGTGAAACCTATGCTTGTACCTTTTGTGAATGAAGAAGGAACTGGTATACGAATTGGAGGAGCTCAAGCAGGAATATCACGTGATATTATTGTTGATGAGCCTGAACTATTTTATGAATTTTTGAAATATTTAGACGGAAGCCATGATATAGCAGATATTTCCAAGATGTTTAATATTGATATTGGTAGTATTGAACAAATGTTGGATGTGCTTAAAGATAATGGTGTTATCTTTGAAGATGATAACAGTAAATTTAGTGAAGAGGAACAAAATTTTTATAGTCGCGCTATAAATTTTTATAAATGGATAGATACCACAGGTATCTATTATAATTATTGGGAAGTACAAGAACGTTTAAAAAATGCAAAAGTACTTTTATTAGGTTGTGGAGGAACTGGTAGTATTGCTGGTGTAAATTTGGCAAGAATCGGTTTTGGACATATAACAGTTGTTGATTTTGATACAGTAGAATTATCTAATTTAAATCGACAAATGTTCAAGTACAGTGATGTTGGTAAGAAAAAAAGTGAAGTGTTAGAGGAGCAGCTTAAAGCAATTAACCCTTTTATTAAAGTTAAATCAATCCATAAGAAAATTGATAGTGTTGAGGATGTTCTTTCGCTTGGCACTGATTATGATGTGCTTATATGCTGTATTGATAAGCCAACTAATGTAAATGATATAGTTCAAGAATATACTGAATTAACTGGTATACCTTGGGTATTAGGAGGATACGCTAGTACTATGATTACTCAAGGTATTTTTTATAAAGGATCGAGAGCTTTTTCCGATTTAGTTGCTGAAAATAGATTTAATAACTACACTGCAGACAAAATTAATGCAAATACGTATTGGAAGTGGGATAATGCAATATGTGCACCAGTAGCAAATATTTCAGGTAGTTTTTCAGCTCTGTATGCTTTATACTATATATCAGGATTGAAAGATTTAAAATGCAGTATTGTTCAACACATTGATTTATTCAATATTCAAAATTTAGAGAATTTTTCATATATTATAGTCTAGTGGTAAAAAGTCAATAGAAAGTTGAGAAAATTCTAGTTGATTTTTTAGAAAACAGGGTGCACTAAAAACACCTAGTGAAAATCGCCTTTTTTCACCAGTTTATCCAAGGACTTGTGCAGATCATTATCTATCTTCCATAAGCCTCCTTGGTGGCGCATAGAGTTGGCGATTGCGTAGTAGCGCATCCACCAGACGCACAAATTTTCTAGCGGTTAAGACGATGGCTCGTTTGTGTTGATGTTTAGGAACTTCATGATACTTCTTCTTGTAAAAGGTTTGATATTCACTATCATGTCGTCTGACCGAGTTGGCGGCTTCAACTAAGTAATAACGGAGATAGCGGTTGCCTCGTTTGACAAGTTCCGTATTTTGAGAGTTAGTGTTCCCAGATTGATTCTGTTTCCAATTCAATCCTGCCTATTTAGCGACTTGAGGATGGTCTTTAAAGCGCTCAATCTGTCCAATTTCAGCGATAATTCCTGCAGCGTAAACTTTACCAACACCAGGCACAGAAGTTAAACACTGGTATTCAGGNATGACTTCNACCATNTNTTCAATAGCTTTATCAATATCCTTAATCATTTGTTCCAGATTTCGGATTTCTCGAGCTAATAGCCCGAGAACAACATTGACGGAATCTTGTTGGAGCTTAGGCAGACGATAAGAGCCATTGACAGCTGATTGAATAGCTTTAGCTAATTTT
>NZ_KB904093.1 GCF_000379985.1 Streptococcus caballi DSM 19004 | reverse complement strand
CGACCCAGTATCAGATGACCCGCTCTATGTCTCGTGTTGGTAAGTGTATTGACAACGCGCCAATTGAAAGTTTCTTTGGGCACTTTAAGACGGAGTGCTACGATTTGAAGAAGTATAAAACTTTTGAGGAGCTGGTGTCAGATATTGATGCCTACATCTATTTTTACAATCATCAACGTTTTCAAGAACGCAACAACGGCCTTGCCCCTCTTGAAATGAGGAACAAGGCCGTCGCCTAATCTTTTATTATTTCATTGTCCACTTGACAGGGAGCTGTTCACTACGACACTAGTTAAGTAGATTGTTTTGTTAATGATAGGAGCCTCCTGAGTTTTTCTATATTATAGCATGTGTTTTTTAAATAGGGAATTCTTATCAGCTGATAGGGAACTTATATGGTCAAGGAGGTTGCTTGCGCCCTTAAAAATTGCTATAATCCTAGTTATGACACGATATAAGGCTACAATTTCTTACGACGGAACCCTCTTTGCTGGCTTTCAGCGTCAGACCAAGGAGCGTTCAGTTCAGGAGGAATTAGAAAAGACATTGAAAAAACTTAATAGTGGTCAGCCAGTCAAGGTTCACGGGGCTGGGCGAACGGATTCGGGTGTGCATGCCTACGGTCAGGTCGTGCATTTCGACTTGCCTCAGGAGCGCGATGTGGAAAAGCTGCGTTTTGGACTAGATACCCAGTCGCCAGAGGATATTGATGTGGTGGCTGTTGAGCAGGTTTCAGATGACTTTCATGCTCGCTATAACAAGCACAGTAAGACCTATGAATTTTTAGTGGACAGCGGTCGTCCCAAAAATCCCATGATGCGTCATTATGCTACGCACTATCCTTACCCGCTTGATTTGGCCAGTATGCAGGAGGCCATCAAAGATTTGGTTGGTACTCATGATTTCACAGGTTTTACAGCTTCGGGAACTTCGGTGGAAAATAAAGTGCGCACCATTAGTCAAGCAACAGTTGAGCGTGACAATAAGACAGGCTTTCTGATTTTCACCTTCACAGGTAACGGTTTTCTCTACAAGCAAGTCCGCAATATGGTCGGTACGGTTTTGAAAATCGGCAATGGTCGCATGCCTGTTAGTCAGATTAAGACGGTTTTAGAGTCTAAAAATCGAGATTTAGCTGGTCCGACAGCAGCTGGTAATGGCCTTTATCTCAAGGAGATTATCTATGAAGACTGATTATATTTTAGCTATTTCAGGCAATGACGTCTTGAGCGGCGGCGGCATGCAGGCTGATCTGGCGACCTTCACCGTCAGCGGACTTTACGGTTTTGTTGCCCAGACTTGCATGACCAGCATTAAAGCTGATGGATTTGAGATTACTCCCACTCCAGCTCCGCTATTTGCCAAACAATTGGAAAGCTTGCGAGAAGTTCCTTTTGCCGCCATCAAGCTGGGGCTTTTGCCGTCTGTGGAAATAGCAGAGCAGGCTTTGGGGTTTTTACAAAACTACGGACGAGAGTTGCCAGTTGTTTTTGATCCTGTTTTGGTCTTTAAAGAAAATAGTGATCAGGCTAACTCAGGCATGCGAGTGGAAATGTTGAAGTTCTTGCCGTTGGCAACAGTTATCACGCCAAATTTGCGTGAGGCAGCAATCCTGTCAGGCATGCCCTTAACCACTCTGTCAGACATGAAAAAGGCCGCTCAGATTCTCTATGACTTGGGGGCGCAGGCCATTGTCATCAAAGGTGGCTCACGTCTGAATAAGCATGAAGCTATTGACCTTTTCTATGATGGGCAGGACTTTGTGGTGTTGCGCAATCCCATTCTGCACCGTAATAATAACGGTGCAGGCTGTACTTTCGCAGCGTATATCGCTAGCCAACTGGCTTTGGGGAAGGAAAGCAAGGAGGCAGTCAGTCTAGCCAAGGATTTTGTCTACCATACTATTGAAGAATCAAATGATTACGGAGTGAAGCAGAATTATGCGAAAAACAAATCTTAGAGAATTAACATTACTAGCAGTTTTGACGGCCTTGACGGTTGTTTTAGGACGTTTTGTTATGGTACCTACACCAACAGGCTTTTTGACCTTGTTGGATGCTGGTGTTTATTTCACCGCTTTTTATCTGGGGTCTCGTCAAGGGGCAATCGTTGGTGGTTTGTCAGGTTTCTTGATTGACTTGCTGGCTGGCTATCCCCAGTGGATGTTTCATAGCTTAATTGCCCACGGCTTGCAAGGTTTCTTCGGTGGCTGGACAGCTTCTAAGCGTATTTTAGGATTGATTTTGTCATCACTAGCTATGGTGGGCTGGTACTTTATTGGCTCACTCTTATTAGGCTACGGTTTAGGTGGTTCCTTAGCAGGAATCTGGGGCAATGCCATGCAAAACTTTTTTGGTGTGGCAGTAGGCTACGCTGTTTTCTACGCTTATCAAAAATTTGAAAAGTAATTTTCAAAAGCGCGGCTCTGCTGAAAAGGTGCTATAATAGACCTAGTGAGGTAAGAAAATGAATTTACGAGATTTAGAAAAGCAGACGCGTGACATTGTTCTTGATATTATCGACCGATCGGCGATTAAAAAGGGGCAGCTGTTTGTGCTGGGTCTCTCTTCCAGCGAGGTAGCTGGTGGCGTTATCGGGAAAAATAGTAGTGCTGAGATTGGTGAAGTTATCGTTAAGACCATTTTGGATGAGCTAACGGCTAGAGGTATCCATTTGGCAGTGCAGGGGTGTGAGCATCTTAATCGCGCCTTAGTGGTGGAGAAACAGGTGGCAGAGGATAAAGACTTAGAAATTGTTAATGTCATACCTAACCTGCATGCTGGCGGCAGCGGTCAAGTAGCTGCCTTCAAGTTTATGACAAATCCTGTTGAAGTCGAAGAAGTTGTAGCTCATGCAGGTCTTGATATTGGAGACACCAGCATCGGTATGCATGTCAAACGTGTGCAGGTTCCGCTGGTACCTATTCGGCGTGAGCTAGGCGGCGCTCATGTGACAGCCTTAGCCAGCCGATCCAAATTGATTGGCGGAGTGCGTGCCACCTATACAACAGACCCAATTCGTAAGTTTTGATAATGAAAACAAGCTCTGCCATCATGTCAGAGCTTGTTTGTTGTGGGAGATGATGTATTGAGCGTTGGTAATGAAATACCAGCTGCAATGAGGTTTTCCTGATAGAGACGATAAAATTCTGCATAGGTGCGATTTTGAGCGCCGTTTTGCACGAAAATATCAATACGAAAGACCAATTGTCCAGACTTGGCCGTTTGCGGTCCTAGTACAGTTGGACTACCCACGATTTCTGGGTGATTTTCCAGGCTTTCCTTATTCACTGTTTTAATGACCTTGGTCATTTTTTCTAAATCAGTATGGGCGAAAATCGGAATGTCGATCTGCACTCGCATATCACCGCGTGATTTGTTGCTGACGAGGAGGATATTGCGATTGGGAATAAAATGCAGGGTGCCGTCAAACCCACGAATTTGTGTGGTACGTAAGCCGACACTGGAAATGTTACCAGAAACGGTGCCGATATCGACGGAATCACCAACATCGAATTGATTTTCAAAGAGGATAAAAAAACCGTTGACGACATCAGAAAGGAAACCTTGAGCCCCAAGACCGATGGCTACTCCAGCAATTCCAGCCCCTGCCAGAAGGCTGGAAACAGGTACACCCAGAATGCTCAAAACCCAGTAAACGAGGAAAAAGTAGAGTACATAATTCATGACGTTATGCAGCAGCTTAATAATGGTTTTCTGTCGCGCCTGTGTTTGCTTGGATAGAGAGATAGAGGTTGCGATGGTTTTGTCAAAAAGGTAGTTGATGATCCGCTTGCCAATTGAAAAGAGAATAATCAGCAGCACCAGCGAAACCGCTTTTGAAGTGAGGTCTAGTGCCAGCTCTTCAAGGTGAAACTGTTGAAAGTATTTTTGGATAATAGTCATAACTTTAGTGTAGTAAAAAAAAGGAAAGTCTGCAAGGATTTTATGGCTCAAAAAATGCATAAAAAACTTTTAAAAGCTCTTGAAATATGATAAACTAAACTGTATATAAAATTTTTAAGGAGAAATGACTAGATGTCTACATCATTTGAAAGCACTGCTACAAACCGTGGCGTGATTACATTTACAATTGGACAAGATAAAATTAAACCAGCTCTTGACCAAGCCTTTAATAAAGTCAAAAAAGAATTGAATGCACCAGGATTCCGTAAAGGACATATGCCTCGTGCCGTCTTCAATCAAAAATTCGGTGAAGAAGCGCTTTACGAAGATGCTTTGAATGCTATTTTGCCAGCAGCTTATGAAGCAGCTGTTGCTGAACTTGAACTTGATGTTGTTGCACAACCAAAAATTGATGTTACCTCTATGGAAAAAGGTCAAGAATGGACTTTGACTGCTGAAGTTGTTACAAAACCTGAAGTGAAACTTGGCGATTACAAGAACCTTGAAGTATCAGTAGATGCTACTAAAGAAGTAACTGATGCGGAAGTTGATGAAAAGGTTGAACGCGAACGCAACAATCTTGCTGAATTGGTTATCAAAGAAGATGCAGCTGAAAACGGCGACACTGTTGTGATTGATTTTGTTGGTTCAGTTGACGGTGTTGAATTTGACGGTGGAAAAGGAGACAATTTCTCACTTGAACTTGGTTCAGGTCAATTCATCCCTGGTTTTGAAGATCAATTGGTGGGTTCAAAAGCTGGTGATCAAGTAGAAGTTAAAGTAACTTTCCCAGAAAACTACCAAGCTGAAGACCTTGCAGGTAAAGATGCTGTCTTCGCAACTACAGTTCACGAAGTTAAAGCTAAAGAAGTTCCAGCTCTTGATGACGAATTAGCTAAAGATATCGACGAAGAAGTTGAAACTCTTGACGAATTGAAAGCTAAATACCGTAAAGAACTTGAAGCAGCTAAAGAAATTGCATACGATGACGCTGTTGAAGGTGCAGCGCTTGAATTGGCTGTTGCCAACGCTGAAATTATTGAATTGCCAGAAGAAATGGTACATGACGAAGTACACCGCGCTATGAACGAATTCATGGGCAACATGCAACGTCAGGGGATCTCTCCAGAAATGTACTTCCAATTGACAGGAACATCTGAAGAAGACCTTCATAAACAATACGAAGCAGATGCTGATAAACGAGTGAAAACAAATCTTGTCATTGAAGCTATTGCTAAGGCGGAAGGATTTGAAGCTTCTGACGAAGAAATCGAAAAAGAAATTGCGAATCTTGCTTCAGAATACAACATGGAAGTTGAGCAAGTCCGTAACCTTCTTTCAGCTGATATGCTTAAGCACGATATCGCTATGAAGAAAGCTGTTGAAGTAGTAACAAGCTCAGCTAAAGTGAAATAAAGTCATTAATGTTTGATTAAGAAAAGGCAATCTGCAAGGATTGCTTTTTTGATTGTAAATCTTGTCTTCAAGAAATTTGCTGCAATCCTTTGACGAATTGTATTTTTTAGCGTAAAATAGTAGACAGCGACAAAAAATGAATTCGAACCGTTGTTTAGGCTAAGGAGCCCAGATGCCTCCCCAAACAGCTGATGTCTCGATATTAAAATGAGGAGAACCACCTTGGAATTAGAAGTATTTGCTGGACAAGAAAAAAATGAACTCTCAATGATTGAAGTGGCCCGTGCTATATTGGAAGAACGCGGTCGTGACAATGAAATGTATTTTAGCGACCTTGTTAATGCGATTCAAGAATATTTGGATAAATCAGATGCAGCAATTCGTGAATCACTTCCTTTCTTCTACTCAGATTTGAATACAGATGGTAGTTTTATCCCCTTAGGTGAAAATAAATGGGGGCTGCGCTCTTGGTACGCCATTGATGAAATTGACGAAGAAATCATTACTCTTGAAGATGATGAAAATGGGTCACCAAAACGCAAGAAGAAACGCGTTAATGCCTTTATGGATGGTGATGAAGATGCTATTGATTATTCAGATGATGATCCAGAAGATGAGGATTACACTGAAAATTCATCAAATCTGGAATATGATGATGAAGATCCAGATGATGAAAAATCTGAAGTTGAATCATACGACTCTGAAATCAATGAAATCATTACTGATGATGATTTAGATGAAGATGTCGATATCAACGAAGAAGATGATGACGATGAAGAAGAGGACGAAGATAGGCAAGACTAAACGAGGAATTTATTAGTTTCTCTTTCGTGTGATTTTCTCATTTGACAAATAAGAAGATTTAGTTTATATTACTATTCGGGCACCTCTTTTTGAGGTCAGTACAAAGCTCCCTACTTGCTAGGGAGCTATTTTGTTTTTCCCAGAAAAGATTCTTAGCACAGCTATGCAAACTAATGAAAAAGGAGTTGACATGACAAAGTATATTTTCGTCACTGGTGGTGTTGTTTCATCAATTGGTAAAGGGATAGTAGCGGCCAGCCTAGGGCGTCTTTTGAAAAACCGTGGTCTTAAAGTAACCATTCAAAAATTTGACCCCTACATTAATATTGACCCAGGAACGATGAGTCCTTATCAGCATGGTGAAGTTTATGTAACAGATGATGGCGCAGAGACAGACCTTGACTTGGGCCACTATGAACGTTTTATTGATATTAATCTAAACAAATACTCTAATGTTACGACAGGAAAAATTTACAGCGAAGTTCTTCGCAAAGAACGTAAGGGTGAATATCTAGGAGCTACTGTTCAGGTTATCCCCCACATTACAGATGCGCTTAAAGAAAAAATCAAGCGTGCTGCAACAACGACTGACTCAGATGTTATCATCACTGAAGTTGGAGGGACAGTTGGTGATATCGAAAGTTTGCCATTCCTCGAAGCTCTACGTCAAATGAAGGCAGATGTCGGGGCGGATAATGTCATGTACATTCATACGACTCTGCTTCCTTATCTTAAGGCTGCTGGTGAAATGAAAACTAAGCCGACCCAACATTCTGTCAAGGAATTACGTGGGCTGGGGATTCAACCAAATATGTTGGTTATCCGTACCGAAAAACCTGCTGGTCAAAATATTAAAAATAAACTAGCCCAATTTTGTGATGTTGCGCCAGAAGCTGTTATTGAGTCGCTTGATGTAGATCATATCTACCAAATTCCACTCAATATGCAAGCACAAAATATGGATCAAATTGTTTGCGATCACTTGAAACTTGATGCTCCTAAGGCCGATATGACAGAATGGTCAGCTATGGTGAACAAGGTCATGAATCTTCAAAAGAGTGTAAAAATTGCTTTGGTTGGCAAATATGTTGAATTACCAGATGCTTATTTATCTGTTGTTGAAGCTCTCAAACATTCAGGCTATGTCAATGATGCTGCGATTGATTTGAACTGGGTTAATGCTAATGATGTGACCGCGGAAAATGCATCGGAGCTTCTAGGTGATGCGGATGGTATAATCGTGCCAGGTGGATTCGGTCAACGTGGTACCGAAGGTAAAATTGAGGCGATTCGTTATGCGCGTGAAAATGATGTTCCAATGTTAGGAATCTGTCTGGGTATGCAATTGACCTGTGTTGAATTTGCCCGCAATGTCCTTAATATGGAAGGTGCTAACTCTGCTGAATTGAATCCTGATACTAAGTACCCTGTCATTGACATCATGCGTGATCAAATTGACATTGAAGACATGGGTGGAACACTTCGCTTGGGCCTTTACCCATGTAAATTGAAAGTCGGCTCAAAAGCAGCTGCAGCTTACAACAATCAAGAAGTGGTCCAACGTCGTCACCGTCATCGCTATGAATTTAACACTAAATTCCGTGAGCAGTTTGAAGCAGCAGGTTTTGTCTTCTCAGGTGTTTCACCAGATAACCGCCTCATGGAAGTGGTTGAGTTGCCAGATAAAAAATTCTTTGTAGCTGCGCAATATCATCCAGAATTACAAAGTCGCCCTAATCGTCCAGAAGAGCTTTACACAGCTTTTGTAACGGCAGCTGTTCAAAATGTTAAATAAATTTGAAAAGAAGTAGCCTAGCTATTTCTTTTTTTGTTAAATTGCAGTACAATACACTTTATGAAAAAGATTAGATTATCAAAGCTTATCACAGGAATTATCCTTACCTTTTTTGCAATTTCACTTGGCGTTAGTTATTATTTTTTTTATGTGGCACAAGTTCGTGAAGAGAAATCTTTTATCAACCATAGGCCTAAGACTAGGGCTAATCCTTTGTATGATGATGAAAAGCAATTTGATCATTTGAAAAAAGAGACCGTCTGGATGGCTAATCAAGGTTTAAAACAGGATGCTTGGTATGTTCCAGCAGCAAGGGAAACGAACAAAACAGTTATTGTAGTTCATGGTTTTAACAACAGTAAGAAGGACATGAAAGCTTATGCTTGGATGTTTCATGAACTAGGTTATAATGTCTTGATGCCTGACAATATGGCTCATGGGAAAAGTCAAGGTCAGATTATTGGCTACGGCTGGAACGATCGACTTAATATTATCAAATGGGCACAGCTTTTGGTTGACAAAAATGCAGCTAGTCAGATTACTCTTTTTGGTGTCTCCATGGGAGGAGCTACTGTCATGATGGCTAGCGGTGAAAGCAATCTCCCTAAACAAGTTGTCAATATTATTGAAGATTGTGGATACAGTAGTGTTTGGGAAGAATTGAAATATCAGGCTAAAGCAATGTACAGCCTGCCTGCCTTTCCAATTCTTTATGAGGTGTCGTCTATTTCCAAAGTGCGAGCTGGCTTTTCTTACGGTCAAGCCAGCAGTATTGAGCAGCTGAAGAAAAATAAATTACCTATTCTCTTCATTCATGGAGACAAGGATGATTTTGTACCAACAAAAATGGTTTATGACAATTTTAAAGCAAGCCGAGGTGCTAAAGAACTTTATATTGCTAAGGGCGCGCAGCATGCTAAGTCAATGGAATCAAATCCTGAAACCTATCAGAAAAAAATTTCAACTTTTTTGAAAAATTATGAAAAATAATGTTGACAACAATATAGTAAATTGATATAATTTGTTATGTTGTTAGCGGGGATGGCGGAATTGGCAGACGCGCAAGACTAAGGATCTTGTGACCGCTTTTGGTCGTGAGGGTTCAAGTCCCTCTCTCCGCAGAGTAGCTGAGTCTATATGGCTCGGCTTTTTTTATTCAAAGAACGCCAGAATATTTTTAATAACGAAGAAAGTCGCTTAGAAAATCATTTAAGTTTTCAGTAAACGCTAGCATTTTTACCGTATTTATGTTAGAATATTCGTGTAATGGGTTGAACCCCAAAAAATAAATAGGAGGCCTTATAATGGCAATCGTTTCAGCAGAAAAATTTGTCCAAGCAGCTCGTGACAACGGTTATGCAGTTGGTGGATTTAACACAAACAACCTTGAGTGGACTCAAGCTATCTTGCGTGCAGCAGAAGCTAAAAAAGCCCCAGTTCTTATCCAAACTTCAATGGGTGCTGCCAAATACATGGGTGGTTACAAACTTTGTAAAGCACTTATCGAAAACCTTGTTGAATCAATGGGTATTACTGTACCAGTTGCTATTCACCTTGACCATGGTCATTTCGAAGATGCTCTTGAATGTATCGAAGTTGGCTACACTTCAGTAATGTTCGACGGTTCACACCTTCCAGTTGAAGAAAACCTTAAATTGGCTAAAGAAGTTGTTGAGAAAGCACATGCTAAAGGCATCTCAGTAGAAGCTGAAGTTGGTACTATCGGTGGTGAAGAAGACGGTATCATCGGTGACGGTGAATTGGCTCCAATCGAAGATGCAAAAGCAATGGTTGAAACTGGTATTGACTTCTTGGCAGCAGGTATCGGTAACATCCACGGTCCTTACCCAGAAAACTGGAAAGGTCTTCACCTTGATCACCTTCAAAAACTTACAGAAGCTGTTCCAGGATTCCCAATCGTACTTCATGGTGGATCTGGTATCCCTGATGATCAAATCCAAGCAGCTATCAAACTTGGTGTTGCTAAAGTTAACGTTAATACTGAATGTCAATTGGCTTTCTGCGCTGCTACTCGCGACTTTGTTGCTGAATTCAACGCTAACGAAGCTGAATACATGAAGAAAAAACTCTTTGACCCACGCAAATTCTTGAAACCAGGTTTCGATGCAATCACTGCTGCTGTTGAAGAACGTATCGATGTTTTCGGTTCAGAAGGTAAAGCTTAATCAGTTCTGAAACGTTATTAAATAAAGGTTTGTCCGAAAGGATAAGCCTTTTTTCTTGTCATTGACATTTAAAATCAAAGTGATAAAATAGTGGGGTAAGCCGATTTAGCTCAGTTGGTAGAGCAACGCACTCGTAACGCGTAGGTCACAGGTTCGATCCCTGCAATCGGCAGTTATGTTATTTTTGAAACGTTGATTTGACAACGTTTCTTTTGCTTTTATTATATCTTATTGCTTGAGATATCTTTTTCTTTAATAATTTGCCCTGTTGTAAAATGAAGTGCAAGAAAAAAGAACTTTTCATCTGATATACTATTCTGGTACAAACCAGGCTTATCACCACCTTTCTGAAGGCTAAAGCTAGCTTGATATTACGTGACGCTTGGGGAGAAATCCTTCGACAATTTCCTGTGAAATTTAGTGTAGGACAGTTAAGCAAGCTAAACAGGTTAACGGTAAGAAGGTTTATGATGACCACTACTTTACAGACGAAGCCCCCAATGTGTTATTCTGATGGCAGAAAGACTAGTTTGAAAAGGCAACAGTTTTCTGTACAAAATTTATAAAGTGTTTTTATTAAGTAATGACTCGCCTAGTCATTGGTGTTTGGTAATTGAGACTGCCGTGGATGCGATGGTGATTCCACCAGTGGACATAGTCTTTGGTTTTAAGGGTTAATTCTTCCAGAGAGCGGAAGGTTTCTTGGTTGATAAACTCCAGTTTGAAGGAGCGATAGGTACTCTCAGCTACCGCATTGTCATAAGGACAACCCGCTTGACTCAGCGAACGTGTGATGCCAAAGGCTTCTAACATCTCATCAATCAAGGCATTATCAAACTCCTTACCACGATCAGAATGGAAGAGTTTGACCTTGGTCAGAGCGTAGGGAATGCTTTGAATGGCTTCTTTGACCAAGTCAGCAGTCTTG
>NZ_KB904092.1 GCF_000379985.1 Streptococcus caballi DSM 19004 | reverse complement strand
CAGAACAGGGTCAAGACTAGGACGCCCTGTTTCATCGCTATAGCTATCTGCGACTAAGTCATAGATAAAGGAGAAGTCAATAGCTTCCTCTATTTGACGAAGGAGATGATCTTGAGGAACAAGGTCATCTAAACTGTAGAAACCAAATTGACCGCGTTTGTAGGCTGGGTTTTCTTTGTGTAACATAGCGACTCTCCCTCTGTTTATTAACTGGATTCCTATCTCTATTATATTACTTTACACATGAAAAAGCCGTTAGAAATAAAATTCTAACGACTTTGTCTTCATTCTGAGAGAATCATCTGATTCTCTTTTTTTATTAGCTATGCTGTTATAAGATTTGGTGCGTACTTCTTTAATGATTTGACAATGGTGATCACAATAAAAAGGCTGATCAAACGATCGAGATAGTCTGTACCCGCTTGAACTAAAATAAGACTGGCTGTCATGTCAAGTCCTAAACCATGTAGGAATTGCGCTAAAATACTAGATCCACTTGAGGTGATACCATGAAAAAGGATGACAGTAATGCTAGATGAAACGACTGTTCCTGGAAGAGAAACAAGCAAACTTTTCCATATGAGACTAAGAGTTGTACTATTTTTCTTAACTAAAAAGCCAGCAATAACTGCAACGATGATAGCGACAGGTGAAAAGTAGAGCGAGAAGATATCCGTAGTCATCCAGCTCAATAACGCGCTGATAAGGGCTGTTCCAGCGCCAAACCATGGGCCAAGAACCACAGCCACAAGCAAGGTTCCAATGGTGTCTAGGTAGAGTGGTAAATGAAGTAGAAGCGCGAGATTTGCTCCAATATAGTTGATAGCGATAGCGATTGCCATGAAGGTGATAAGGCGTGCAGGTGATTTTTTCATGTGTTTATCCTAACTTTAAAAAATTAAGGTCATCAGAGATGAGACTTTTTTGTGCATTTAGAATGACGGTTAGAAAATCGATCCAGAATAAGTTAGTTTCGACTTGGGTTAAAATGTGGCTGTTTGCTTTTTTGTTATAAAAATCATAATGGTCAACGACCGTTTGTCCCATAGCAATACCTTGGGTAACAACATCGGTATAACTATCAAAGCCAGTACAGATGCTGCTATCAACAAAATAAGCAACTGCTAGGGGATCATTGATAACACATCCAATAATGTGCTCATACTTCCAGTGAAAGTCAAAGTAGAAGCGAGTGATTTTTCTGATGAAATCAGTCATTTCTTCATCAATTCGCCTCATGTACTCTAGATGGTTAGGTTTCAAGACGATGCTGCGAGTAACATCAAGTCCTACCATTTCTACTTTTTTACCCAATTTGTCAAAAACAAGCTGTGCTGCATGTGGGTCACACCAATAATTATATTCCGCAACTGGTGAGCAATTACCGTGTGATTTGTAAGAGCCACCCATCGATATGAAACGGTAACAGTTTTTTCCTAAACTTGGGTTAAGATCAAGAGCCTGAGCAATATTGGTCAATGGTCCTAAAGCTATGATGGAAGTTTGTCTTTTCTTTTCAAAATAATTGGCTAAGAATTGCTGAGCAGATATTTCTTGTACAGCGTAGTCAGACTTGAGTTGAAAGTTATTTTCACCTAGTCCATCCATTCCGTGAGTATCCTGAGCAGATACAAACTCTCTACTTAGTGGGTGACTAGCTCCTTGGTAGACAGGAATATCCAATCGGTTGAGTAATTCCAAGACAGTAAAGGTATTTTTAACACCTAATTCAACAGGACTATTTCCAGCAGTAACTGTTATAGCAACCACTTGTAGTTTAGGATGCTTGATGGCATAGATAAGAGCTAAGCTGTCATCTATACCAGGATCACAATCAATAATAATTTTTTGTTTTGGCGTCATTTTTCCTCCTTTCTAGTAATAATAAAAAGAAAACGGAGCCTGATCTTCTTTGCAAATCAAAACTCCGCAACTGTTCATCTTTTTACATTAAGCATGGCTTCTTCAGAACAGAGTTACTTGAGAGCAATAGCACAAGTTATCAGTTTTGAAGGCCGTTATTGAGTTACTTAGTTTTTTATTCTGGGAAGTTTTCGAACCAGTCTGAGCTAGAGCTCAATTATGCACAAGTTATATTATAATATGCCCCTCTCATCTTGTCCATATTTTTTAGAAAATAGTGAGCTTGCAGAGAAATTTTTCTATTTTTAACAATTGGATTTTGGAAAGGCTATAAATTTTATGTTTCAATTTTCTGAAAATTCTGCTATACTAATAGCAACAATAAAATGAAGGAGTATTGTGATGACTAAGACAATTCATACAGATAAAGCCCCTGCGGCTATCGGTCCTTATGTTCAAGGAAAAGTAGTCGGTAATTTTCTTTTTGCTTCTGGGCAAGTTCCCTTGTCACCAGAAACAGGTGAGATTGTTGGCGAAACCATTCAAGAACAAACGCAACAAGTTTTGAAAAACGTGGGAGCTATTTTAGAAGAAGCTGGCACAGATTTTGACCATGTGGTGAAGGCAACTTGCTTTTTAAGTGATATCAATGATTTCGTTCCTTTCAACGAAGTTTATGCCAAAGCTTTCAAATGCGATTTTCCAGCTCGTTCAGCAGTAGAGGTAGCACGTCTGCCTAAAGATGTCAAAATTGAAGTTGAAGTCATTGCCTATATCAACTAGGAAATACTTATGAGATAACTTAAAACCTGCCTCGGCGGGTTTTATTTATGTTATAATGAAATCTAGAAAGAAGGCGAAGCATGGCAGAAGAAAAATTAGTAATTGATGCTATTGACAAAGAGACTTATCCAGCGACCGAAGGGGTTTTTCTCTTTGAATTGGACAGGCGATTGAGGAGCTTGGTGCTTAAAGAGCATGCGGACCTGAATGAGCAGGCCTTTATTAGCAATAAAAATTTGGCTTCCTATCGCTTGCTTTATCTTAACAAGATGATTGAAAATGCTAATAAGAAGAATGAATACATCAGGGAAACTATTTATGATGTCACGAAAAATCAAGATATTGGCCCTCTTGATATTCAAGAAGAGTTGGACAGCAAAATTACCTTTGGTCAGAAGATTGCGGACTACGTAGCTCGTTTCGGTGGCTCTTGGACCTTCATCATTTCTTTTATCATTTTTATGGCTATCTGGATGGCTTTCAATGTCATCAAGCCATTTGGTTTGGTTTTTGATGCCTATCCGTTTATTTTGCTAAATCTTGCCTTGTCAACCTTAGCTGCCATTCAGGCACCGCTTATTATGATGAGCCAGAACCGTGCTTCAGACTACGATCGCTTGCAGGCCAAGAATGATTACATGGTCAATAAAAAGTCAGAGCAGGGAGTCAGTCTTCTTCATGCTAAGATTGATCACTTGGTGCAACAAGACCAGTCAGACTTACTGGAAATTCAGAAGTTACAGACTGAGATGCTGGTGTCCATCACTGAACAACTAGATGAAGTTCAAAAGATGAATCAAAACTTGCAAAATCATTTGAATAATTTGCATAATGGGAAAGGATAATAAAATGTCAGATGCTAAGATTAATTTAGTCATTGTCACTGGGATGAGTGGAGCAGGCAAAACAGTCGCTATTCAATCATTTGAAGATTTGGGCTATTTTACAATTGATAATATGCCGCCAGCCCTCGTGCCTAAATTTCTGGACCTGATTCAACAATCAGGGGATAATGATAAGGTTGCTTTAGTGGTTGATATGCGCAGTCGTCTCTTTTTCAATGAAGTTAATTCTGTCTTAGATAAACTCGAAAGTAATGAAAAGATTAATTTCAAAATTCTTTTTTTGGATGCGACGGATACAGAATTAGTCTCACGTTATAAGGAAACGCGTCGTAGTCACCCTTTGGCAGCTGACGGTCGTGTGCTTGATGGGATTAAATTGGAACGTGAATTATTGGCACCGCTGAAAAATCTCAGTCAAAATGTGGTTGACACGACAGAATTAACGCCTCGTCAGTTGAGAAAAACGATTTCTGAACAGTTTTCAAGTTCAAATGACCATAATTCTTTCCGCATTGAGGTGCTCAGTTTTGGTTTTAAATATGGTTTGCCTTTGGATGCGGACTTGGTTTTTGATGTTCGCTTCCTACCTAACCCCTACTACAAGCCTGAACTACGCAATCTGACAGGATTGGATCAAGGGGTCTATGACTATGTCATGGAGCACCAAGAATCAGCAGAATTTTACAAGCACTTGTTGGATTTGATTGAACCTATTTTGCCAGGCTACCAGAAAGAAGGTAAGGCTGTTCTGACCATCGCTGTGGGCTGTACAGGAGGTCAGCATCGAAGCGTAGCCTTTGCCCATCGCTTGGCGGAAGATTTAAAGGAAAATTGGCCTGTCAATGAGAGCCATCGTGATAAAGATCGTCGCAAGGAAACGGTAAATCGCTCATGAAAAAACCAAAGATTACAGTTATCGGTGGGGGAACAGGGATTCCTGTGATTTTAAATAGCCTCCGCTCAGAAAATGTTGATATTACAGCTATCGTTACTGTAGCAGATGATGGTGGCTCTTCAGGTCAAATACGCAATGCCATGCAGCTAACGCCACCAGGTGATCTGCGCAATGTGCTAGTAGCCATGAGCGACATGCCCAAATTTTATGAAAAGGTCTTCCAGTACCGCTTTGCTGAAGGTGATGGCGCACTAGCAGGGCATCCATTAGGAAATCTAGTTATTTCAGGTATTGCGGAGATGCAGGGATCAACTTACAATGCCATGCAGCTTCTGACTAAATTTTTCCATGTAACAGGGAAGATTTATCCAGCCAGTGAAACTCCTCTGACTTTACATGCTGTCTTTCAAGATGGGCATGAAGTAGCGGGGGAGAGTCACATCGCAGATTACAAAGGCATGATTGATCATGTTTATGTGACCAACACCTATAATGATGAGACGCCCAAGGCTAGCCGTAAGGTGGTCGATGCTATTATGAATAGCGATATGATTGTCTTAGGACCGGGTTCTCTCTTTACCTCTATTTTGCCAAATCTGGTTATTCCAGAAATTAAGCAGGCTTTGCTTGAGACGCCTGCTCAGGTGGCCTATGTCTGCAACATCATGACCCAGCTAGGTGAAACGGAGCATTTTACGGATGCTGACCATGTAGCGGTGCTCAATCGTCATTTGGGACAGGACGTTATTGACACAGTCTTGGTGAATATTGAAGAGGTACCTGAGGAATATATGGCCAACAATGCTTTTGATGAATACTTGGTGCAAGTTGAACATGACTTTGAAGGTCTAACCAAGCAGGCCAAGCGGGTTATTTCCTCTAATTTCCTTCGTTTAGAAAATGGCGGCGCTTTTCACCATGGCGACCTAGTCGTTGCAGAGTTGATGAATTTAGTAGGGAAACGACTATGAGTTTCACGATTAAAGTCAAGGAAGAATTGCTTCAGCTAGATCAAGCTGATAAGCGGGAGTTGTCGGCTATTATCAAGATGTCGGGCAGTCTAAGTTTAACTGGTCAGGGATTGAATTTGTCCATCACTAGTGAGAATGCCAAGATAGCCCGTCATATCTACGAGCTTCTAGAGACACTTTATCAGGTTGCCCCTGAAATCAAATACCATCAGAAAACTAATTTACGTAAGAACCGTGTTTACACGGTATTTGTAGCAGATAATGTGGAAGAAATTTTGTCAGACCTCAAGCTGGCGGATTCTTTCTTTGGTATTGAGACAGGAATTGAAGAAGGAGTACTAAATGATGATGAAGCTGGCCGAGCGTATTTGCGCGGTGCTTTCTTAGCTACGGGAACCATCCGTGATCCCGAGTCAGGCAAATATCAGCTGGAGATTTTTTCCGTCTATCAAGACCATGCCGAAGATTTGGCCAATCTCATGCGAAAATTCATGCTGGATGCTAAGATTATTGAGCACAAGAATGGTGTGGTGACCTACCTGCAAAAGGCTGAGGATATCATGGATTTCCTCATTGTCATCGGTGCAATGGACTGCAAGGAAGAGTTTGAAGAAATCAAAATCATGCGTGAGACACGTAATGACCTCAACCGCGCTAACAATGTGGAAACAGCTAACATTACCAAGACTATCACAGCTAGCATGAAGACCATCAACAATATCATCAAAATCATGGATACGGTTGGCCTGGAGACCTTGCCTCTGGAATTGCAGCAGATTGCTCAAGTTAGAATTGCTCATCCAGACTACTCAATCCAACAAATCGCGAACAGCTTAGACACACCACTAACCAAGAGCGGCGTCAACCACCGCCTCAGAAAAATCAATAAAATCGCAGAAGAATTATAAAAGGAGATATAACATGAGTTGCACGACTATTCTCGTCGGAAAAAAAGCTTCTTACGACGGTTCGACTATGATTGCTCGAACAGAAGATTCGCAGAGTGGAGACTTTTGTCCGAAGCAGTTTAAGGTAGTTAATCCTGAGGATCAACCACGTCATTATAAATCAGTTCTGTCTAGTTTTGAGATGGACTTGCCAGCTAATCCCATGCGCTATACCTCTGTTCCCAATGCTCTGGATAATGAGGGAATTTGGGGTGAAGCTGGTATCAATGCTGTTAACGTTGCCATGAGTGAAACAGAAACGATTACTACCAATAGCCGTGTCTTGGGAGCTGATCCGCTAGTCCCATCAGGTATAGGTGAGGAAGACATGCTGACATTGGTGTTGCCTTACATTCACTCTGCGCGTGAAGGTGTAGAACGTTTAGGAGCTATCTTGGAGGAATACGGTACTTATGAATCAAACGGGATTGCTTTCTCGGATGTTGATGAGATTTGGTGGCTGGAAACTATTGGTGGTCACCACTGGATTGCCAGACGTGTGCCAGATGATGCTTATGTGACCAATCCTAATCAGCTGGGCATTGATCATTTTGAATTTAATAATCCTGATGACTACATGTGTTCTAGCAATTTGAAGGAATTCATTGCCAAGTATAATTTGGACTTGACTTATTCCAATGAACATTTCAATCCACGTTATGCTTTTGGCAGTCAGAAGGATAAGGATCGTCATTATAATACGCCGCGTGCTTGGGCTATCCAACGTTTCCTCAATCCTGAAATCAAGCAAGACCCGCGCAGCTTTTTTATCCCTTGGTGCCAAAAACCTTACCGCAAAATCACGGTCGAAGACGTTAAGTATGTCCTCAGTAATCACTATCAAGACACGGTATACGACCCTTATGGACCAGAGGGCGACCACACCAGCCAACGTACTTTCCGTACTATTGGAATTAACCGCACCAGTCAGACAGCGCTTTTGCAGCTCCGTCCAGACTGTGCTCACGAGACGACAGGTATCCAGTGGCTAGCCTATGGATCCATGCCTTTTGGGACAATGGTACCCTTCTTCACGCAAGTCTCTAGTACACCAGATTATCTGGCCAATACAACTGAAAATGTCTCAACAGACAGTTTCTACTGGGCAAATCGTCTGATCGCAGCCATTGCAGACAGCCATTATGCATCACATGAGGCTGATATCGAATCTTATGTTGAACGCACTATGGCGCAAGGTCATGCCATGATTGGTAAGGTTGACCAAGCATTAGCAGATGGCCGACCTGTCAACTTAGTAGCCCAAAACCAAGCCATGAGTGACTACCTACAAGATCAAACTCAGGCTCTTCTCAACAAGGTTCTCTTTGATGCTAGCAACCTCATGACCAATCACTTCTCGGTCAGCGACTAATAATGCTATGTCAAGCTCAATCCTGACAAGGGTTGATTTTTTTTGATGATAAACTATTGACTTTCCGAGGGTTTCAACTAAAATGACATGTCAGGAAGGTCAAAACCATGTGATTAGCCAAATAATGAGTTGTGACAGGTTGGAATCAGCAGAAGATATTACAAGTGTTAGTAGACTTTTTGACCTACCTTGCAAGCCTTGAAGGACAGCTGTTATTCTACTTGGCATTTTCCCTCCCTATTGTGACTGCGCCAAGTTTCATCTTGACGGTGATTAGGGAGTTTTTGAAAATAGCAAAGCTAAGCTTTTTAAATTTTTTTGCCAAAAGACTTGCAAAATAAAATAGATATGATATACTTAACCAGTAAAATAACTAGTTAACAAAGGAGATGTCATGAAAAAGAAAATTCTTTTAATGATTAGTTTAGTTAGCCTTTTGTTTGCTTGGCAAATGTTACAAGTCAAACAAGTCCTCGCAGATAGCAAGATGAAGGTCGTTACTACCTTTTATCCTGTTTATGAATTTACCAAGGGTGTCTTAGGTGATCAGGCAGATATTTCCATGCTCATCAAGGCTGGAACTGAACCTCATGATTTTGAGCCATCTACTAAGAATATCGCAACCATTCAGAATGCGGATGCTTTTGTTTACATGGACAATAGCATGGAAACCTGGGTTCCTAGTGTCAAAAAATCTATTAAGACAGACAAGTTGACTATCGTCAAGGGTACTGGGGATATGCTGCTTTCAGCAGGAGTGGCTGAAGAAGGGGATCACGAACACGGTCACGAAAGTCATCATCATGATTACGATCCACATGTTTGGTTGTCACCTAAGCGCGCTATCACAGTGGTTGAAAATATCCGTGACGGATTTGTTACTGCTTATCCTGACAAGGCTGATACTTTCAAGTCAAATGCAGCAGCCTACATTGAAAAACTGAAGAAACTTGATAATGAATACACTGATGGTCTGTCAAATGTTAAGCAAAAGAGCTTCGTTACTCAACACGCAGCCTTTGGTTACTTAGCTCTTGACTATGGACTTAATCAAATTCCAATCACAGGTATTTCAGCAGAAGCAGAACCTTCAGCAAAACGCCTGGCTCAGCTGTCAGAATACGTTAAAAAATATAAGGTTAAATATATCTACTTTGAAGAAAATGCTTCAAGTAAAGTAGCCAAAACCTTGGCCAATGAAGCTGGAGTCAAGACTGAGGTTCTCAATCCGCTTGAAAGCTTGACCAACAAGCAAATTAAGGCTGGAAAAGATTATTTCTCAGTCATGCGCAAGAATCTCAAAGCACTTAAGTTAACAACTGACGTAGCTGGTAAGGAAATTCGGGCTGAAAAAGACACGACCAAAACAGTCAACAAGGGTTATTTCAAAACCAGAGATGTGACTGACCGCAAACTCAGCGATTGGACAGGCGAATGGCAATCCGTTTACCCATACTTGCAAGATGGTACATTAGACAGTGTTTGGGATTACAAGGCAAAAGCCAACAAAGATATGTCTGCAGCTGAGTACAAAGCCTACTACACAACAGGTTATAAGACTGATGTTGAAAAAATTAATATTGACGGTAAGAAGAATACCATCACTTTTGTACAAAATGGTGTGGAACATACTTTTAAATACAAATACGTTGGTCACAAGATTTTGACTTATAAGAAAGGCAACCGTGGTGTACGTTATCTTTTTGAAACAGATGATAAAGATGCAGGTCAGTTCAAATACATTCAATTCAGCGATCATGGCATCAAGAGTCAAAAGGCTGAACATTTCCACCTTTTCTGGGGGGATAGCAGCCAAGATGAGATCTTGGAAGAAATGGACAATTGGCCAACTTACTACCCAGCAAACTTGACAGGCAAGGAAATTGCCCAAGAAATCGTTGCTCATTAATCACACTATCATAACAGGACAAAACAAGATCCTATGTGGTCTTGTTTTTGTTTATTTTTATAGTGACGAATAAAGTAGAATTGTGATAAAACGAAAACGTAATGCTGACTAATACTAAACAAAAACCAGAAATAGCGCTATAATAATTTAAAGAATTAAAAAGATTCTTTGAGGTGGGAAATAAAGCTTATGCAGTAAGTGACAAAAGTTATGTCAAGACCATTTTGGCATCAAAAATAAAATCTTCATTCATTAAGACAAGTTGCTTCAAACCCAAATGAAAATAAAGCGAGTAGCGCTAAAACTATTTATTGAGAGTGGTTATTAGCAGACAAAGCTGTCTGTGAATGTGACGGATTTGTCTAGAGGAGCTGTTTACCATCATTTTAAGAGAAAGGAAGGCATCTTGGAGTAGATACTGAATGAGGTTGATTATATATTGTGGTTTATTTGAACAGGAGCAGTCTACCCATTATTTCTACCGAAAAATCGGAAGTGATTAAGAGGGTGTTAATGATCTTATCTGAAGAATGGAGACATGAAGGAGACAGACATGAATAAATTTTTAAGACTAATGTTTGCTTTGGTGATTCTAGCAATGCTTGGCGCAACGGTATTACAATTATTCTTTCCAGACTATATGGGAAGTCATTCGGGTTATGGAGTGGCTTACGGTTGGCAAAGAGAAATTGCTTTCTGGGACATGGCGGTGCTGATTATTTTAGTTGCGGTTAATATTAAGTACGATTGGTTCTATTTGCAAGTCGTGCTCTTGGCATTGAGTGTTGGTGGTATTTGTATCGGAACCAATCATTTAGTCTATTTTATGGCTCGCCATTCTTTGATTAATGGCATTGGGGCAGCGGAAAATTATCTTTTGGTACTTGGCTGGTTCATAGGTTGGATAATTGAAAATAAGCATAGAAAGAGCAGGGCATAACTAAACCGTTTCCTGTGTGGGACATTTTTCTACCATTTGTCAAGCCTATCAAGGTTTTAGCGAAAAAATAATTTTCATACAGTCATCAAAATAAGGAAATGAGCTTACTCTACACTAAAGATTTACATAAAAAATGTATACAAAACCAACACCTTATTTTGTGATTTTTGAAATAAGGTGTTACAATGATATGGCATAAACAATTTTACTGATTTTTGGTAGACGCATAATCGTAAAGGTTGTTATGCATTATGAGGTAATATATTGTTCTGATAAGACGATGTATGAAGGCAATCGTATGTGGCTTGGTTGAAGTCGTTTGCGATTGCCTTTTTCGTTTCTCATAAAAGTCTGCGAATGGCACGGCTTGGTGTGGCTAGCTGAAGCGATATTGTGAATGCACTTGAACAAAATTTTTCTAGCATAAGGATTCCCACGCTTGGTAATGTGCTTCTTAGCGAGGAAGTTACCGGATTCATAGTGTCTCAGGTCAATACCGATAAAGGCATTGATTTGATTGGCAGACT
>NZ_KB904091.1 GCF_000379985.1 Streptococcus caballi DSM 19004 | reverse complement strand
TTTAGTTCCTTACTGTACTTCGTCCAGTGACGGCTTTCCTCTAGCCCTTCAACACCAGCTTCTTTGTATTTCCGAACCCAGTTTGATAGTGTTTCTTTAGAAATACCATGGTTCCTAGCTAACCAACTAAGTGATTTCCCTTCTTCCGAGTGAAGTAGAACAAGTTCTAGTTTTTCAGAGACAGACTTTGGACTTCTTTTGGACATAGTAAAACTCCCGTTATAGTTTCTAGTGAAAATTTTTGTTTTTTCACTGTCCACTATAAGGGGAGTATATCATAGGATTACTCATTTTATTCTTATTTCAGTTCACTATCACATACAAATACCGTAGCTTTTTCAAAAAGGGCCAGCTTCTTGTCATAAGTCTAGTCTACCTTTTCGTCCTTTTGTCACTCCTTTATGCCCTGCTTTTCCTCCTATTTTTCGGTTATAATTCTTAAGTAAAGATTAGTCAAAATAGAAGTAGGCAAAGAAACACCGTTTTTAGTCTGCCAATCATTCTAGGGAAGCTGGTGAGCGAGCCTTCAGAAGAAGCAAGGAGCTAATTCAGAACAGCTTCTGTCTCATAACCTATCATTTCCAACAAAAAAAGACAAACCAACTGTAAAAAGTTGATTTGTCAGTCATGATTTAAAAGACTAGAGACATCTTTTTTATTCTCCTTCAAAGGCATCTTTCATTTTATCGAAGAAGCCTTTTTTCTTTGGTTGTACAGCCTTATCACCACCAGCTGCTGCGAAAGCACGAAGGGCTTCTTTCTGAGCATCGTTGAGCTTAGTTGGGGTGACAATATTAACCGTCACATGTTGATCACCTTGACCGCCACCACGAAGTTTCGGAGCGCCTTTACCTTTAAGACGGAAGGTCTTACCAGTCTGCGTTCCCGCAGGAATGCTCATTTCAACATCTCCGTGAACCGTTGGTACTTCAACTGTATCACCGAGCGCAGCTTGAACAAAGCTGATATTCATAGTGTAATAGATTGTTGAACCATTACGTTCAAATTTTTGGCTGGGAAGAACATTAATAATAACGAAGAGATCACCATAAGGACCACCGTTAAAGCCGGCTTCACCTTGACCTTGCAAACGTATTTGTTGGCCTGTTTCAACACCAGCAGGAATCTTAACAGAAACTTTGTGCATTTTCTTTTCATGACCAGTTCCGTGACAAGTGTTACAAGGTTCTTTGATTTCCTTACCGGTTCCATGGCAGACATCACATGTGACTTGACGGCGCATCATACCAAGTGGGGTCTGTGTATCAACATTAATAACACCTGAGCCATGACATCTCGTACAAGTGATTGGGCTCGTACCAGGCTTGGCACCTGAACCGTGACAGGTATGACATTCAGCTTCACGATTGTAAGACACTTCCTTTTCAGCACCGAAAACAGCTTCTTCAAATTGAAGATTAACACGGTATTGAAGATCATCCCCTTGACGAGGGGCGTTAGGATTACGCACGCCGCCTCCGCCACCAAAGAAGGATGAGAAGATATCTTCAAAACCGCCGAAACCGCCTGCTCCGCCATCAAAACCGCTAAAACCACCAGCTCCACCACCAAAGCCACCATTAGCTCCAGCAGGTCCGTATTGGTCGTAGGCTGCGCGTTTTTGCTCATCACCTAAGGTTTCATAGGCTTCCTGAACTTCCTTATATTTTTCTTCTGCGCCAGGTTCCTTATTGATGTCTGGATGGTACTTCTTAGACATCTTACGGTAGGCTTTTTTGATTTCATCTTGCGAAGCATCCTTAGATACACCAAGACGATCGTAAAATTCTGTATTGTTCATATTAAATACCTTATATTTATTTTTTGATAATTTTCTTAAGTGGTTGGGACGTTAGCAACCGACTGCGTCGTTTCATGACTTATTTTTGAGCCCAAGGTCTCAAAAATTCCCTCATGACATCATCATATAATGCTACCATTCTCACCACGGCGGAATTATCGTATCAGGCGGTCTTCAACCGCTTTAGCACTATCGCTTTTAGCCAAAAACAGAGGCTGGGTTACAACCTCTGAGTTTGAGCTTTATTTACGACGTGAGAAAAGTAATTCGATAATAATCACTTTTCGAGCTAGTAAGTCGTTTAGGTAAATCGCCATAGCGATTGTCGTAGAATGACAATCCCTTTAGTGATTAATCATTCTTAACGAGTTATTTTTCTGTAAATTCACCATCTACGACATCATCACCACCATTGTTTGATGAATCAGATGATTGAGCGCCTTCTGCACCTTGAGCGGCTTGTTGGGCTGCGGCAGCTTGTTCATACATCTTAACTGCAAGGGCCTGAGCCTTTTCATTAAGGACTTCAAGTTTAGCTTTCATGTCATCAAGGTTGCCTGCTTCTTGAGCAGCTTTCAATTCATCAAGAGCAGCTTGAGCAGCATCGCGTTCTGTATCAAAGCCTTTACCTTCAGTTTCTTTGATAGTCTTTTCAGTTGCAAAGATAGCTTGGTCTACTTCGTTCTTAAGGTCAACTTCTTCTTTACGTTTAGCATCAGCTTCTGCGTTAGCTTCTGCATCTTTCATCATTTTTTCGATTTCTTCGTCAGTTAAGCCAGAGTTAGATTGAATAACAATGTGTTGTTCTTTTTGAGTACCAAGATCTTTAGCTTTAACAGATACGATACCGTTTTTATCAATATCAAAAGTTACTTCGATTTGTGGGATACCACGAGGTGCAGCTGGAATATCAGTCAACTGGAAGCGACCAAGCGTCTTGTTGTCCGCAGCCATTGGACGCTCACCTTGAAGAACGTGGATATCAACAGCTGGTTGGTTATCAGCAGCAGTTGAGAAGACTTGTGATTTCGATGTTGGGATAGTTGTGTTACGGTCGATAAGTTTTGTGAAGACACCACCCATAGTTTCGATACCAAGTGACAATGGTGTTACGTCAAGAAGAACGACATCTTTAACATCACCAGTGATAACACCACCTTGGATAGCAGCACCCATAGCAACTACTTCGTCAGGGTTAACAGATTTGTTTGGTTCTTTACCAGTCTCAGCTTTAACAGCATCTACAACGGCAGGAATACGTGTTGAACCACCGACCAAGATAACTTCGTCGATTTCTGAGATTGACAAACCAGCGTCTGACAAAGCTTGACGAACTGGAGTCTTAGTACGATCAACAAGATCACGAGTTAAATCATCAAATTTAGCACGAGTCAAACTCATTTCCAAGTGAAGGGGGCCAGCTGCACCAGCAGTGATGAATGGCAAGCTGATTTGTGTTTGAGTAACACCAGATAAATCTTTCTTAGCTTTTTCAGCAGCGTCTTTCAAACGTTGAAGAGCCATTTTATCTGTTGATAAGTCAATGCCGTTTTCTTTCTTGAATTCGTCTACCAAGAAATCAATGATTTTTTGGTCAAAGTCGTCACCACCGAGCTTGTTGTCACCTGCTGTTGCAAGTACATCAAAGACACCATCACCAAGTTCAAGGATTGAAACGTCGAATGTACCACCACCAAGGTCGAATACCAAGATTTTTTCATCTTTGTCAGTCTTATCAAGACCATAAGCAAGGGCTGCAGCAGTTGGTTCGTTAACAATACGTTCTACTTCAAGGCCAGCGATTTTACCAGCATCTTTTGTTGCTTGACGTTGAGCATCGTTGAAGTAAGCAGGAACTGTGATAACAGCTTTAGTCACTTTTTCACCAAGGTAATCTTCTGCGTAACCTTTCAAATATTGAAGAATCATAGCTGAGATTTCTTGTGGCGTGTATTCTTTACCATTTGCAGATACTTTTTCAGAAGTACCCATTTTAGATTTGATAGAAATAACTGTATCTGGGTTTGTCACTGCTTGACGTTTTGCAGCATCACCAACGATGATTTCCCCGTTTTTGAATGATACTACTGAAGGTGTTGTGCGGTTACCTTCTGGGTTTGCGATAATTTTTGATTCAGTTCCTTCAAGAACTGCCACTGCTGAGTTAGTTGTACCTAAGTCAATACCAATAATTTTAGACATATTTTTACCTCTTTTTATTTGAAATTCTTTTTTGATATTTTTCTAAAATGGTGCGGACGCAAGCGACTCTCTACGGAATTCCATTACTAAAATTTGAGCCTAAGGTCTCAAAATTTCCGCCAACAGCAATAAAATTGCTATTGTACCACCATGGCGAAAAGTATCATATTAGTAAGCCTTCGGCTTGCTATTACTTTCATTGTTAGAATTCTCTACGTCTGTTAGGCTATGAGAATTCTAGTTAGCCTCGCGGGGTAACGAAATCATAGATTTCTGACTGAGCACCTAGTTTTCTGTCGTTTCGGACAAGGTAGTAAGCTGCTTTAGCAACTAGCGACATTGGCTAGTTATAGACCACTACCATTGCTGGTCTAAGCAGACGTTCATGTAGTTTGTAGCCTTTTTGGAAGACTTGTGCAATGCTATCTGCTGGATGCTCATCATCAGCTGGTAGGGTTTGAACAGCCATGTGTAGGTTGTGGTCAAAGTTTTCAACTTCAACTTCTTCAATTCCTTCCTCTTTAAGTGCTTGAACGAGACTTTCTTGTACCATTTCAAGACCTTTTTTGACATCGTCTGTTAATCCTTCAACAGCCAAAGCGCGCTCCAAATTGTCAAGACTTGGTAAAATCTTCTTAGCCAAATCCTGTGAACGGTAACGCTGCAATGACTGGCGTTCTTCGTTAGCACGGCGCTGGATATTTTGCATTTCAGCGTGCGCACGCAGGTATTTATTTTCAAAATCCTCAGCACGCGCTAGAGCATCTTCCAACTCCTTATTTTCAGAAGTTTCTTCAGTGACTTCCTCCGCTGTTTCTTCTGTTGTTTCAGCAGTCTCAGTCGCCTCTACTTCCTTATTTAATTCTTCATTTTTTACTTCTTCTGACACCCTGTGCCTCCTTAATTTATTTAGCAATCTCTTCATCAATTAACTTCATAGTGGTTGCTGTTTAGGTAGCGGTAATAATCACCCAGCTTCATGGCAAGTACGCGCCCGATAATATTGACCAGACTCACGCTTCTGCGATAATCCATATCAATCGGTCCAATCAAACTGAGAAGACCAAATCCTCGGTAAGGAATGAGAAACTTGTGCATCAAGACCGTGCTGTTAGCCAGTGCAGACTCTTTGCTATCTGCCACCTGAACAACAGCCATCTCATCTTCCCGCATGCTATTGCGAAATGCTAGCGCAACACTTTTTTCATCATCCAAAAACTGATAAGTTTTTAGATCTGCGTAGTCCAAGGAATTAACCTTACCAGCAACAAAGACGGTCTCCTTGAAAAGCTCAGCAAAAATGTAATCAAACAAATCTAAAACATTATCAGTTGTTGTGAAATATTTCTGCACAATCTGAGGAATTTCCGTCCGAAGCTTGTAATGAATATCCATAACCGTCCGATTGAGGAAGCGATCATCTACAATTTCCTTGAGAATCAACAAATCACGTGATAAGAAATTTTTTGGAATCGCAAACTGAACCGTCGCGGGCTTGGACCCATCCAAAGTCAACACTGCCAAAGCATCATGGCTAGACAGCTGAACAATATCAAAGGCTGTCAGTTTCTGACGAGCAGGTTCAACATCCAAAATCACAGCTGTATAACCTGTCATATCTGCCAAAATCTGATTAGCCTTCTGCAAAATATCCTCAGGTCTGAAAGCCTCAAAGTCGAAGGCCTTGACAACCTGATAAATATCCTGTTCATCAATGCTATCCAAACTCAGCGAATGCTCAACAAAATATTTAAAGCCCGCTGTGCTTGGCATACGACCGCTGGACGTATGTGCTTTTTCCAAAAGTCCAAGTTTTTCAAGCTTAGCCATGTCATTACGAATGGTTGCACTAGAAGAATCAATAGTTGACTGAAGTGCCTTAGAGCCGACAGGTTCATGTGTCTGCGTAAACAAGTCTACAATCAGATTTAAGATATCATTCTGTCGTTGCGTAATCACAGAAACAATCACCTCACTTCTTTTTAGCACTCTAACATATCGACTGCTAACTTATGTTTTTATTATACTCCTTTAAAACTAGCTGTCAAGCTAAAAACACAAAAAATTAGCACTCTTTTCAATAGAGTGCTAAAAATACATCTTAAGACCTAGATTTACTACTCATCGTAGCCGGTCAGATTGTTTTCTTCAATGATTTTAACCAATTTGTTGGCATACTGAGAATCTTTTTCAAAGGCTAATTCTTGTAATCGCTGAGCTGTTCGCTTGTAACCTTCCTTGCTAACTAGGATGGTATACATCTCCTTATCAAGTGTCTGACCATTCTTGAGCTGGTCTAAATAATCATAAACGGATTTCTCCCAAGAAGAGTATCTTTTGAACTTCTGAGCCTGGCTCTGCCATTTTCCCATAATATAAACCTGATTATTGAGTGTCACTGATTGATCACCAGCCTCCGCTTTAACTCCAAATAAATTATGGTATTTGCTAGCAAGGAGCGTCTGACCGTAATTAGAAGACAGACTGGCTTGCGCTATTATCAGAGAAGGACGAATCCCGTAGTACTTCGTGGTTTCTTGTGCTAAAGGGGCTACCATTTTAATAAATGTCTTCTTATCATAAGAGACTGCCTGTTTCTGATTAGCACTGGGAAGTCCCAAATGCCTCAGCAGCGGAATAAAAAGTAACAAAACAACAAGGAATGCCAATCCCAAGAGGGGAATCAAAGAGAGCCGTTTTCGCATTACTCATTCTCCTTCAACAAATCCAAATATTCTTCCAAGGTCAGATTGTTTTCTGTCATATATCTGGCTGATTTTTTGCCAACGTAGCGGAAGTGCCAATCCTCATAATCAACTCCTGTGGAATCTTTCTTTCCCTGAGGAAATCTCAGAACAAAACCATATTTTGGTGCCAAGGCTTGCACCTTAGCAGCGACCGTTGCATCACTGGCATTTAGCGAATCCACCGTACTCATGTCAATAGCCAAACCAGTTTGATGTTCACTAGCTCCCGCTGGCTGTGAGTAGGTTTTAACCTGCTCCTCAGCTTCCTTCTGAGTTAGGTTAGCATTATTAGCCATTTCCTGTTGGACGTAAGAGTTAAAAAGTTGTTCCTGATAGGCGACGCTACGATACCCTGAAATCAGATGTTCGCTAGCATCAATAGCTTGTGCTGCTGCTAAAAACTGACTAACCTTATCTGAAATGCGGCTGTCTACCGAGATGCCTGAAACGTCTGTCAAACTCGGATTCATTTCAGCTGTGATATTGTCACGATTGACCAAGACCAGCTCCCAATCGCTGCTTGATACCTTAGGCAAATCGCGGTGCTGAGATTTTTTCGTAGTTGAAGACTTCTTATTAGATGACGCAGAAATTGAGGCAGAGGTTGTTTCACTCTGCGACTGCTTGCTTATCGTAGATGTCTCATCTTTTTTGACAAAAAGGTAAATCCCCATAATAAAAACAACAACCAACAATATTTTTATAATAGTGTTTGAAATATTATTCTTCTTCATTTTCTCTTTCTTGTAAAATTTCCCGACCACGATGGCGATAGGACATATCACCAATAGATTCTATCTTAAATTGACCATTTTCATAGGAAAGCACTGATACACTACCATTATCAAGTCCAAGGCTTCGAGATGTATTGTGATCAACAAGCCATAAGAATGTCCCAATAGTCATACCATGACTGACAACGATTGCGTTACCCCCACCTAAAGACTCCATTTTTTCAGCAATGGCATGGAAACCATCCCAAATGCGATGACTCAAGACTTCCCAAGATTCCGCCCAGTTGGCTGTGTCCACTTGACGAATCCCTTCGGCCATTTCTTGATAAGAAAGCTGACTCATGTCTTTATCCAAAACTCTTGGGAGAACGCCGTTAAATAATTCACCATCATAACCTCCGTCAAGGCTACCAAAACACCATTCACGAATGCGTTTATCCCGTGTATAAGGAATATTTTCCTGATGGCACTCTTTTAAGATGATTTCCATGGTTTGCAAAGTTCGTCCAGAATCACTTGAAAAAGCCTCCTTGAAGGTAATTCCTGCATCCTCTAAACCAAGCCCCAGTTCTTTGATTCCAGTTTCTCCCTCGCTAGTCAAAGGAGTGTCACTCCAACCCTGAGCACGACCGATTGTATTAAACATAGTTTTTCCATGACGTACAAGATATAGTTTAGTGACTGTCATAATCTTCCCCTTTCAATCATGAGTAATTATACCATTAATTGAAAACACTTGCAAAAACTTGCAAGTGCTTATCCTTAGTTTTTAAAAGAATGAATTGGAGCAGGGATTTGTCCACAACGGGCAATGAAATCAGCTGATGATTTTTTATTGACTGACATGACAGGAGCTGCACCCAAAAGTCCTCCAAATTCAATCATATCACCCTCTTTTCCTTTAGGAATAATACGCACCGCTGTTGTTTTCTGATTGATAACACCGATAGCTGCCTCATCCGCAATCATAGCCGCAATTGTTTCATAAGGCGTGTCCTCAGGAATGGCAATCATGTCCAAGCCCACTGAACAGATGGCTGTCATGGCCTCTAATTTTTCAAGATTGAGCGAACCTGATTGCACTGCGGCAATCATTCCCTCGTCTTCAGAGACAGGGATAAAGGCACCAGACAAACCACCCACTTGGTTACAAGCCATGACTCCACCCTTTTTTACTTGGTCGTTCAACAAAGCTAACGCTGCTGTTGTACCATGGGTGCCAACCGTCTCAAGGCCCATTTCCTCAAGAACACGAGCAACCGAATCCCCAACAGCAGGTGTCGGAGCAAGAGATAAATCAACAATACCGAATTTAACACCCAAGCGTTCCGAAGCCATTTGCCCAACCAATTGACCAATACGCGTAATCTTGAAAGCTGTCTTTTTGACTGTTTCAGCAACTACATCAAAACTTTCACCACGAACTTTTTCGAGAGCACGCTTAACAACACCCGGCCCTGACACACCGACATTGATGACCACATCGGCTTCCCCCACACCATGGAAAGCTCCCGCCATGAAAGGATTGTCTTCAACTGCATTTGCAAAAACGACTAGCTTAGCAGGACCTATTTCAGATGCTTCAGAAGTTTCCTTGATAATGCGCCCCATATCACGAACAGCCGTCATATTAATACCAGCCTTAGTTGAACCGATGTTAACTGAAGAACATACTTTTTCCGTCTCAGCTAAAGCTCGAGGAATTGAGTTGATAAGAATTTCGTCACCCTTTTGGTAGCCCTTCTGCACTAAAGCAGAAAAACCACCAATAAAATCTACACCAATTTCGTGTGCAGCCTTATCCAAAGCCTTTGCAATTGGAACATAGTCTGTCGCATCCGTCGCTGCCCCAATCAAAGAGATTGGTGTCACAGATACACGTTTGTTAACAATCGGGATCCCTAATTCTGCGGCAATATCATCTCCAACTGCCACAAGACTTGAAGCTTTACTGACAACTTTTTGATAAACCTTGTCAGCTACACGATTAATATCCGTATCAATACAATCTAAAAGAGAGATACCCATCGTAATCGTACGAATATCAAAGTTCTGCTCCTCAATCATTTCAATGGTTTCAGTAACCTGTCTAATATCCATTTAAGAAAACTCCAATCTTACAAATTATGCATAGCATCAAAAATAGCAGAACTCTGAATGTTGATTTTCACGTTTAGAGAGTCGCCAAAGGTTTCCAACTCTGAACGTAATTGCGCGAAATCTTTCTTTTCATCTGCAGACACAACTGCCATCATAGTAAAAAATTCATCCAAAACAGTTTGCGAAATATCATCAATATTCAAACCTAATTCAGCTATTTTTGTGGAAACACCCGCTACAATTCCTGATCTGTCTTTGCCAACTACTGTAATAATTGCTTTCATACTCGTCCTCCTTATTGTTTGTTCAATTTTATCATAAAACATCAAAAAAGGCTATTTTTTTCAGGAAAACAAATGATATCATCCGCTATTTCCGAACATTATCTTACCAATCTACACTTCCTAAAAAATAACCCTAACTATCCCGGCGATTGATTAACTTCAAAGGTAATTGATTATTGAAACCACTTCAAGTAAGGTTCAATCTTTCTGAGAAAGGCCTTCTTCCCCGCAAAGCATTCCCCACAAGTCGCCCTTTCCAACAACTCCTTCTCTTCTTCGGTCAATATCTCCTCCAAACGGCTTAAACTATCCTGATAAGCCACATAATCATCCAAAAGCATCTCCTTAGAAGCCAAACTATGCGCTAACTCCCCAATCTCCTCATACGCCATACGATTAAACTTTCGCTTTTGGCTTTCCTGTTGTCGAATCTTATCCTTAATATAGTTTGAAAACTTAGTTTTAAAATAAATAGCCAACTTCCTATCATCGTCTGATAACTCTGGGTGTCTTTCCAAAAGCTGGAAAAGAACCAACTGACCCTCTTGCATCCAATCGTCATACTCCCATAAATGTAAATAATATAGTCGTCTCAACTTCAAGACAATCGGCCTTACTTTTCTAAAAATCTTATCAAAATCAGCCATCTTTTTTACCTCCTCTTAACTGATAGTTACAGTATAAGATAAAAGATAAAAGAACAACATGACATTAATGTCATGTTGGACAACTATTGCTCAATCTAAATTGTCAAATGAAGTTAGACTTTTCATGTCACTCAGAAAAACTTGATAGGGTATTGGTAATTGGGACTGCCATGGATGCGGTGTTGATTCCACCAGTCGATATATTCCTTGATTTTAAGGGTTAATTCTTCCAGTAAATAGAAAGTTTCTTGGTTGCTAAACTCAATCTTGAAGGAATGATAAGCGCTCTTAGCTACGGCAGTGTCATAAGAACAACTAACCTAACTAAGTGAACGGATGATTCCGAATGCTTCCAAAATCTGAGGTGCTTTCGTACTTTTTTTGCATAAAAAAGAAACGCTGATTTCTCAACGTTCCCAACGGTTATCTACTCCGGCAGTAGGACTCGAACCTACGACATCATGATTAACAGTCATGCGCTACTACCAACTGAGCTATGCCGGATAAATGCTAAGCGACTACCATATCTAACAGGGGGCAACCCCCAACTACTTCAGGCGTACTAGGGCTTAACTGCTGTGTTCGGCATGGGAACAGGTGTATCTCCTAGGCTATCGTCACTTAACTCTTGAATGATTATCCATTCAAAATTGAATATCTATATTGTATCAAGTTAACCTTACGCTGTCAATATTGACTTCGGATAAGTCCTCGAGCTATTAGTATTAGTCCGCTACACGTGTCACCACGCTTCCACTTCTAACCTATCAACCTGATCATCTTTCAGGGCTCTTACTGATAT
>NZ_KB904090.1 GCF_000379985.1 Streptococcus caballi DSM 19004 | reverse complement strand
CGTTAGTACGGTTGGATTAAACGAGAAAACTGTTGCGAAATACATACGTGAGCAAGAGAAAGACGACATCGCACTCGATAAATTAAGTGTAAAAGAATATGAAGATCCATTCTCGNATGGAGGCTTTAGAACACGATAAAAGCCCGTTGTTACGGGCATTAGTCAAGTAATCAAAGCATAACCTGAACGTATGTTCAGCGAGCGTCTTTAGACGCCGCTGGAGTTTAACGGCTTATAGCCGGTGTACAAGCCACCCGTTTACACGGGTGGTTTTGACTTGATGACTAGAGGCAGCGGAGAGCGTGATAGCAGTAGTATGACGATCTTGGTTGAGTGGTATCAATACTGCGGTAAAAGCTCTACTTTTTAGAGTAGTCCCAAAATCATCGTGGGTAGCTCTTTAAAGTATAACCTCGACAACTGAATTTTTTGACTGCCATCAGTTGTCTGGAGGCTGGCAATTGACTTTTTTTATCATCGCTGCAAATATTGTATGCAAAAAAAGTCCCGTGAGGGACTTTTTTGTGTCTTATCATATTATGATAACTTATTTAGTGATGCGTTTTTCTGTTTCTAAGTCAAAGAAGTGGCCTTTGGCAACATTGAAAGTCAAGGTTACTTTTTCGCCTGGGTTGTGGAAGTCGCGAGCATCAACGCGTGAAGCAAATTCGCTGTTGCCTAATTTGAGGTAAAGCATTGTTTCAGCACCTAGAAGTTCAGAAACAACGACTTCAGCAGTAACATTGGCATTTGGATAAGCTTCATGAACAATATTCTTGCTTGAAATGTCTTCTGGACGGATACCAAAGATAACTTTCTTGCCAAGGTAGCCTTTTTCTTCCAAAATTTTGGCTTGGCCAGCAGGAAGGGCAAGATCAAGACCATCTTCATTGATGAGGGCTTCTTTTTCAACAGTCACTTCAAAGAAGTTCATGGCTGGACTACCGATGAAGCCTGCAACAAACTTGTTGGCTGGTTCATTGTAGAGTTCTTGAGGCGTACCAATTTGTTCAATACGGCCAATTGTTCCCGAACCGTCAGGGTTCTTGGTTGAGCTCATGATGACAATGCGGTCAGCTAAGGTCATGGCTTCGGTTTGGTCGTGGGTAACGTAAATTGTTGTCGCTCCAATCTTACGAGTGATTTTAGCAATTTCAGCACGCATTGATACACGCAGTTTGGCATCCAAGTTTGACAAAGGTTCGTCCATGAGGAAGACTTTAGCGTCACGGACAATGGCACGTCCCATAGCAACACGTTGGCGTTGTCCACCAGACAGGTCAGCTGGTTTGCGTTCTAAGAATTCGGTCAGACCGAGGCTGGCAGCAGCTTCGCGGACACGTTTGTCAATTTCATCTTTGCTGAATTTACGAAGTTTAAGACCGAAGGCCATATTATCATAAACTGTCATGTGAGGGTAGAGGGCGTAGTTTTGAAAAACCATGGCAATGTCGCGGTCTTTAGGCGATTTGTCGTTGACTACTTCGCCATCAATTTTTAGTTGCCCTTCAGTGATGTCTTCTAGACCTGCCACCATACGGAGGGTTGTTGACTTACCACATCCAGAAGGACCAACAAAAACGATAAATTCTTTGTCTTTGATGTCTAGATTGAAATCTTCAACAGCATAGTGGGTTGCATTTGGGTATTTTTTGTAAATATGTTCGAGATTTAAAGTTGTCATAATATCTTTCCTTACTAATCTTATTTAACAGAACCGCCAGTGATTCCTTCCACATAGTATTTTTGCATGAACATGAAGAGCAATGTGATTGGAATGGCAATGATAACAGACCCAGCAGTAAATGACATGAACCATTCGTTGATAGTATCTTGTTGCAACATAGAGAAGAGTCCAATCGCAACGGTGTATTTACTTGTCGCATCTCCAAGGATCACTTTAGCAAAGATGAAGTCCATCCAAGGTGAGATGAAAGCCATCAAGGCAGTATAGACGATGATTGGTTTTGAGAGAGGCAAGGTAATCTTGAAGAAGATGTCTTTACGAGTCGCCCCATCAATCATAGCAGATTCGTCAAGTGAGTACGGAATGGTATCAAAGAAACCTTTGGCAATGTAGAATCCAAGTGCTGCACCTGATGAGTAAACAAGGACAAGAGCTGTCAAAGTTTGGTCAAGATTTAGGGCTTTAAGAATGTAGTAAACAGCAATCATTGACATGAAACCAGGGAACATATTCAAAACCAAGGCTAGCTTCAAGAAACCGTTACGGTGTTTGAATTTGATGCGGCTGAGTGAGTAGGCCATGGCTACCGTGATAAAGGTAGAGATGATACATGAGAAGATAGCTACGATAAAAGTATTCATGAACCAGCGCCCAAATGGGAAAGTATTCTGGGTGAAGAGCTTGGCGTAGTTGGCGAAAGTCCATGTTTTAGGGATAAAGTAGGACACATAGGCTGTTCCTTCACCACGAAAGCTAGTCAAGACAACCCAAACAATTGGGAAAAGCCAGATGATAGAGAGAACAACTAACAAAATGTAGACAAAAGTTAGATTGAGACGTTTTTTCTTGTTCATTATTTAGCCACTCCTTCCTTGTAAGAGTTGGTTCTTGTATAAGCCAAGAGGCTAAAGACAGCAGAAAGTACAAAGATAAGGATACCGATAACGGATGCCAAGTTGTAGTCAGCTGCTGTAACAGTCAAGTTGTAGAGCCAGGTTACCAAAAGGTCAGTTGAACCAGCTTGGTAGTAGTTAGAGTTAGTAGGACCACCACCAGTAAGGAGGAAGATCACATTGAAGTTGTTGATGTTTCCGATAAATTGTTGAATCAAGGTTGGTGTCATGATCAACAAGATTTGCGGGAAAGTGATGGATTGGAAAATTTGAAATTTACTTGCGCCATCAATTTCAGCGGCTTCAATTTGTTCTTGAGGCAGGTTCATGATGATCCCCGTTGCAACCAGCATGGTAACTGGGATACCAACCCACATATTGACAAAGATGATGGAGAACTTAGCCCAGATTGGGTCTGATAAGAATGGTAGCGGGTGACTAGCAGAAATCCAACCCCATTTGGCGAGAAGGGCGTTGACTGGTCCAGCGTCACTGAGCAGATTACGCATGATGAGGAGTGAAATGAATTGTGGCACCGCCATTGTGATAACGAAAATGGTACGCCACATCTTTTTCAGTTTCAGACCCTTAGTATTAATCAAAAGCGCCAAAACGATACCGAAGAAGAAGTTGGTAACTGTTGCGAAAACTGCCCAAATCAAAGTCCAAGAGAGGACGGGGAAGAAGGTTCCTGCCATACGTCCGCTGAGGACATTACCAAAGTTAGTAAAACCAACCCAGTCAAAGAGACTCTTTGGAGGTAAATGATTGTGATCGTAGTTTGTGAAGGCTAGCGATACCATATAGACGAGAGGTAGGATGGTGAAGAGTAGTACACCAATCATTGGAATACTCATCAAAGTCATGTGGAAACGCCCATCAGTCAGTGTCTTGAAATCTTCCTTGAAGTTCGGAATAGGCTTGCCTTGTTCTTTTAATTCTAAAAGATGGCGAGCACTTTTTAAATTACACCAATAGATATAGGCAAAAACAAGGCAAAAGATAATAGATGCCAAGCCGAAAATGAGCAGGAGCATGGAATTGTCCCCTTGTGTTGCGACTTGAACCTTGATACCGTCAACGGTCTTAGTTGTAAGGCCTTGTTGCTTAGTTCCTAGTGTGATTAAGCCATGAAAAGCCGGAATGACTTGATTGACAAAAGCGATCAGGAAGAGAATTTCACTGATTAGGAAAAGCAAGCCTTTGGTGATTTGTTTGTTAGCCAAATTAGCAAATCCCATGATAACGAAAGAAAGTTTGGTGTCAATTCCTCCTTTTTGGAAGGTATCTTTCATTGACATGGTACCATCAGATGAGACGGTTTGTTTTTTCATATTGGTCCCCCTTTGTAAAATACAAGAAAAGTAGTGAGGAAATGCAATCCTCACCACTCATAATTGCATTATTTTGCAGCAGCAATATCCTTGTCAAATTGTTTAAGTCGGTCTAGGTAATTGCTTGGTTTTATTTTTCCATTGTATGTATCGCTCAAGATAGCGGCACTTTCAGTCCAGAATACTGACATTTGGCTAAGTTTTGGCATGACAGTTGTGTAGGTATCTGAACTTCCCATTGTGATGACTGCCTTAGCTAATTGATCTGATTGGACAGCATCAGAAGATTGGATTTCTTTGTTAGCTGGCACGATTGAGCGTGTTTCAAATTGTGTTTTTTGACTATCTGCATTTGTCAGGTAGGCTGCCAATTTGTAGCTTGCTGCGATACGTTTTGTATTTGAACCAGCAGGGGCTTGGTTAACGGCATAAAGTTTAACACCGAGGAAGGCTTTTTGTTGAACTGATTTTCCGCCAATAGTGATAGTTGGGTAAACAGCGACACCAATATTATTTTCGCCTACAGCTTTTTTAGCAGCGGCGTAATCCCAAGGTCCACTTTCAAGTGCTGCAACAGATCCGTCACCAAATTTAGACATGGCATTTTCAGCAGTCAAGTTAACGAAACCTTTATTTTTCTTTTGATCGGCAATCCATTGAAGAACAGATACCCCAGCTTCATTGCCCCAGTTGGTACCTTTGACATCTTCACCTGTTTTACCAAAGAGTGTGTCTCCTACAGAAAGGAATAGTGGAGCAGTTGAGTAAGCATTCATTGCTTTGAAAGTTGCACCAAATGTTGCCTTGCTTGTGATTGTTTCATAAGATTTAACATCTTCTTCAGACAATTTAGATTTGTTGTAGAAGAGAACTTGTGACTCAATACCGAATGGGAATGCGTAAGTTTTACCTTTGTATTGTGCACCTGCGACTGATTGCTCAGTATCGTTATCAGCAATTTCTTTGGCATATTTTTCTGGAATTTCTTGGACAACTCCAGATTCAACTAATTGACCGAGTTGGTCATGTGGAAGAGAGAAAACATCGGCTGCCTTGCTTGGGTCTTTCTTAACATTTTCCTGTGCCTTTGAGTCATTTGATTCAATCATTTTGACTTTGACACCCTTGTTTTCTTTTTCAAAGTTCTTAACGATTTCTTTGTACGAATCTTTTGAGTCAGTTGGTACCCAAAGCTTGACAGTAGTCTTAGAAGCTGCTTCTACTGTAGTTGGTTGAGTAGCCGCAACAGCAAAGCCAGCGGCAGACAAGACAGCAGTGCTGACAAGCAATTTTTTCCATGTGTTCTTTTTCATTATGGTTTCCTCCAAGAAATATTTTTAATTACAAATACATTATGCAACCGTTTGCAGCTTTTGTCAAGCGTTTTTTGTAAAAAAAATAAAAAAATTTAAATGCTTTAAACGCTAGTTTAGAAGCATTTATGGAAGGTTATTTGAAATATAAAAATTATTTTTTCTTTAAAAGAATAAGAATGGCAAAGAATATTTAAGCAATCGATTGCTCTTTTAGGATAATCATGTATAATGGTAATTGTAAAAAGGCAAAGCGTTTTCATGTTTTATTTGAAAAGTTTCCATTTATTAGTTAGGAATAAGAAGAGAAAGAGAGGTTTCAAATGGTTACAATCAAAGATGTTGCTGCAAAAGCAGGTGTTAATCCATCGACTGTTAGTCGCGTACTAAAAGATAATTCATCCATTTCACAAAAAACAAAAGATAGGGTAAGGAAAGCTATGGCTGATCTAGGCTATGTTCCCAATGTTGCTGCCCAGATGCTAGCTAGCGGTCTGACCTATAATGTGGGACTTGTTTTTCCACCTTTGTTAACGCCAGATAGACTGAGTGAACCTTTCTTCATGCAGATCCTGTCAACTATCACAACTGAGGCTAAACAAGAAAATTTTACCGTCTCCATTGCAACAGACATGACCGTAGATGAATTAGTTGAGCAAGTTAAGCTCATGCATCTACAAAAACGTGTGGATGGTTTTATCATCTTGTATTCGGAAAAAGATGATCCTGTCCAGCGCTATCTGCTGGACAATGACATGCCTTTTGTCATAGTTGGAGCGCCGGATGGCTTTGAAAATGAAATCACTTATATTGATAATGATAACCAACTCATGGCTAAAAGTGCAGTAGAATATTTATATGAAAAAGGCCATAAAAATATTCTTTTTGTGACAGATGAATTGGAGTCCGAAATTTCTCAGGAACGTTATCTAGGTTATATGAAAGGTATGATGAAGTTAAAGTTAGACAGGACACCGGCTATGTTGTTTGACCGTCATAATCCAGTTGTTCTGGAAAAATTGATTGAGACAATTGAAGAAAAGAAGGCTACAGCCTTGATTATCATTGGTGATACAGTTTCTGTCAGGGTAATGCAATTCCTGTCCTTTTATGACCTGAAGGTACCTGATGATATTTCTCTAATAACCTTTAATAACTCTGCCTTTTCTAAATTAATTCACCCCTATTTGACGACTTTTGATATCAATGTGGCTAATCTTGGCAGAAGTAGCCTGCGTCGCTTGCTTGAAATCATCAAATCCCCTGCTCCTTTGCCAAGTGAAACAATCATTGTTCCCTTTACTTTGGTTGAAAGAGAAAGCGTTAGAAGGCTGAAGTAAAGGAAAAAATTGACTAAAAAGAAGATTCCAATTGTTAAAAATTGGAATTTTTTATAAAAAATGATTGACTTACGCAAACGCTTGCGTTATAATTTTCACTGTAAGATAACCAATTGAAGGAGGAAAAATATGGATAAAAGAGCAAGCGGTGTACTAATGCATATTACTTCACTTCCAGGAAAATTAGGAGTGGGAACGTTTGGTCAAGAGGCCTATGACTTTGTTGATTTCTTAGTCGAAACAGAGCAGACTTACTGGCAAATCTTGCCTTTGACAACAACAAGTTACGGTGACTCACCATATCAATCATTTTCAGCAGTAGCTGGGAATACACATCTTATTGATTTTGATTTACTCGTTAAGGAAAACTATTTGAAAAAAGCCGATTTCGCTAATGTTCAGTTTGGCGATGATCCAGAAAAGGTCGACTACGAACTGATTTTTGAAGCTAGACGTCCTGTCTTGGAAAAAGCAGTCAAAGGATTCTTAGCTGATAAAGCAGCTGCAACAAAATTAGCTGCATTTGAAAAAGAAGCTACTTGGCTAGATGATTTTGCTGAATTTATGGCACTTAAAGAGCACTTTGGTAATAAGGCTTTGCAAGAATGGGATGATAAAGCAGCTATCCAGCGCGATGCTAAAGCTTTAGATGCCTATCGTGACCAATTGGGAGATGCTATTACTTATCACAAAGTGACGCAGTATTTCTTTTACCAACAATGGATGGCTTTGAAAGCTTATGCTAATAAGAATGGCATTCAAATCATTGGCGACATGCCGATTTATGTGTCTGCGGATAGTGTGGAAGTTTGGACCATGCCTGAACTCTTCAAATTGGATGCTAATAGGCAACCAACTTGTATAGCAGGCTGTCCAGCAGATGATTTCAGTGATGACGGTCAGATTTGGGGCAATCCAATTTATGATTGGAAAAACCATGCTAAAACTAACTACGCTTGGTGGGTTTACCGCATTCAGGAAGGCATCAAACTTTATGATCTGCTTCGAATTGATCATTTTAAAGGCTTCTCAGATTATTGGGAAATCCGCGGTGATTATGAGACAGCTAATGATGGTGAATGGAAAGCTGGTCCAGGCTACGATCTCTTTGCAGCAGTTAAAGATGCCCTGGGTGAATTACCCATCATCGCTGAAAATCTTGGCTACATTGATGAAAAAGCTGAGAAGTTGCTGGCTGATACAGGCTTCCCAGGCATGAAAATCTTAGAATTTGGCTTCTACGATACGACTGGTAGCAGCATTGATATTCCGCACAACTATATTGCTGACACAGTTGCTTATGCAGGAACTCATGATAATGAGGTTATCAATGGCTGGTATGAGAATCTGACAGAAGAGCAGCAAAATTATGCAGATGCTTATATTCGTCGTCAAAAAGATGAACCAATCACGCAAGCCCTGTTAAGAAATCTATATGCTACAGTAAGTAAGACTACTATTACTTGTATGCAGGATCTCCTTGACAAACCAGCAGATAGCCGCATGAATATTCCAAATACAGTTGGCGGCAACTGGCAATGGCGTATGCTAAAAGAAGATCTAACAGCAGAGCGTAAGGCTTTCTTGAAGGAAATCACTTCTCTCTACGCTCGTAAAAATACATTTAAAGCACAAGATAAATAATATTATTTTGCCGCTTAAGAAAACATCAAGACATTATTGTTATTATCATAAACTAAAATAGATATTTTATAAAAAGGAAAACTCATGACTACATTTACAACTTATCTTGAAACACAAAACAAAAACCTCGCAAGTCTTAGCAATGAAGAAATCTACTATCTTTTGTTGGATTTTGTTAAGGAAGCTGCTGCTTCTAAAGCTAAAAACACTGCAAAACGTAAGGTTTACTACATCTCAGCAGAATTTTTGATTGGTAAACTTTTGTCAAACAACTTGATTAACCTTGGCATTTACAAAGATATCAAAGAAGAATTGGCTGCTGCTGGTAAATCAATTGCAGAAGTTGAAGATGTTGAACCAGAACCATCTCTTGGGAACGGTGGACTTGGCCGTTTGGCATCATGTTTCATCGATTCCATCTCTAGCCTTGGAATCAATGGTGAAGGTGTTGGTCTAAACTACCACTGCGGACTTTTCAAGCAAGTTTTCAAAAACAACCAACAAGAAGCAGAAGCTAACTACTGGATTGAAAATGATTCTTGGTTGGTTCCAACAGACATCTCATATGATGTGCCATTCAAAGATTTCACTTTGAAATCTCGTTTGGATCGTATCGATGTTCTTGGTTACAAAAAAGACACTAAAAACTATCTCAATCTTTTCGATATTGATGGTCTTGATTACGGCTTGATTCATGATGGTATTTCATTTGATAAGACTGAAATCAAAAAGAACTTGACACTTTTCCTTTACCCAGATGATTCTGATAAAAATGGTGAATTGCTCCGCATTTACCAACAATACTTCATGGTATCAAATGCAGCGCAGCTCTTGATTGATGAAGCGATTGAACGTGGCTCAAATCTTCATGACTTGGCTGACTACGCTTATGTGCAAATCAATGACACACACCCATCTATGGTCATTCCTGAACTTATCCGTCTTTTGACAGAAAAACATGGCATTGACTTTGATGAAGCTGTTTCAATCGTTAGCAAGATGGTTGGTTACACAAACCACACAATCTTGGCAGAAGCACTTGAAAAATGGCCTCTTGATTATCTTGATGAAGTTGTACCACACTTGGTTGTTATCATTAAAAAATTAGATGCCCTTATCCGTGACAAGTACACTGACCCAGCTGTTCAAATTATTGATGAATCAGGTCGTGTTCACATGGCCCATATGGACATTCATTTCTCAACATCTGTTAACGGAGTTGCGGCTCTTCACACCGAAATCCTTAAAAACAGCGAATTGAAACAGTTCTATGATATCTATCCAGCTAAATTCAACAACAAGACGAATGGTATCACTTTCCGTCGCTGGCTTGAATTTGCCAACCAAGACTTGGCTGATTATATCAAAGAATTGATTGGCGATGAATATTTGACAGACTCTGCTAAATTGGAAAAATTGGATGCTTTTGCTAGTGATCCAGCAGTCCATGCTAAATTGGCAGAAATAAAACATCACAACAAATTGGCTCTTAAGCGTTACCTCAAGGAGAATAAAGGCATTGAGCTTGACGAAAATTCTATCATTGATACCCAAATCAAACGTTTCCACGAGTACAAGCGCCAACAAATGAATGCTCTCTATGTGATTCATAAATATTTGGATATCAAGAAGGGTAATCTTCCAAAACGCAAAGTGACTGTTATCTTTGGTGGTAAAGCAGCTCCAGCCTATACGATTGCTCAAGATATTATTCACCTTATCCTTTGCTTATCAGAGCTCATCAACAATGATCCTGAAGTGAGCCCATACCTCAATGTTCACTTGGTTGAAAACTACAACGTAACAGTGGCTGAACACCTTATTCCTGCGACAGATATTTCAGAGCAAATCTCACTTGCCTCAAAAGAGGCCTCTGGTACAGGTAATATGAAATTCATGCTTAATGGTGCTTTGACCTTAGGTACTATGGATGGAGCCAATGTGGAAATTGCAGAGCTAGCAGGAGCTGACAATATCTACACATTTGGTAAGGATTCTGACACCATCATTGATCTCTATGCAAAAGGTGGCTATGTTTCAGCTGACTATTATGAAAATGATGCAGACATCAAAGAAGCAGTTGATTTCATCGTTAATGATAAAGTCGTCGCTCTTGGCAACGAAGAACGCTTAGAACGTCTTTACAATGAACTTATCAACAAAGACTGGTTTATGACATTGATTGACTTGAAAGAATACATCGCTATCAAAGAGCAAGTGCTTGCTGACTACGAAGATCAAGACGCATGGAATAAGAAAGTTATCCATAACATTGCTAAAGCTGGCTTCTTCTCATCTGACCGCACCATCGCTCAGTACAACGAAGATATTTGGCATTCAAACTAAGGATTCGATCATAAATAAATATAGCTAATTAAAACAATCTAGCTTAGGCTAGGTTGTTTTTGTATTTTTATAAAAATATGTATTGACAAATGAATAAATATAAAATATAATGTATACATATCAAATAAGAAAAGAGAAAAAGATTATGAATTTCAAGAAAATGTTTAGCGGTCTAGCTCTTACTAGCTCAGTATTTTTATTAACTGCTTGTGGCACAGGTTCCAAAGAAGACACTTCTGTTAAGGATATTCAAGATAAAGGCACCATTACTGTGGCGATGAACCCAGAATTTGCACCCTTTGAGTTTAAGACCCTAGTCAACGGAAAAGATACTATAGTTGGGGCAGATGTGGAAATTGCCAAGGCCATCGGTAAAGAATTGGGTGTAAAAGTCAACTATTCATCTATGTCTTTCAATAATGTGCTTGCCAGTCTTCAATCTAAAAAAGCTGACATTGCTATCTCAGGGATTTCTGCAACCAAGGAACGTCAAAAAGCTTACGATTTCTCAACACCTTACTATGAGTCGGTTAATGTGGTCATCGTCAAAAAAGCTGCGCTGGATAAATATAAATCAACAGGTGATTTCAATAACTTGTCAGTAGCGACGCAAAAAGGGACCATCCAAGAAACAGTAGCAAAAGAACAACTGAAGGGAGCTAAAATCGTTTCTCTCGTGCAAAATGGGGAAATGATTAACGAACTCAAAAACGGCCAAGTAGATGCCGTAGTTTTTGAAAAGCCGATTGCAGCAGCTTATGTAGCTAAGAATGATGATTTAGCTGTCGCTGACGTCAAATTGAAATCAGGGGATTCAGATGCCTACGCAGTTGCTATGCCAAAAGGAAGTAAGGCTCTGAAAGCAAGAATTGACAAGGTTATCAAAAAGCTGAAAAAATCAGGTGACATTGATAAGTTTGTTCAAGATGCTTACAATCTCTCTGTATCAGACAGCACATCAAAATCTGAATAAGCGCATTAGGCGGTGAAAGTCTACTTTAAGGAGTAGGCTTTTCATTTTGTTTTATCAAAACAGTTGACTTTGTTATTTTTATTCAGTATTATCAAAGGTGACAATCGCAATAGAATGAGGAAAAAGTATGAAATTACCCCGTTTTGGAGTAGAAGAGTGGCTAAATGTTCACGAAAAAAGCGCCATCTATGACATTGCAGGTGTGTCTATTGATTCGCTGACACTGGACGAATTATTTGATTTAACAGGAACCGACGCGCAAGCCTTTTTTAAGGAATTAGCCCATAAAAAATTGAACTACGGTTGGATTGAAGGCTCTCCTCAATTTAAACAAGCAGCTGCTAGCTTATATGATCATATCAAGCCAGAAAATATTTTACAAACCAATGGTGCAACGGGTGCTAATATGCTGGTTTTATATGCTTTGGTGGAAGCAGGAGACCATGTTATTTCCCTTTACCCCAGTTACCAGCAGCTGTATGATATTCCTAGGTCGTTAGGTGCCAAAGTTGATTTCTGGCAGATCAGAGAAGAACTTAATTGGCTGCCAGATTTGGATGAGCTGCGCCAGCTGATTAAACCCTCAACCAAGATGATTTGCATCAACAATGCTAACAACCCGACAGGAGCAGTCATGGATGAGCCTTATCTCAAAGAACTGGTTGAGATTGCTAAGTCTTGTGATGCCTACATCTTGTCGGATGAAGTTTACCACTCCTTCTCTGATAAGAAAGTACCTGCTATCGCCGATCTCTACGACAAGGGCGTTTCAGTTAACAGCCTTTCTAAAACTTACTCCCTTCCTGGTATTCGTGTCGGCTGGGTAGCTGCCAACCGTCAGGTGACTGATCTGCTTAAAGATTATCGCGACTATACTATGATTTGTGCGGGTGTTTTTGATGATATGGTTGCTAGTTTGGCTCTTGATCACCGTGACAAAATCTTGGAGCGTAATCAGAAGATTGTCTCTCGTAATTTAACAATTTTGCAGGAATGGGTGGCTTCTGAGGAAATGGCAGAGCTGATTGCCCCTGTACATGTGTCCACATCATTTGTCAAGTTAAAGGTAAACCTAGATATAGAAGACTTCTGTCTAAAATTGTTGCAGGATTACGGAGTCTTAGTGGTACCAGGAAATCGTTTTGATATTGAAGGCCATGTTCGCATAGGCTATTGCTGTTCAACAGAAATTCTGAAAGAAGGTCTGAGACGTTTATCACAATGTTTACACAATTGATTGAATTTTTATTCATAATATCATTGACAAATGAATAAAGTACACGTATACTAGGTTTTAGTAAAAAGAAAAGAGAATAAATATGAAAATGAAAAAGATTTTTTTAGGAGCGGTTTCGCTTCTTGCTGTTTTTAGTCTAGCTGCTTGTGGCTCATCTTCTAAGAAAGATTCGCAAGCTGCCATTAAAGAAAAAGGAAAATTGGTTGTAGCCGTCAGCCCTGACTATGCTCCTTTTGAATTTAAGGCTTTGGTTAATGGCAAAGATACTATTGTCGGTGCTGATATTGAGCTAGCCAAGGCTATTGCTAAAGAATTAAATGTTAAACTGGAATTGTCTTCAATGAGCTTTGACAATGTCCTCTCAAGCCTTCAGACAGGAAAGGCTGATATGGCTATCTCAGGTTTGTCATACACTAAAGCGCGTGCTAAAGTTTACGACTTTTCTAAGCCTTACTATGAGACAGAAAATGCACTCTTGGTCAAAGTATCGGATGTTAACACCTATACATCAGTTGCTAGTTTGTCTGGCAAAAAAGTTGCTGTTCAAAAGGGAACTATTGAGGAGGGACTTTCTAAGGATCAGTTGACTAAGTCTAACATCATTTCTTTGACAGCTATGGGTGAGGCTATTAATGAATTAAAATCAGGTCAAGTTCAAGCTGTTGATTTAGAAAAACCAGTAGCTGAAGGTTACCTAACTCAAAATTCAGACCTTGCCCTTGCTAGTTTTGCTCTTAAGACAGGAGACGGCGATGCCAAAGCGGTAGCCATGCCTAAAAACAGCGGTGAACTCAAGAAGACAGTGGACAAGGTGATCAAAAAGCTAGAAAAAGAAGGCAAGTACAAGGATTATATCTCTGATGCTGCTAAATTGACTGGTTCACAAGTGGACTAGAATGAGTATCATAATACAGATAAAAAAGAGAATCATCTGATTCTCTCAGAATGAAGACAAACATCTCGATTGATGTTTGTCTTTTTCTGTTTATAGAATTTAAATCGCCTCTGTTTACTAAAATAGAGGGTATTTGTCCAAAATAAAAAAGCTTGCCTGCCCTTATTTTTACCAATTTTTTGAGATTTAAACACGCCAAAGTCAGTCCAACCTTATCTTCCATTTTGGACTTGCCTTTTTCTCTTGTATAACGGAGATTGTGGTACTCTTTGGCTGTTCCAAAGAGGCGTTCAATGGTTTCTTTGCGCTTC
>NZ_KB904089.1 GCF_000379985.1 Streptococcus caballi DSM 19004 | reverse complement strand
TCAACCTTTGATAAGTGGATCAGACAGGCAAGAACGACTGGCTCATTTAAAACTGTCGATAATCTGACAGATGAACAACGTGAGTTGATAGAACTCAGAAAACGCAATAAAGAACTGGAAATGCAATTAGATATCCTAAAGCAAGCGGCGGTGATTATGGCACGAAAAGAGAAGTAATCACCGCTAACAAGGACAAATACAGCATCTCAGCCATGTGTCGCTGGTTGAACCTTCCACGTTCTAGCTATTACTATAAGGCTGTTAAACCAGTATCTGAAGCAGAACTTGGAGAAAAAATCAAATCTATCTTCCTCGAAAGTAAGTCTAGGTACGGAGCCAGGAAGATAAAAAAATGTCTGGAAGCACAAGGAATCAACTTGTCTCGCCGTCGGATTCGTCGCATCATGAAGAGATTGAATTTGGTTTCTGTTTACCAGAAGGCTACCTTCAAACCGCAGTCTAAAGGGAAGAATGAAGCACCCGTTCCAAATCTCTTAGAGAGACAGTTTGACCACCAGAAGCCACTTGAAGCTCTTGTGACGGACTTAACCTATGTCCGTGTTGCCAATCGTTGGGCTTACGTTTGCTTGATTATCGATCTCTTCAACCGTGAAATCATTGGCCTATCCCTTGGTTGGCACAAGACCGCTAACTTGGTCAAAGAAGCCATTCAAAGCATTCCTTATGCTCTGACCAAAGTCAAGCTCTTTCACTCAGATAGAGGCAAGGAATTTGACAATACTTTGATTGATGAGATATTGGAAGCATTTGACATCACCCGCTCACTGAGTCAAGCTGGCTGTCCTTACGACAATGCCGTGGCTGAGAGTACCTATCGTTCCTTTAAGCTTGAGTTTATCAACCAAGAAACCTTCCATTCGCTAGAAGAATTAACTCTTAAAACTAAGGATTATGTCCACTGGTGGAATCATCATCGCCTTCATGGTAGTCTCAATTACCAAACACCCATGACTAGGAGAATCATTGCTTAATAAACACACTTTATAAATTTTGTACAGAAAACTGTTGCCTTTTCATTTATTACTACAATGAATGGGAGGTCAAACAAAAAGTCCTTCTTCACTCTTCATGGTTCGTATGAACATCTCAGCATAGCGATTTATTGCAGATTTGTTCGTGGTATTTCTCACATCCACTACTCTCTCCCAAAACTGACGGAGCTAATACTACAAGCAAACTGAATAACTATATAATACAACCACTATTACTTTTGCCAATTTTGTTCAATAATTTCTGCTGTAGTCCCTGTTGTTAAAGTATGATTTTCTCCACCTTCCCAAACAACTTCTCCAGCTTGATTTTTTTTGATAAACTTATATTCAATTTGGGTATTGGCTGGAACATTTATATCATAAAACCATGATGGATACTGAGCTATTGTTGCTGTTGAATTAAAGAAGACTCCAACCGCTTTATCAGGATTCCAATTCCCAAGTTCACTAACATTACCAACAATATAAACATTTTCACCGTACAACGTTTCAGCATTGTTTACAATAAATCTAGCTGGAATTTGACTTGATGTTAGCACCTCGAAATCTAAGAAAGTATCTTCACTACCATTACTACCAGTTACTGTAACATCGTAATCACCTGCAGAAACAGTTGGGATTTTAACCCTGATTAATGAATCCGACCAGCTTGTAACAGTTGCTACAGTTGTTCCAAATCTAACCTGACCAGTATTATTACCAAATCCACTACCCGTAATTGTAACTTCGTTACCTACAATACCAACTGATGGATCAATATCCCCAATAGTAACAGTATCAGTATCACCATCATACACCCAGACTCCTACTTCGCCCCCATCAAGATCAAACGCATTAACAACTCCGTCATTATTTACAGAAATAGATCCAGACGATAACAGTGAATCAAGTTGATCTTTATAGTTCCCTGAAGGTAAATTTGAATATAAATTATCAATATGATAACTACTACTTCCCTTGTTTACAGCAACTAAAGCTACACTTGAGCCAAATTTCCTTTCAAAAATAAGAACATCTGAGTTAATCCATCTTTCTTCGGTAGATCCATAAGCCAATGCTTGATTATTTTTTCTTATGTTCGTTAATTTGCTAATTACTTGATAAGCAATAGTGTTCTGATTAAACGAACTTATATCAGCTCGATTATCTGGGTCACTTGTTCCTTCATCATATTGCTCACTTCCATAATAAATTGTTGGTACTCCTCGAGAAGTCAATAATAGTGCATAAGCTTGATTAACTGCTGATTGATTATTGTTAACTAACGTTGAAAAACGACTCATATCATGATTATCAATAAATGTTACCTGATCGTTAACTTCTTCATAGTCGCTCTCTGTTGCTTTTAAGACATCGTAAAAATCTTGCATGGTGTACGCACTATTTGAATAAAGATTTCTAATTGCGTTTGCAAATCTAAAATCTAATAGACTCATACCGCTATCATTAGCAAACGATGTCATATCTTCCTCTGCGACAGTACCTCCAGTATACCATTCACCAAAAACAAATAATCCAGTATTTTCATAAACATGACTTAACCAATTTTTTTGCCATCCTAGTGACATATGTTTTACAGCATCAACCCTGATACCATCAATTCCATAATCTATCCAAGTATCTATAGCTTCCTTAAGATAATTATCAACAGTTGGATTCAAGTTATTCAAGTCAGCTAAACCATATAGGCTGTGGTAGATACCGTTTTCATAGGTACTGTAGTCTGTCCAAGACTCATGATTAAAAATATTATTTACATCGTTAGAAAATGATCCTACTAGGTTACCATTTTTATATAACGAGCCATCTTCTGGAAAAGTATATCCAGTATACTCCGCAGTTGATGTATGGTTAGGAGCAAAATCAATTACTACTTTGATATTATTTTGATGAGCAACAGATACTAATTCTTTAAAATCATCTTGTGATCCAAATGCCGAATTAGTATTAAAAAAGTCTCTAGTCCAATATCCATGATAAGAAGCGCTATTACTTGTTGGATCTAATGTTGTGATATTTTCAACAGGAGATGAAATCCAAATTGCAGTTATTCCCAATTCTGTTAAGTAACCATCTTCAATCTTTTCAATGATACCTTTCCAATCTCCACCATGATATTTTCTAAGGTTACTTTGATCAAAAATATCACCACTTGGATTGTTAGTAATATCACCATCATAAAATCTATCTGTAATAATCTGATAAATGACATCTGACGAAAAATCTACCTTATTACTTACAGAATTATAACTTTTCGCAAAAACAGTATTTTGCAGAAAAGACACAGCCATCAAAGTTGTTAATGTTGCTGCTCCTAAACAAAACTTTAAAATTCTTTTTTTTCATATTCTTCTCTCCTTATTTCACTGCTCCTGCTGTCATGCCACTTACCATATTTTTAACAAGTAAAAAATAAAGTATTACAATCGGAACTGCTATAAAGACGCTTCCTGCTGCAAAACGAGCAAATTCAGTTTCATCCAAATTCATTAAGCCAACAGCGACCGTATAAAGATTTTTTTCTTTTAACAATAATTTAGGTAGAATAAAATCACTCCAAGGCCAAGCAAAGTTTGTCAAAGCTGTATAGGTAATAATCGGTCTAGATAGCGGTAAATGAATATGCCAAAAAATTTGAAAGCTTGTCGCACCATCTATCCTTGCCGCTTCATCAATGCTATGAGGTATGGTGTCAAAGAATCCTTTTTGTGTCAAGTACCCCATTGGCGCTGCAGCACTATAAATTAAAATCAATCCCCATAGTCGGTTTATCAAGTTAAATTGAGTCATTAATAAGTAAACTGCAATCATTCCCATGAAAGAAGGAAACATCCCAAGAACCATAGTTGTTTTCATCAATGCTTTCTTCCCTTTGAATTGAAATCTAGATATCGCATAAGCTGTTAAAATGACTAATAGCGTTCCCAAAATACAACTCGCTGTTGCAATAAAAAGGGTGTTCATAAACCACTTAGGATAGTTATATAAATCGGTATCTGTAAACAGGGTTGTAAAACTATCTAAACTATAAGATTTTGGAAAAAATCCTTCAAAGGAGTAGATAGTTCCTGATTTTGAAAAAGAAGCTAATATCAACCATAAACATGGAAACAGAAATATAAAACTCACCAAAAGAAGCGCGAGATAAATTCCTGATGTTTGAAAAATATTTGACCATTTTTTCATGAGAAATTTCCTCCTTCTTTATATGATGATGAACGAACATAAACTGATAGTGAAACAATTGATGTTAAGAGGAAAATAACCAAACTAATGCTAGCTCCAATACTATAATAATTATTATCAATAGAAAGGTTGTATAACCAATTAATCAGCAAATCTGTATCACTCGCTAAAAAGTAATTATCCAAATACAGACCGCCCCTTAAGAAATAAAAAATACCAAAATTATTGAAATTCCCTACAAATTGACCAATAAGAACAGGAGTGGTTGCTGTGATGATGTATGGCAACGTAATTTTTGTGAATTGCGCCCACTTATTCGCCCCGTCAATCTCTGCAGCTTCATAAAGCGATTCATCTCTATTAGATAATAACCCAGTTGCTAAAAGCATAATAGACGGCACCCCAATCCAAGCATTTACTAAAAGCCCAATAACACGCGCTGACCATTTTGCATCAACATCAAGAAAGCCTATGGCTTGGTGTCCCCAACCTTGTATGATTTGGTTGATTGGCCCACCATAAGAGAACATAAATTTAAAAGCTAGTAAACTGATAAAACCTGGTATTGCGTAAGCTAAAATTGGAAAAGCTCTCCAGATTGCATTTCCTTTAACACGCTTATTTGTGAAAAGCAATGCCAATGCTAAACCACCAAAATAATTCAGTCCCGTGGATAAAATTCCCCATACAATATTCCAACTGAGTATTTTGAAAAAAGTTGGGGCAAATTGAGAAAGAGAAATAATTTTGACAAAATTCTTCAGTCCAACCCAACTTACTAATTCAGGGGGGACTATCTTTCCACCGTAATTAGTAAATGCAATTAAAATCATGAAAATAATAGGTAGAACACTAAAAACCATAATTCCCAAAACTGGTACAGACAATACGAAAAACGGAAAATCTCTGTCCATAATAATTGCAATTTCTTCTCGGAAAGTTGGTATTTTCTTACCTTCACGCCTAAGTTGCTCAAGATGTAAGGCATCTCTTACATTGAGGTAGTATAGGTATAAAGCAAGTGCTAATAAAATAAAACTCAAAATCCCCATGAGTAACATGATAACGGAATTATCACCCTCTATACCAAACCAAGTATCAGCTTTTTGAGTACCTAGAGTGAAGAAACCAACCATATCTTGAAAACCTCTTAAGAAAAAATAACTCAAAAATGCTAATTCTATTCCAAAAAATAATATCCCTTTAACTTTTTGTCCATAAAGGAATTGACCAAATCCCATACAAAATATGGATGTCCTAGCTTCAACAGATGTTTCCCTTAAAGCTTTTATTCCTCGCTTAAACATATCTTTTCTCCTATTCTAACGTGTGAATAGCATCGCTAATCTGTTGTGTCACTTTCTCTAGCCCTTGTTTAAGCTCTTCATTTGTTTTATATTTTTTATCAGATTCAGAGCGAAAAACATCCTTTGTGATATCAGCAAAAAAAGTTTGTGTTGGTGTCCAAATTTGTGAAACTGCTGCATTTGATGGCATAAGAACAATATTGTCGTTTTCAAGATTTTCGTATACAGCCTCTGTTACTCCACCAATTTCTTTTACCACATCTTCTCTTGTAGGTACTATACCCAACATCTCATAGCGCTTAACAATATTTTCATAACTAGTAGCAAAATTAATAAAAGCAAGACTTGCATTCGGATAATTCGTATAAGCGCTTATAGCGTAACCATTAACGCCACCCATCGTTTTGGTATCAATCAATTCTGAAGACTCATCCGTTAAATCACCGCTTTCTGGCAATTGTGGCAGACTAACCATTACAAGATTTTCACTAGCCAACTCTTTTGCCTCTTCCTCAGATTTTCCTTCGTTTTCATAAGTTTTTATTAACTCATCTAAAAACGTTGAGTAAACATCAGGAGTTGACATCGTTGCAAAATAGGTTCCATCTGCTAGTTTACTGTACGCACTAGTCGTAATCGTATCGTCAATGCTTTCTTCATTCATAGCAGAAGCCAGTTGTTGAATAATTTTAGCCCCTTTTTCAGCATCACCAGCCGCAAAACCTATATCGTTAGTATCTGTATTATTATCACCGAAGATATAAGCTCCATAAGAAAAGAGAAAACCACTTGAGAAATACGAATCATAAAGTGATTCCATGTAACCATATTGGGAAGCATTCTCAGCATGACGTTCCTGTGAAAATTCTAGTAAACTGGACCAAGTTTCGATCATATCAGGAATATCATTGTTATTATCATCCCAATTTTCCTGCCAATCGCTTGGTAACAAATCCTTCCGATAGTAGAGCATAGGCGTTTGAACATTAACGGGTACACCACAAGTATAAGTCGTACCATCTTTCTCAACTTCAAAGGCTTTCCATGCTGCCGAAGAAGTTGTATCATAAGCATCTAGCTCTTCCACAGGTAATGGGTATATATGCTGATCTTCTGCGTACTGCATGATAACATCATTAGCTTGATATAAAACATCGGGTCCATAACCATAAGGACCATCATTAGCCAAATCAACATATTGGTCTGTATTAGCATCTACTGCCGTTATATTATAATCCGAATAAGCTTCATTAAAAGCCGCAATTAACTCAGAAAAGTAACCTTTAGAAATTGCTGTATTATTTTCAAGAACTTTAATAACAGCTCCTTTTTCTAACTCACCGTTAAAAATACTACTCTCACCAGTAGAATTAGTCTGGTTTGAAGGAAAAGGATGACAAAAATTTGCTAAAATTAAACTTGGAATCACTGTTAGGGAAATAGCACTTAATGTTTTTAGTTTCATTATCTTCTCCTATGTTTCATAAAAGACATAACCATATGGTAATAAAAATCTATTTTCTTGCACTCCTTTGTCCAATAGAATAAACTCCGATAAAACGACCTCCTGTTTTTTAGCTCCTAAATTAACTTGAAAAGTCAAAACATTCTGTTTCCATTTACGTTTGATGATAAGTAAATCATCCTTACTCGAGATAGAAACATCACCATTTTGGATACATTTATTCTTTTTCATAGAAATAATCGCTTTTATATGATTTAAAAATTCCTTATCCCAATTTTTTTCGTCCCAATCAAAAGTTCGACGTGAATCTGGATCATAACCACCTTCAAGACCAATTTCCGTTCCATAATAGAGACAAGGAACACCCGGAAAAGCAAACATTAGAGCGATAGCAGCTAGTAATTTATCTTTTGATTTTCCAACTTGTGTTAAAATACGATGAGTGTCATGAGAATCAAGTAAATTTAGATTCATTTGATTGACTTGACTCTTGTTTCTCATCAAAATTTGGTTTAATCGATGAGACAAATCAAACGCATTGAAGTTATCAAAAGCAAAATAATCTAAACAGGCTTTAGTAAAAGCGTAATTCATAATGCTATCATACTGATCCCCCATTAGGTATGGATAAGCATCATGCCAATTTTCACCAATCAACACACAATCTGATTTCTCAGCTTTGATTGCTTTTCTAAATTGACGCCAAAAATCATGAGAAACTTCATCTGATACATCTAATCGCCAACCATCAATATTTGCTTCTCTAATCCAATATAAGCCGACATTAATCAAAAATTCCTGAACTTTTGGATTAGAAGTATTCCATTTTGGCATATAGTTGCAAGAAGCAAAACATTCATAATTAACGCTTTCAGGATCTGGATAATCGCCATTGATCAAAAACCAATCATAATAAGGAGAATTGACACCTTTGGTCATAACATCTGAAAATTCCTTTGACTCCATACTACAATGGTTAAAAACCGCATCTAAAATAACACGCATACCTTTTTGATGAGCTTTTTCAACCAACTCTTTTAAATCTCCTAAAGAGCCAAAATGTTCATCAATCGAATAGTAATTAATGATGTCGTACTTATGATTTGATGGGGACTTAAAGATTGGCGTTAGGTAGATTGCAGTGATTCCCAAATTAGAGAGATAATCAAGATGATTGATAATACCTCTTAAGTCACCTCCTGCAAAATTTTTAGGAGTTGGTTTCTCTCCCCACTTCATATCAATATAATCCTGATTTTTATCAAAATCTCCTTGCGAAAAACGATCTACAAAAATTTGATAAAAAACACTCTCTTTCATCCAGTCAACAGTTGGAAAAATATCTACCTCATTAATGTATGGCATTTGAAAGAAATTATAAAAACCATTATCAAAATCATATGTTTTTGTTAGACCATCTTCACTGAAATAGTACTGTTGATTATCATTATCCAATTTAAAAATATAAGCCAATCGAGTGTCTTCTAGTTTTAATTTGATTTCAAAATAGACAAAGGTCTTATCTTCAAATTTTAGTGGCATTTCCACTTTACTACGTTCAAAATGATAGTTGTACTTTTTCCCATAAAGAAGATAAACACGTGTCTTCTTATCTTCTTTTGCCATTCTGAGTCTAATGACCAACTCATGATTACTTAATGCAAAACAGTATCGTGAATCTGGAATATGTAACATTCCTGCTTCATTCATTTCATACTCTCCTATGCTAATTATAATTTGACTTTTTAATCATTTTTTTATATAACAAATCTATGAAAAAGATTACTATGAAAGATGTCGCTCGTGAAGCTGGGGTCTCTGTGGCTACCGTATCATACATTATCAATAATCGTGAAGATCAAAAAATTAGCCCTGAAACTCGAAATAAAGTTCTACAAATTATCAATCTTCTCAACTATACACCCAATCAAACAGCAAAATCACTCGTCACTCAAAAGTCATATATTGTCGCTTTATACTATAAAGAGGCAACTTCCTATTTAAAAAAAGCTGAACAACTTCATTTTATTAATAAATTGTCAAATTTTCTTCATGATAAAAACTATCATTTAATGTGTCTGAGTGAGCCACATATCGAAAAGTTTGATTTAGCTGATGTTATACTGACTTTAGATATCAATAAAGATGATTTTTACAGAATTGGTAATGCCAATTTCGCTCCTTTGATTGCGCTTGATAGTTTCGTCAATGACCCACTCTTCTTTCAAATTAATTCTGACCTTCAAAAATTGAAAGAACTAGCAAACACTTACTTCAAAGGACAGAATTTTACTTTTCTGAGTCTACCTATTGAAGATTTTGTGAGAAGAGAACGTTTAAAAGAAGTTTTTCCCTCTCTAGTCTTTATTGAAACAGTAGATGACCTTACCTCAAATAACCATAAAAATATATTAGTTATAGATTCAATTTTAAATAATTTACTTTCATCTTCTGAAACCAAATTGTATATTCCTAATTTTTCTGAAGAAAAATTTGACAAGGTCTTTCAAGCAATTGAATGGGCTTCACAACGTACAGAAATTAGTAATCATAACATTCTTGTATAGAGACTAGGCAAAAAGCCCAGCACCAATTTTCAAGGTTTGTGTCAACATCTCAGCGCAGTGGTTGATTGGGTTTAACAGTCCAGTGGACTGTTAAAGGTTGGAGATAAGGTTTGCGAAGCAAATCTCAGCAATTCGTGTTTTACACTCCAAATTTGACCTCTACGACTGATGCGAACAGAGTTCGCTTCATTTCCAATCTCCAAAGGTTCGGGGAACCTTTGGAACTGTGCGGGGGTGGGAGTAAAATAGTCCAGTGGACTATTTTAGCCCGAACCTAGATGTTTGGAAGTGAGGAGAACTCTTTTTGACTTAGTTGAGTTCTTTCCCGCTCCCATATTTTTTTACTCTTCATAGGTCCATGTGATTGTATCAAAATTATTAATATTGAAGGACTCTTTCTTATCATCAGCATATTCAGAGTTTTCAGTATCATAAGTGTCTTCGGCAGGATGTGTGGTCAAAGTAAATGTGTATGTTCCAGCCTTTGCTACTTTAATATTCGAACGTTTGCTTGACGTTTCTCCTAGACCACCTGAATTTTCAAGATAGGTCACACCATCAATACTAGTAGCTTCTAAATATCCAAAACCTCTTTGGTTTTCCCAACTGCTATTAATGGCAAATTGGAACTCATCTCCTTTTTCTAATGTCAATGTAATAGTGTAAAGATTACTATCATCGCTGTCTTCTTTAGTCAATTTATGTTCATCATTGACAGTAGCTCCCCAATTAGATGCCTTTAAAACATCACTGTTCCCGTTTCCAACAACAATAAATTGACGTGTATCTGCTTCATAAGTTGAGAATCCTGCATAAAGTGATAAATTATTTGTCAATTTACTACTCTCTGTCAATTTTCGTGAATAATCAGGTTTAATAAACCAACCAACAAAATTTTTACCATCTTTTGTTGGAACATACTCTAAAGCATCTGCAGTCGTTTTTACCTCAGCTGTTTTTAAAATAGTTTTACCATCACTATCATAATAAGTTACCTTATTGGATGAAACTTCTGATGTACTCGTTCCAGAAGAACTACTAGTTTGTGAATTTTGACTACAAGCAGTTAAAGTAAAAGAAAGTGCTGCAATTGTTAAAATGTAAAATCCTTTTTTCATGATAATACCTCACAAATATTTTAATAAAGAAAACCTTGCTCAACTTAAACGTTTAAGTTAATTTTATTTTATTGCAATCGTTTCCAATTGTCAAGCTGTTTTCTTTAAAATCAAAAAAATTATATGATGAAATTTTGCGAGACAAGCAAACTGAAAGATCTAAAATGAAGTTAACCACTCAAGGTATCAAAAAAACACCTCAGAGAAAATATGTCCCATGACACATAGCAAACTTCTCCGAGATGTAGCTTTGTTATTTCAAAGCAAAAAACTGTTTATAGTGGGAATATTAAAAATTGAACAATAACGCCCTGACTACAATTAATCGTTACTTAGTGCTTAAAACCAATTTGAATTGTTTCAAGAATTGCGAAACAGAGTTTGGGATATGACTATCTGACGGATAAACCTCCACGTTCTCGACACTTACTTTCTCTCTACCATTTTCATCCTGTTCAATGTAGATATCCTTGTAAATATAGACATCATCTTGTTTAACCAAAATAGGATCTGATATGTAATTCTTCTCTTTCTCCACCTTTATAGCTTTTTTAAAAATTTTCTTTTCTTTGACAGCCTTGACCGATTTGAACGTGACAGTAGCTGATTTCAGTACACAAAAATAATAGACTTGTTCGATAACTCAGAGGTGGTATACTAAAGCTATGGAAACAGCCTACGAAAAAACCTTAAAATTAAACTCAGAAAATTTCAAATTGTTGATAGGTGTTAAAAAAGAGACGTTTCAACTGATGCTTGATTATCTCACTAACGCTTATCAAGAGCAACACCGAAAAGGTGGACGCCCACGCCGTCTAAGTATAGAAGACCAACTGATCATGACCTTGCGCTACTTACGCTATTACCCCACTCAACGCTTGTTGGCATTTGATTTTGGTGTAGGTGTGGCAACTGTCAATGAGACCATTACCTGGGTAGAGGACACCCTTCGTTCTTCAGGTCTCTTTGATTTAGACCACTTGGAAGCACCCAGCGCCACTGTTGCCAATGCGTATTGAAGTTGAGCACTTTAATGCCAAATTTACAACCTTTCAAATCATGGCACAGCCCTATCGTAATCGTAGGAAGCGGTTTGAATTAAGAGCTGAGTTGATTTGTGGCATCATCAACCATGAGATGATGTAGTTACCGAACAAGTCTATTATTTTTTTATCCTGTTCTTTTTGATAATATTGCAGGAAACCATCATCTTCTAGATTTAAACTCTCTTCAAAACTGGCGTTAAATAGTGTCTTCTTTGCGATTATGATTGTAATCTTCCCTTTCTAGTAATTCTGGATGTTTTTTCAAATACCTTTTACCGTACCAGTCCTCAAGGGATTTCCCTTCCCATTCACGGTACTCTTCTGGATATTTCCATTTGTAGTAGGCTTGAAGATAACAAGGTAATTCCAGAAATACAAGCATCGCAATGATAGCTACATTCAGAACGATCCAAGTCAGAAGAAGACCTAAACCTTCCATTGAGGTTGAAAATTTTATAGAAAAACTTTTTAAAATAAAGTTGATAATAACACCCAAACCAAGAATCCCCATTCCATAAACAGCTAGCTTACTGGCTATTTTATCGCTTAAGCTAGGGGAAACATCCGTTCCATACAGAAGAGTTTTGAGGCGTCTAACTCTGCCGGTAAACATGACATAGGATAAGATTAACATCAAGCCAAAGATAGCAACAATTCCCCAAATGGATAATGTTGGTAATGAAACATCAATTGCTAATAAATTAAGCTCTAAACTAAACCAAATTATAAACGTAATAACATGAAAATGATTGCGATAGGGTAGTATGTATCCCTTTCTAAAAATTTTACCAAGTATTATCAGAAATATCCAAAGTAAGAGGCAAATCAAATACACCTCTGTTGTTAATAAAGTAAATCGGGATATGGGAATTGTCAAATCTTTAGGATTGGACTCGTGTAAAGATAACGAAAAAACGAGAATCATAAAATTTATAGCAATCGGTCCAAGGAGAACCAATATGATATTTTGAATATGAAGTCCAACAGTAGGTCTACCTTTCCGATAGGACTTTTCTAACTTAGAAAAAACATCCCTCTTCTGATACTGTAAAAAACCATCATCATCAAGATTTAAACTTTCTTCAAAACTGGCGTTAAATAGTGTCTTCTTTGTGATCATGGGGCTGGTTGTAATCTTCCTTTTCTAGTAATTCTGGATGCTTTTTCAAATACCTTTTACCGTACCATTCTTCAAGTGTTTTCCCTTCCCATTCGCGGTATTCTTCGGGATATTTCAATCGATAAAAACCACGTAACATAAAAGGGAGGATGATATAACTTTCATAAAATGCAAATAGAATATTCACGAAGAACCATAAAGCAATTAACCCCAGAACACCTAACCAGCTACCTACTTCAACCTTAAAATTTAAAAAGGATTTAACGAAAAGCCAGAGCACCGAAAATAGTCCCAGAAAAATCATGAAATAGTTAACTATCTTGCTGATAATAGTATTTACTTTTGAACCTGCTTCCTCAGCACCACCGTACACGAGATTTATAAGATTTTTCCATCTACCTTTAATGATGAGGTAAACAAGATAAAAATCAACAATTAAGAAAGAAATTGTGCCTAGCAGTCCAAGAGTGCTATAAAATCCTGTTAAACAAAATAAATTCCATTCAATTAACAACCATAAAAAGTAAGTTACAAATAAGTGAAATTGTCCTCTATAAATCAATATAAACTGTTGGTAAAACTTTTTACCAATCAAAATGAGAGCCAACCAAATGATGCCTAATGATATAAATACCCAGTTGGGTAAGAAATTGTAGACTGCTGGTTGTATGAGTTTATTTTCGACATGGCCAAATATATAGCCACTTCCTACATATAAAAGCCAATTCGGCCCATATATAAATAAGACAGTTAATATAACAAGCCAGATGTAGGATTTTAAAGTCTCCCTATATTTCTCCTTCTCTTGTGTCTCTTTTAGATTTCTAGTTATAAACCCACTTGAGGCTGTGTCATCTTCTAAATTTAGACTCTCTTCAAAACTGGCGTTAAATAGTGTCTTCTTTGCGATTATGATTGTAATCTTCCCTTTCTAGTAATTCTGGATGCTTTTTCAAATATCTTTTACCGTACCATTCTTCAAGGGATTTTCCTTCCCATTCGCGGTATTCCTCGGGGTACTTCCATTTGTAGTAAGCGTTCAAATAATACGGGAATTCCATGAAAATGAATAATGCAACTAAACCAACGTTTAGAACAAACCAAGTCAATAGCAATCCGAAACCTTTTAGCGAGTCAGAAACTCCACCTATAAAAATTAGAGAAAATTGTTTAATAAATATCAGTAATCCTAAAATTCCCATACCATAAACTGATAATATTTTAGCAAATTTATCTTGCTTCGTAACTTCTATCTTTTCTGCATACAAACGTTCTATTATACTACGATATTTAACTCTAAACATCCAATATCCCAAGAATAAAATTACTATTACAAATGCCAAAATTCCCCATACTGTCAATGTTGGCAACGTAATTTCAATTCCAGCTAAATCAAATTCTAGAACAAGCCAAAGCAAATAAGTTACAGTATGAAAATGGAAACGATACGGAAAGAGGTACTCCCGTTTTATCAATTTCCCAATGAGCACCAGTATTAGCCATATCAAGAGGCAAATAAGGTAAACTTCGACTGTTAATAATTCATGTTTGGATATCGGTAACGTTAGATTTTCAGCGTCATCCCGTAAAACCATAAGAATTGGTATCAACATAAAATTAAGACCAATAGGAAAAAGGAGAGTCAATACTAAACTAGTGAATTTAATTTTTAAAGAAGAATACCCTTTTTTAGGAAGCTTTATTATTTTTTTATCCTGTTCTTTTTGATAATATTGCAGGAAACCATCTTCTTCTAGGTTTAAACTTTCTTCAAAACTGGCTTTAAAAATAGATTTTTTCTTCATAAACTATCACCCAAACCCTAGCGCCTTACCGAATCCACCAATAGCATCAGAGACTGCATCGGTCGCTCCTTTTATAGCTTTACCAGCTTTATTAACAATATTTTTTGTTCCTTTTACCGGATCATCAAAGAAATCGGGTTCTATCCATTTAGTAATTTGGATAGCTCCTCCAACAATTCCCCCTACTACTGCACCTGCAGTTGTTCCAACTACAGGAACAGCACTACCTATTGTAGCTCCAATAGTCGCACCTTCCAGAGGACCTACACTTGATACAGCGCTGAGTGCACCTTTACCGACTGCTTTGCCAATATCTTTCGATTTAGAGTATTCCTCAATACCGCCAGAGATGCCTTCAAAGCCAAGCTCCGCAAAGGTTGCTACCGTCCCGACTTTTCCTAAGAATTTAATGCCTTTTCCTAAAAACTTGGCATCACCTACCAAATTCTTACCGGTTTGGACAGCCTTTTCTAAAGATTTGAAACCAGAGACCTTTTCCAGACCCCATTTGGTTCCCTCTTTAACCGGAGAGGCTAAGAAATCTAGACCTTTATGTGCTTTAGAGTGAAAAGGCAACACTTTTCTGTACAAAATTTATAAAGTGTATTTGATTAAGCGCTCAATTGCCGAGCCATAGGCGTCTGATAATTGAGACTACTGTGGATACGGTGATGATTCCACCAGTGAACGTATTCCTTGGTTTTAAGAGCAAGTTCCTCTAGTGATCGAAAGGCTTCTTGATTGATAAACTCCAGTTTGAAGGAGCGATAGGTACTCTCAGCTACCGCATTGTCATAAGGACAANCCGCTTGACTCAGCGAACGTGTGATGCCAAAGGCTTCTAACATCTCATCAATCAAGGCATTATCAAACTCCTTACCACGATCAGAATGGAAGAGTTTGACCTTGGTCAGAGCGTAGGGAATGCTTTGAATGGCTTCTTTGACCAAGTCAGCAGTCTTGTGCCAACCAAGGGATAGGCCAATGATTTCACGGTTGAAGAGGTCAATGATCAAGCAAACATAAGCCCAGCGATT
>NZ_KB904088.1 GCF_000379985.1 Streptococcus caballi DSM 19004 | reverse complement strand
CGCGACTCATGATTAATGGTGGAGCAAGCTCCGGTATCAATCATGCGTTCCACTTGCATGTATTAGGCACGCCGCCAGCGTTCGTCCTGAGCCAGGATCAAACTCTCATTTAATCTTACTCATTCCTGTCACTGACAGATTTATTTTCTTAACAGGTCGATGTCTCAACCCGCACGTTTGGTTCGTCTTGTTCAGTTTTCAAAGGTCTTTGTCTCTTAACAGACAACTTCTATAGTCTATCAAATCTGAAACAACTTGTCAACTACTTTTTCCAAAGTTTTTTCAACTCGTTTTCATCAGCAGCTCGCTCCGTTTGACAGCTTATTCAGTATACTAAACTTATGCCATCCTGTCAACTATGGTTCACATAAAATTTATGAGCGGGAAATTTTCCCGCTCATTCAGCTATTTTGCTTCAATAAGTCCGTAACCACCGTCTTCTCGTTTATAGAGGACATTAGTTGTGCCATCCTCGGCATCTGTATAGATGAAGAAATCATGTCCCAAGAGTTCCATCTGAAGAAGAGCTTCCTCAACATCCATTGGCTTTAAGTTGACATTTTTTGTACGAACAATTTTACTTGCTGGAACTTCCTCGTTTGGTTCAGCTTCGAACTCACTAGTGAAAACTTGACCAGCTGGAACTTTTTCACGATGTTTCTTAGCAATTTTTGTTTTATTCTTACGAATCTGACGTTCAATTTTATCAACAACTAAGTCAATTGAGCCATACATATCTTGAGAAACATCTTCTGCTCTCAAAGTGATAGAACCAATGAGGATAGTGACCTCAACTTTTGAAGTTTTTTCTCTGTAAACTTTCAAGTTTACGCGAGTATCAAGTTCTTGATTGGCATTGAAGTATTTTTCAATTCTGCCGAGTTTAGATTCCACATAGCTACGGATAGCATCTGTTACTTCGATGTTTTCACCACGAATACTATATTTAATCATAAAATACCTCTTTCTCGCGCTTAAGCGCTTTCCTTATCTTTATTATATCGCTTTCATGAAAATTTGCAAGCTTTTATCGTGCAATTGTGAAGGTTCTTACATTTTTTATTCCACTTTCTCTAAAGAGTTGGCAAATAATTTGAAGAGTAGCGCCCGTTGTATAGATATCATCTACTATTAAAACCTTATCACCCATGCTAATTCCCTCCTTAAAACTAAAAGGATTCTTTATACCTAAACGTTCTTCTCGACTTTTACTTGACTGTTTTTCTGTGTCCTCTTTCGACAAGATATCTTGATAGTTTATATTTGCGGCCTCTAAAATAGCTGTTACTTGGTTAAATTTTCTATCGCTGTACCTATTCTTTCCCAGCGGAACAGGAACAATGCTGTAATCTTTATATTTTGTCAGAGCTTTTCTGACTTCTCTAGCAAAAACTTTTCCAAGAAGATAGTCACCTTGAAATTTATATTTTGAAAAATATTCTTTCATTGCTGCGTTGTAGTTATATAATGCCTCATGATTGACTTCCTTACCGTGAGATTTCCAGTAAAGACAGTCTTGACACTCCTCTATTTCCATATTTTTATAACAAGATGGACAATGCGGATTTTGAATTTTTTGAAATTGCCCATGACAGCTTTCACAAATAATCTCCTCACTAAAATTTAGTAGCAGAAGATTGGTAAATTTTTCCTTTACATTTATTCTTGATTGACAGAGTAGACAGTTCATCAAAATCCTCCTTTTTTATTCATTTCTCTGATTTCTCTTATTGCCTTTTGCATCGCCTTACTCAAACCATCATGTAGAAAAAGAAGCTCCCCTGTGGGGCGTTCAGCTGACCGTCCTACACGGCCTGAAATCTGGACAAGTGCTGAACGAGTATACAAGCGATGATTTGCTTGCAAAACAAAAACATCAACACAAGGAAAAGTTACTCCTCGTTCCAAGATTGTTGTACTAACTAGCATTGTAATTTCCTGTAAGCGAAATTGTTCAACAATTTCCAAACGATTTTCAGTTTGACTTGACACAAAAGCAACTTTTTCATCAGGAAAATAGTCGGCCAAGAGCCGAGTAAAAATTTGACCATTTTTAATGTTTGGGAAAAAAAGGAGTAAGGGAAATCTGGTCTGTCGCTGCTTCTGAATTAAGTGAATCAGTTTATGGGGAAGTTTTTGTTTTTTCATTTTTTCTGATAATTGAGTAAGCCAAACCGTTTGAGGAATAACAAGTGGATTAGCATGGAAGCGTCGTGCAAGATGTAGCTTAGTCAGCTCCCCTCTTTTCACTTTCTTCTCCAGCTCGTCTGTAGAGGTGGCTGTGAGAAAAATCTTAACACCATCAGGCTTGATACTCTGTTCAACTGCGTGATAAAGCACCGAATTGTCCACAAAAGGAAAGGCGTCCACCTCATCAATGATGAGAAGGTCAAAAGCCTCATAAAATTTTAGGAGTTGGTGGGTGGTCGAAACAATCAAGGGCGCTCTTTGATAAGAATCAGATTCTCCATGAAGCAGTGTGATTGGGCAGGAGAAATCTTTGCTCAGGCGCTTAAATAATTCCAGACACACATCAATTCGTGGACTAGCCAGGCAAACAGAGCCACCATTTTCAATAACTTTGGCCACAACCTGATAGATCATTTCTGTTTTCCCAGCTCCAGTCACGGCATGCACGAGTAGATCCCTCTTGGATTTTAGCCCCTCAAGAAGTCCATCTGATACTTCAGCTTGGTAAGGAGTTAGTTGTCCTGACCATTTTAATACTTTTTGAGGAAAAAAGGACTGCTGGGAAAAATAATAAAGTTTGTCTGTACTGCAAATTCTCCCCAAGATAATACACTCTCGGCAATAATAATCTCCTGTAGGAAGTCTATTATCTGTCGAAACTTGACTGCCACAGCGATTACAGCAATATCTTCCTTTGCTTTCTGTCATGGCTGGCATCGATTGAGCTATTTTTTTCAAGCTGGGGTTGAGCTGACTCTCCGTAAAAAGACGACCATAGTATTCCTCTAAATTTTCCATACACCTATTTATTCGAGAAATTTTGCTAAATCTCTAGAAATTTTGTAAAATTTTCTTATGAATTATAAAACAGTAAAAAACGACGGCCTTGTCGATGACAACATAAAAAAATCACGTTTCATTTGTCAGGTGAAACGTGTGAGTAGTGAAGAAGAAGGGCGAGCTTTTATCGCACAAATCAAAAAGGAACATTATAAAGCCAATCACTCCTGCTCTGCTATGATCATTGGCGAAAACAGCGATATTAAACGCTCCAGCGATGATGGTGAGCCCAGCGGAACGGCTGGTATGCCCATGCTAACTGTCCTTGAAAAACAGGGGTTGACTAATCTTGTGGTTGTAGTCACCCGCTATTTTGGTGGCATTAAACTAGGAACAGGCGGTCTTATCCGTGCCTATTCTGGTAGTGTAGCGCATGCTCTGCAAGAAATCGGGATTGTTGAAGTCAAGGAATTAGAGGGTATTAAGATTAAGCTGACTTATCCTCAATATCAGACTTTTGGAAATTTTCTTCAGAAACATGATTTACAGGAGTTTGATACTGAATTTCTAGAAAATGTAACAACAGATCTTTACTTGGAAGAGGAAAAAATTGAAGAAACCTTGGCCGAACTAACTGAATTTTACAGCGGAAAAGTCGAAATTCAAAAGTCTGGCACAAAAATTGTAGAAATACCTATTTAGTCTGTAAAAACATTCCTCATCAGAAATTTTAACAACTCTTACAACTTGAATTCGGCTCATCAAAAATTTTGACGTACTCTCGTAACTCATATTTAGCTCGTCAGAATTTTTGATAAGCTCTTTCTTTAATGTTGAGTTTATCGCATCAGAAATTTTGACAGAGGGTTGCGACTTAAATTATTCTAGCTTTTATAGCGATAAAGAAAACCTATCACTGTGATAAGAAAAATGTATTTTACAAAGGCCTTCGTTACGCTTATACTTGACCTATAAAAAGATTCGAGGTGCACTTTATGTCAAAAATCTATCATTCTATTACTGAACTTATTGGAAATACCCCAATTGTCAAATTAAATCATGTTGTTCCTGAAGGTGCGGCTGATGTTTACGTAAAACTTGAGGCTTTCAATCCAGGCTCTTCTGTCAAAGACCGTATTGCACTAGCCATGATTGAAGATGCCGAAAAAGCTGGTATTATCAAACCTGGTGATACTATTGTTGAACCGACTTCTGGAAATACTGGCATCGGGTTGGCTTGGGTTGGTGCTGCTAAAGGCTACAAAGTAGTCATCGTTATGCCTGACACCATGAGTGTTGAACGCCGTAAAATCATTCAAGCTTACGGTGCTGAACTAGTTCTTAACCCAGGTAGCGAAGGCATGAAAGGGGCAATTGCCAAAGCGCAAGAAATTGCCAAAGAACGTAATGGTTGGGTGCCACTACAATTCGCTAATCCTTCAAATCCAAAGGTTCACGAAGTGACAACTGGTCAAGAAATTCTGGATACCTTTGGGGCTGACGGGCTAGATGCCTTCGTTGCTGGTATCGGTACTGGCGGCACCATCTCTGGTGTTTCGCACACATTGAAAAAGGCCAATCCTAATATTAAAGTTTACGGTATTGAAGCTGATGAATCAGCTGTTCTTAACGGTGATAAACCTGGTCCTCACAAAATCCAAGGTATTTCAACTGGTTTTATTCCAGATACCCTTGACACTACATCGTATGACAGTGTTATTCGCGTTCCGTCTGATGATGCAATCTTAACGGCACGCAAACTAGGTGGGCAAGAAGGGTTCCTCGCTGGTATTTCATCAGGCGCAGCTATCTATGCAGCACTCAAAGTAGCACAAGAACTAGGAGCAGGTAAGAAAGTCTTGACTCTTCTTCCAGATAATGGAGAACGTTATTTATCAACAAATCTCTATGACTTTGAAGAGTAAATATCCTCCGACTTTTTGATTTCTACAATTATTAGTAATAGAAAATGTTCAAGTTTTTGCTTGAACATTTTTTATTCTTTTTTAAGAAAATCTAGCCCCTCTTTAGTCCAGCCGGACAAAGCATCTGCAAGTGGTTTGAAACCAATCTTACAGCGATTATTCGAAAAGCGATGGTGATGGGGAAAATAATGTTTTTCTTCTTCCAAAGTCCTCGTAGAGAGACTAGCTTTTTGGCTGTATTCATCAAAATCAACAACTTGAACAAGAACTTCTTGACCGACCGAGAGAACATTGTAGATATTGTCAATGTAGCCCGTTTTTATCTCTGAAATATGGATGAGACCTGTTGTCCCATTTTCAAGGGCGACAAAGGCACCATAAGGTTTGATACCTGTAATCGTCCCAGTGATTTTGTCGCCAATTTTCATTAGTCAGCCACCTCAATTGTTTCAATAACAACATCCTCTACAGGCTTATCTTGCGCACCAGTTTCAACACTGGCAATTTCATCAAGAACCTTGTAGGATGCCTCATCCATCAATTGACCAAAGACAGTATGGCGGCGATCCAGATGTGGTGTGCCTCCTTGTTCAGCGTAGGCAGCTGCTATTGGAGCTGGCCAGCCACCACGTTCTAATTCTTTTTGGGCATAAGGAATTTTTGAATTTTGAACGATAAAAAATTGGCTACCATTAGTATTTGGACCTGCATTGGCCATTGAAAGAGCACCACGGACATTATACAATTCATCTGAAAATTCATCTTCAAAGCTATCACCATAGATAGATTGACCACCCATACCAGTACCAGTTGGATCGCCACCTTGGATCATAAATTCGGGAATAATACGATGGAAAATAACACCATCATAATAGCCATCTTTAGCAAGAGCAACAAAATTAGCAACTGTTTTCGGGGCATGATCTGGGAATAGTTGGATTTTCATATCGCCATGATTTGTTTTTATAGTTGCAACAGGACCTGTAACGGTTGTAAGATCAATTTGTGGGAAGTTTATTTTTTTTTCTACCATTCCTAATTTCTCCAAGGCATTAAAAATGCCATCTTCTTCTACTGTATCTGTAACATAATCTGCTTTTTCTTTGATTTCAGGGACTGAATTTCCCATAGCAATCTTGAGGCCAACAAAATCAAACATTTCCATGTCATTGGGACCGTCACCAAAGAAAAGAACATTCTCTGGCTTCAAGCCTTCTTCATCAAGGACATGGGCTACGCCAGATGCCTTAGAGACACCATTTTTGACAACATCAGACGAATGAATATGCCAAGGAACAAGACGCACCTGCTCAGCCAAGTCTTTCGGCAACTGAAGCTCTGCATTATTTTCCGCAAAAGACCACATGTGATAAACATCATTAGTAAGATGAAAATCAGGCTCCACATCGCAAAGGCCATACACAGGCACCATAGCATCGTCAATTAGTTTTGTGCGGGCTGAAACAACAGGTTTGTCCTTCCCAGCAAAGCCATAATCAATCCCGACTTCCCTGCACCAGGCTACATATTGCTTTGCAATCTCTTTTGGAATCGGGTTATTGAAAATTTCATCTTCTTTTTTGTTGATAACATAGGAACCATTGATCGTTACAAAATAGTCTGGCTCAAGAGCACGAATTTCAGGAACTACACCATAAAGAGCACGACCAGAAGCGATACCAGTCAGAATTCCTTTGGCTTTAAGTCCTTTGAAAACAGCCTTGATTGACTCTGGCATGTATCCTGTATCCTTGACCCGCAAAGTGTCATCAATATCAAAGAAAACTATTTTTATTTTTTTAGACTTGTATTTTGTTTTTGCGTCCATGATTACCTCTTTGAAAAAGTCATACCATTATTATAGCATTTATTCGTCATCTTGTGGAACTAAATGGTGTTTGAAGGCATAAACAACTGCTTGAGTGCGGTCATCAACTTCCAATTTAGACAGGATATTAGAGACATGCGTTTTAACAGTTTTTAATGAAATAAACAGTTCATCCGCGATAGTTTGATTATCATAGCCCTTGGCTAGCAAGTTCAGGATGTCCTTTTCACGCGCTGTCAAATCTTCGTGGAGATCTGGCTTTTCATCATGTGCTTTAATTTTTTTGTCTACTTCTGTTTCAATAGCCAGTTCCCCGCGCGAAACTTTTTTGATGGCATTGAGAATTTCTGCTGCACTGGAGGTTTTTAGCATATAACCCTTGGCTCCTGCGTCAATAACAGGATAAATTTTCTCGTTATCTAGGTAGGATGTCAGAACCAAAATTTTGGCTTCTTTCCACTCTTTCAAGAGTTCAAGTGTTGCTTCAACTCCACTCATTTCTGGCATAACAAGATCCATAACCACGACATCTGGCTTGAGTTCTAAGGCCAGGTCAATTCCTTCACGGCCATTTGAAGCCTCTCCAATCACCTCAACATCAGCTTGGAGATTCAAAAAGCTTTTCAAACCTAGGCGAACCATCTCGTGATCATCAACCAAAATGACTTTAATTTTCTCCATTTTCTTCCTCTTCTTTCACTAGGGGCAGGCGAATATCCATCGAAACCCCCTTATCTTTTTGGCTTAAAAATTTAACCGTTCCCGCCATATCATCCACACGGTCCTCAATATTTTTCAAACCATAACTCAAATCATGAACTTCATCCATGTCAAAGCCAATCCCATCATCAATCATCTTCAGCTGCAATTCCGTCTCCGTCTGGTTAAGGTAAACTTCCAGACGAGTGGCCTTGGCGTGCTTGAGTGTGTTGCTGATAAATTCCTGGGCAATACGAAAGATATTATCTTCAATTGTTTTAGGCAATTGACCGATATTCTTCTGATAAACAACTTCAATATTACTTTTGTCTGTTAGTTCTTTTAAAATCATGTCAAAACCTTCTGATAGACTTCGATTTTCCAGTTCTGTTGGCCTTAGGTGCAAAAGCAGAATACGTAAATCGTTTTGTGCATTCTGTAATAATTCCTCGACTGTTGTCAATTGAAGCTTGAGCTGTTTTTTATCCAAATGATCCAGGCTTTGCGAGACCCCAGACAAAATCATAGATGAAGCAAAAAGCTCTTGACTGACTGTATCGTGCAGATCACGTGCAATGCGTTTACGCTCCTGCTTCACAATCTCTTGACTATTTAAAATTCGGCTATTTTCCGTATTTTGCAGACTGGTGGTTAAGTGATTCATTTTTTTAGACAGACGAGTCAAATTTAAGTTAATTTCATTATCCTGATCAGTTTTAATAGGCTGATTGTTCAAAATACGACGAAGATTTTGATTAATGCTTCGCTTACTATTGTCATCCAGAATCATCCAAAGCAGCAGCAAGAGAACAGTAATAGATAGGATAAGAAAGAAGACTGAAAAGGCGAACTGCTCTGCTACCCAAAAATCTTTCAAAAGCGTCCTAAGTTTGAGCCCTAAGCTATTAAGAACGATAAAGATGATAAAAAGAATGATGACGCTAGAATAAAGTAAAAAGAATAGATAATGTTGTTTTTTCATTGGCGCTGCACCTCAACATCTCCAGCCAAAGTACTAATAATCAACTTGACAGACTTCAAACTTTGCTCATCTTCTTCCCGCCATAATTTTAAAGATTCATTCCGTAGGTCATATTCTTCAAAGTCGAAATAACGGACGCTAGCATAGACAGCACTAATGTCTAGCCTAACCGCGACATCAATTGGTACCAAAACCTTGGTTGACCCAAAGATTTTCTGAATGATGATAACATTATCCTTGCCTGAAACAATGACATTAGTCAGATCAATAACGTCAGTGCCACTCAGACGTATGATATTAATGTCATCAAAAGCATAATAATCTGACTCATGCTGATCCACTCCAATCCAACGATTCCGCTGGGGTTTTGCCTCTACATCTTGCTCTCGAAAAGCAATAATAGCATGGCGATTTTTCTTCTTGACTTGCGAAAAATGATTGATAACAACATAAACAATTCCCAAAACAACAGCCATGATGATATAGGGATTGAGCATAAAGATCAAAAATAACAAAATCAAGCTCGTTGTCAGTAGAAAATTATTACGGCTGTCCTGATTATAAAAACGCAGAGCTAACAAAATTAGAGCCAAAATTAAAATAAAACTTGATAAATCATGTGCCAGAATGGTCATAATTCCCATACCCAGCAGGACACATTCAACAAGCAGGAAAAACTGAAATTTTCTCATTTCTTATCCTCTCTTACCCTTGCCATTTTACCAAAAACTACTCTAAAATGCACCTTTCACCAGAAAAAAAGCCTATTTCCTGACGAAATAGGCTTATCCTGTTAATTTGAAGAAGCGGAGCTTGATGGTTCCGATGAAGAGCTTGATTCCGTCTGACTTGAAGAATCCTGAGTGCTTGACGAAGATGTGTTGTCACTTGACGTTGAACTCACTTCAGAACTTGAACTTTCAGCTGCAGGAGCTTCCATAGGTGCTGTATAGATATATAATTGAATCTCATCTTTGCTAGACAGGCTGATTGTCTCACCAAAATAAGGGGTTTGGCTTGTGACAAGCGCTGTAGAAGCCGGTGATGTCAATGGGACATAACCTGCACCGTAGTTGGTATAAGCCTTGATACGAGAAGATGAAATACCCAAAGCTGTCAAGGCGCTGACTGCATCTGCATAAGAATAGTTAGTCAAATCTGGCATTGAGATATAATCGTTTTTAGCAACAGTCAAGACAATCTTGGTTTTGCCGTTAGGATTATAACTTTCACCTTCGCTTGGGGTCTGCTCAAATACTGTTCCATCAGTGTAATCCGTCGTCGAAATACGCTTAATCTTAATTTTTGATTTAGGAACCTTATAATTTGACTTTAAATCTTCAACAGCCGTTTTGTAGTTCTGATCAATGTAACTCTTCATGGTGAAGCTTGTTATGCCTTTTGAAACATAGATGTTAACCTTTGCACCTTGGCGCCTTGCTGTACCAGAACTAGGATCTGTTCTGACGACATGATTAGCTTCAACTGAATCACTTTCGACTTTTTTAACACTGCCAACTGTCAGACCAGCCTTTTCAATTTTAGACTCTGCACTAGAAAGACTAGAGCCAGTCACATCAGGAACACTAACTGTTGATGGCTTAGTGAGAATGAGGTAGGCGAATGCAGCCACTCCAATCAGAATCAAAGCAAAGAATATTTTCAGAACAGTTCCAAAGAAACGACGTGATTTCTTTGACTTTTTAGACTTCTTTGTAGACTTCTCTAAAGCTAATCTATCTGACGCATGTTTAACCACAGGCTCTTCCTGCTTGGCTTTTTTTACGTTAGTTTCCTGATTTGAAGCACTCGCTGGTGTAACAGGTGAAATCTTAGGAAGGGTCTTGGTACTTTCTGTATCCTCAAAAACAAGCTTCCGTTCTCTGCTACGATTGTAAGACAGGGCGGTCATCAGATCCTTACTCATTTCAAATGTTGAAGCGTAGCGGTCACTTAATTTCTTAGCTGTCGCCTTGATAACAACATTTTCCAATGCTTGAGGAACATTTTTATTTTCAGCGACAATAGATGGTAGCGGTTTTTGAAAATGTTGCAAAGCAATAGTCACAGCACTATCGCCATCGTATGGGATATGCCCTGTCAGCATCTCAAAAAGCATTATCCCCATAGCATAAATATCACTCTGAATCGTTGCCTTAGAGCCACGCGCTTGTTCAGGTGACAGATAGTGCACACTCCCTAGCATGGAATTGGTCTGGGTCAAGCTTGTCTCTGCAAAGGCGACTGCAATCCCAAAGTCCGTGACTTTCACCGTACCAGCCTTGGTAAGAAGGATATTTTGCGGCTTAAGGTCACGGTGAACGATACCCCTTTGATGGGCAAGAGTCATGGCTGAAAGAACTTCCTCCATGATTCTAACCACTTCATTATTGGACAACGGCGCATGATCTTGAATGTATTTCTTCAAATCAGAGCCATCCACATATTCCATAACGAGGAATTGCTGGCCGTCTTCTTCTCCAATATCTCGAATAGCAACAATGTTAGGATGAATTAACTCTGCCATGGCTCGCGCTTCTCTCTGAAAGCGAGCAACTGCGATTTGATCGGTCTGATAATTGGTACGAAGGACTTTGATAGCCACCTCTTCATTATCTAGAATCAAATCCCGAGCTAGATAAACATCCGCCATTCCGCCTCGACCGATTGACTTGAGAATACGATAGCGACCAGCAAATAATTTGCCAATCTGAATCATTAAGCGTCCTCACTTTCGATGTGAACCAAAGCGATTGTGATATTATCAAGTCCACCTCTGTCGTTCGCCAGAGAAACGAGGGCTTGATTTTTGTCATCCAAACTAATCTCCTGCTGTAAAGCATTGACGATTTCTTGATTTGAAATCATGTTGGTCAGACCGTCACTGTTGATAATGAGGTAATCATTAGCCTGCAGTTCTTGAATAGCCAAGTCTGGTGAGACTGGGCTGGACTGACCAATAGATTGCGTAATAATATTTTTTTGTGGATGGCTAGCGGCTTCTTCCTCAGTCAGCTGACCAGCCTTAACCAATTCATTAACCAAAGAATGATCACTAGTCAAAAGTTGGTAATCATCATTACGAACAAGTCCGATACGAGAATCGCCAACATGGGCGAAGATAAGAGTTTTACCAACAAAAGCAACTGCTTCAACAGTTGTCCCCATACCTTTGTAATCATCAGTCAATCCAAGGTCGTAAACCTTTTTATTTTCAGCTTCCAGCGTTACCAACATCCAGTCACGAATGTTCTCTGGGTTGTTCAGGTCAGTATTGACCCATTCACGACCGAGATCGGTAACAGTCATCTCGCTAGCAATATTACCCGCGCGATGGCCGCCCATACCGTCTGCAAGAACAATTAACGTCACGCCTGCTTTGTTATCAAATTTGTTGATAAAGTCTTGATTGTTTGAGCGTCTTTGCCCAATATCAGTTACAAGTGAAATTTCCATAATATTTTCTTTCTGACCTTGTCAGTTTTCCTCCTCGACATCACAAGATTCTCTTGACTTGGGCAATGAAGAACCCATCTGTCTGATATTGCTCTGGCGTAATAGCTAAGCAGCCATCTACTACAACATCCTCTTGTTTATGACTCAGTTTTACTTGTTCAAAATTTGGATGAGATGCCAAGAACTTCTCGATTACTTGGAAATTTTCCTCATCAAAGATGGTACAAGTGCTATAAGTTATTATACCACCTTTGCGTAGGGTTTGACAAACACTAGACAGGATCTGGAGTTGAATTTCTTGAAGACTGTTAAAGTCCTGATTTTCCTTGTTATACTTGATATCAGGCTTACGTCGAATCAGACCTATACCTGAACAAGGAGCATCCACCAAAATCTTATCAAAACTATCTGCTGCAAAGACTTCATGAACCTTAGTCGCATCCAACTTATGGGTAGAAATCTTATCAGCGACTCCTAGCCGCTTAGCATTGTCCTTAACCAAGTCCAACTTGTGGTCATACAAATCCAAGGCAATAATGTGCCCGCTGGTCAAGTAAGACGCCATATGAGTAGTCTTGCCACCAGGAGCTGCACAGGCATCCAAAATCTGTTCATTGCCTTGTAAATCAAGCGTTGGTGCCACCAACTGACTAGACTCGTCTTGGATGGTGATATCACCTTCTGCAAAATAATCTGTTGCTACAAAATGCCCAGCAGATTTGACCAGGCCGACTGGCGATAGTTGAGAAAGTTCTGCACCTGTTGCTGCTGCAATGCCAGGGAGTTTATCAGGATCTATCACGCGAATGCTAGCCTTATTACGAACAAAGAGACTGGCAAGGATGGTTTCTGCTCGCTCATCACCGTACTGCTCACTAAGTTTCTTGACCAGCCAAACTGGCGTTGAATAGAGGACTGACAGGCGCTTATTCTTTCTTCTGATGCTAGAAGGAGCTGGGAGTTCTTCCTGTGAAGCACGGCGCAGCACCGCATTAACTAATTTTTCAGCGCCCTTTTTATTGCCACGATTTTTGGCAATCGCGACAGCATCATTGACCACGGCGTGAGCAGGAATTTTATCCAGATAGAGGAGCTGATAGAGGCTAACCATGAGCAGATAGTAGACCCAGGGCTCCAGCTTATCGCGGTCAGCGATATAGTGGGCCAGATACCATTCCAGCGTGATTTTGCGGGCCACGGTTCCATAGATCAGCTCGGTCACCAGGCTCTTGTCCTTTTGTGACATGGCAGAGCTTTGGAGGGCTTGATTGAGAGCGATATTAGAGTAGGCACCGTTATCAAAGACATCTTCTAGCACCATCAGAGCAGTTCCACGAGCAGTTTTTTTCCAATCATTGGCCAAGGACATCACCTACTTCAAGCGTTCGGCCGACACCGTTTAGAAAATCTGTAATAGGCATGCGGGGTTTACCAGCAGGCTGAACAGTTTTGAGAGAAAGAGCCCCTCCTTGTCCAGCAGCAATCACCAAGGTTTTCTTGGTTTTTTCGATGATTTGCCCAGGCTGTCCTTGTCCTTCTGCCAAGTCAGCTTCGTAGATTTTGAAACGATTACCGTCTAACAAGGTATGGGCAACAGGCCAAGGGTACATGCCACGCACTTGGTTAAAGACATCACGTGCTGGCTTATTCCAATCAATGCGCTCTTCTTCTGGCGTGATATTGGGTGAGAAGCTTGCTTGACTTTCTTCCTGCGCTTGTGGCTTAATCTCGCCAGCAATGTAGGCTGGCAGAGTTTCAAGTAAGAGGTCACGACCAAGCACCGCCAACTTTTCAAACATGGTACCGACATTATCATCGTCTGTAATAGGTGTGGAGCGCTTAGCAATCATGTCCCCAGCATCCATTTTTTGCACCATTTCCATGATGGTCACGCCAGCTTCCTTGTCACCATTGATGATAGCATAGTGGATTGGTGCCCCACCGCGGTATTTAGGGAGGAGAGAGGCGTGAACATTGACTGCAAAGTCAACTGAGTTGATGAGTTTCATGGGCAAAAACTGACCAAAGGCTGCTGTCACAATGCCATCTGCTCCCAGTGTCATCAGCTCTGCCATTTCCTCAGAACCTGACAGCTTCTCAGGCTGATAAACAGGGAGGTCATGCGCCAGAGCGACCTCTTTGACGGGTGTCATCTTGATGAGTTTCTTGCGGCCAACAGCGCGATCAGGCTGGGTCACCACCGCTACAATCTCGTAACGGTCATCGGCCAAAAGGCCTTTGAGAACTGTCGCTGAAAAATCAGGCGTTCCCATAAAAATCAATTTTGTCATATATTTTCCTTTCAAGGTAACTTCTTTAAATCATTAGCGAGCAAACAGTGCAAACCATCAGTTCCAGGGTCAGCTGGTGTTTTACATTTTTGCAGGAAGGTAATTTAGGGGACAGCTGCCGTTTTGCATTTTGCAGGAAGGCAACTTTTAGGGCTGCCCTCATTTCGCCTGAAGTCATTATAACATAGTAAGCTCAGACTTGCTGTCTCTGGTATTACATAAAATTCTGCGGCTCATGATCAATAACCAAGCGCAAGTCTTTATTATCAGGCTGCTGAGTCAAGTCCAAAATCTGATTGAGGACAGCTTCCAAGTTATCTTCAAAGCGGTACTTGAGGATAATCTGATAGTGATAGAGGTTGTGCGTTCGCGCGACGGGCTTGGGCGTTGGTCCCAGTATTTTTATTTTGTCTGACAAATGGCTGCGCAGAAGCTGCAAGATGTCAAAAGACTTGCGAATAACTAGCTGCTCATCCTTATGCGACAGGGTCAGGCCCACCGTGAAATAGTAGGGGGGATAGCCCAGCTGTCGACGAATATTCATTTCATATTGGTAAAAAGCTTCGTAATCCTGTTTTTGAGCCAGCTGGATAGCATAATGCTGCGGATTGTAGGTCTGAATGATGACCTCTCCCTCCTTTTCAGCACGACCAGCACGACCAGCCACCTGCGTCAATAATTGGAAAGTCCGCTCCGAAGCCCTGAAGTCAGGTAGATTAAGAGAGGTATCCGCATTGAGCACTCCAACCAAGGTAACATTTGGAAAATCCAACCCCTTGGCAATCATCTGCGTTCCCAGCAAGATATCCGCCTCATGCTTGCCAAAGGCATCCAAAATCTTCTGATGAGCGCCCTTCTTACGCGTGGTGTCCACATCCATGCGCAGGATACGCGCCTCAGGCAGAACCTCCTGCAATTCATCGTAGGCCTTCTGCGTTCCCGTCCCATAGTAACGAATGTTGCGGCTGTCGCAATTAGGACAGATCCTCGGAATGGCTTTGTCAAAGCCACAGTAGTGACAAGTCATGGTCTTAGTATCCATATGCAGGGTCAAAGAAATATCACAGTTGGGGCACTCGTCCACATAACCGCAATCACGGCACATGATAAAGCTAGAGTAGCCACGACGGTTAAGCATGAGGACCACCTGTTCCTGCTTTGCCAGACGGTCACGGATTTTATCCAAGAGGAGTGGCGTAAAGTTGCTGGCCTCCTGCTTGCCCACAAAATCACGAAAATCTACGATTTTCACCCTGGGAATACGGGCCTGTGGATTGGCCCGCTGACTCAGCTGCAAAAAATTGTAGACCCCACGGCTGGCACGGGCTCGACTCTCGATAGCAGGCGTTGCAGACCCCAAGAGCAGCACCGCCTTATGGTATTTAGCCCGCAAAAGTGCCACATCACGCGCATGGTAGCGCGGATTGCTCTCTTGCTTATAGGTTGCCTCGTGCTCCTCATCAATGATGATGGCACCGATATTTTCTAAGGGGCTGAAAATAGCAGAGCGAGCGCCAACGACGACACGAGCCTGACCAGATTTGATCTTCCGCCATTCATCAAACTTCTCACCATCTGAAAGAGCTGAGTGCATAATAGCTACTTGCTTACCAAAACGTGAGATGAATCGATTGGTCATCTGCGGTGTCAGGGAAATTTCGGGAACTAACACGATGGCGGTCTTGCCCATTTTCAAGACTTTATCAATGATATGCAGGTAAACCTCAGTCTTCCCAGATCCTGTTATCCCTTCCAGTAAGAAAGGTTTGGACTCCTGTCCAATCTGGCCAGTCACTTCTTCAACCACAGCTGCCTGTTCCGCATTCAAGTCTAAAAAGTCTGTCGCCACAACCTCAAAATAATCTTCCGAACGGCTGACTTCTTTTTCAGTGATCGTCAGCAAAGCATTATCGATGAAAAACTTGACCACATCCCGTGAGAAAAGCTGATACAGTTCAGCCAACTTGCCCTCCTCCGGATGAGTCAATAGATAAGCTCGTAGTTCCAGACGTTTCTTAGCACGCGCAGCAATGGCCACCTCAGTCAAAGCAGACAAATCAGGTTGATACCACTTTACCGTCTTGATGCTTTTCTTGTCCTTAGCCAGATAGTCTACTGCGACCTTGCCAGCCTGCACTAAGCGTCCAATTTGACGCTGCTGCTCTACCGTCAGCTGAGAATAAAGTTGACTATCCTTCTTACCAAAGAGTTCTTGGCGCTCTTGCTTGGTCAATTTATCAGTTGGCAGCAATAACTTGTCATACTGGGAATTGAGCAGGCTGGGTATCATGGATTTGAGAATGGAAATTTTGTAAGAAAAAACGGTGTGGCGCAGTTGCTCTGCCAGTTGTAGCTGTTCCGCGTTCAGAACTGGCTCAAAGTCCAGCACTTCTACAACCTCCTTGAGATCAGCACCATCCTTTTCTAAAACATCAGAGAAGCCAACTACAAAACCTTGCAAAAGACGATTACCGCGACCAAAAGGCACATGAACACGTGATCCCAGGGCAAGCTGCTCCTCCAAATCTGATGGTATGGCATAAGAAAAAGGCTTGTCGGTCTGCATGAGCGGCACATCAACGATAATTTGTGCAATGGATGCCATTTATTTCTCCTTTTCGATTCTACTCCAAAAAATCATGACCACCCGTCTAACGGGTGGTTTGAACAGGGGCTATAAGCCCACATCACCAGCCAGCGCCTAAAGACGCTGGCTTTCACTTTGTTCAAGCCTCACTGCTTTTGACTCGTCACTTGCCTCTTAAAGAGGCGTTGGTATTACTTGCCATCATCCCTAAAGGGATCTTCGTATTCTTTTACGCTCAATTTATCTAGGGCGAGGTCATGTTTTTCTTGTTCTTGGATATATTTTTTGATAGTGGCTTCGTTCAGTCCAACT
>NZ_KB904087.1 GCF_000379985.1 Streptococcus caballi DSM 19004 | reverse complement strand
TGAGAACATAATCACAAGAAATGCCATATTTTTCAGTCAAATCTTTGAGACTTCCCAAGCCATTAAGATAGTCGGAAACAGCTTGTTCCTTTAGTTCCTTACTGTACTTCGTCCAGTGACGGCTTTCCTCTAGCCCTTCAACACCAGCTTCTTTGTATTTCCGAACCCAGTTTGATAGTGTTTCTTTAGAAATACCATGGTTCCTAGCTAACCAACTAATTGATTTCCCTTCTTCCGAGTGAAGTAGAACAAGTTCTAGTTTTTCAGAGACAGACTTTGGACTTCTTTTGGACATAATAAAACTCCCGTTATAGTTTCTAGTGAAAATTTTTGTTTTTTCACTGTCCACTATAAGGGGAGTATATCAGTATGCACAGAACCTAGTTTTTTAATTCTCCTTAGCCAATTCAAGGCAGAAGGATTTTTGATGACAATGGGGGCAAGTCAATTTCCGAGTATGTGGTGTGTGCCCAGCCCAGGCAAATTCCTTAAACGAGGGCTCAAAAATCATATGACAGTTTGGACAGAGATAGACAAACTGCCTCCTAAAATAGACTACTAACCAAGAAAATAGCGGAAGAAAAAGAGCAATTGATAAATAAGCGATCCAAACCTTTTGGAGATAAGTAGATAAGAAAATAGCTAAAGCATAGACAAACATCGCTAAGATGATACTTGTCCACATCTTAAACTGCAAATGACGCCAAGAAGTTTTATTTTTCATGGTAAATGACAGGTCTGAGAGACTATCAAGCGAGTAATTGGGAGCTTTGCGTACCTGTCCAAGCAAGTTGACACTGGTGTCAAGCTGGTCTTTGATTCTAGCTGATTCTTCTTTTAATTCCTTGATGTGCTCCTCTAGCAAGATGGTAAGCACCGCTGGAGCATTGTCCTCTGACAGCAGACGCCTGATTTGCTCAATGGAAAAGTTCAAACTCCGTAAAAAGCAAATGGTCTTTAAGCGCTCCAAGTCAGCCTGACGATAAAGACGGCGGCCACCCTCGGTTAAATCAGATGGTTGCAAAATGCCACGCTTATCATAGTATTGCACCGTGCGGACAGACACACCGGTTAGTTTGGCCAAATCGCCCGTTGAATAGATCTGAGACATGTCCTTCACCTCCTTTCTACCCCCATTATAGGACAGGAGCTAGGGTCACAAGCAAGCCCTGACGCCAGGTGATTTTTTATTTTTTTGAAAATAGCAGAGCAACCTAGCTGACTAAGCTGTCAAAAAGATTGACAGATCTGTCAACCTCACCTAGTCAAAAAGTCCACCCAAGGCTGCAAAAGGATTATCCGCCGCCACCTCCTTCTGCTGGTTCAGATAACTCTTATTGTCATCAAATTCCAAGAATTTCTCATAGACGAGGGCTGTCATGCGAGCATCCTCTAAACTATTATGGCTTCTACCCGAAATGCCTAGAAATTCTGCCACCGTGTGTAGTTGTAGATTAGCAATACCATTTAAGTCTGTACTTCTGCGCTCAAAAGCCTCATCAAAAATGTCAAGGGCATATTGCTCCGACAAGTCTAGACCATTCTCAGCCAAAATAGGCAGGTCACTTTTGGGAGCATTATAGCCAATCAGCTGGGCTGGTCCCACAAAGTTCTTGAAGTCCTGCAATACAGCTTCAACCTTTGGAGCCCCTGCAATCTTATCTGCCGTGATCCCCGTTAGGCCATTGATGAAACTCTGCAAGGGAACATCTGTGTAAACATAGGTGTCAAAACTGTCAACTTCCTCGTGAGCTTGAAATTTCACAGCCGAAACCTGGATGATGTGACTGACCTCCTGCACCGTATTAAATTCCAAATCAAATGAAACATACTCCTCTAGTTTTTCCATGTCAACTCCTCATCTTTATACTAGCAAAAAAACCCTGACGGGTCTTTCTTAATTTCCACCAAATAAACGAGCAAAGAAACCTTTTTTAGGTTCTTGCGCCTGAATTTCTTCCTCAGCTTTTTCGACTTCAGCCTTAGCCTCGTTCAATTCAAGTTGCAAACGTTTGGTATCTTCCATGGCTGCTAAGGTTAATTGTTGTTGCTGATCAAGCTGCTTGTCCTTCTCGCTAATTTGAACGTCCTTGATATGAAGTTGTTCATCTTTAGCTGCTAACTGCTCATCCTTGGCCTTCAATTGCTCGTACATGCGTGCAATTTCAGTATTCTTTTCATCAACCAAAATCTCAAGCAGCTCGCGTTGTTTTGTTTCTTCGTCAATAGGCTCATCATCAAAGATGGTCTTTTTGTAGATTTCTTCTAGCTTAATCAGACCACTACGATTAACAACCGTTACACCCTTCTCATTCTTGTCAACATCTTCTGCTGGAAGGGATTTGACACGATTATTGATTGCTTGGCGACTAACACCCAAAATCTCAGCTAGTTCACTAACTGTCTTTTCAATTGCCATAATATCCTCTTTTTTCCTGATTTTTATTTTATGAAAATAGTAACATAATAGACCCTTTCTGTCAATTTACAGTAGGGTAAGAGGCTATCATTGAAAATTGACGCCTTTTATGACATAATAAAACGAAACTAATTTGCGAGGTAATTTATGCGTGATGATATAAAATTAAACCCAGCAGCTCAAGCCATCAGTGAGCAACTGGTAGAGAAACTTGAGAAAGTTTACGATCCTGAAATTGAGTTGGACGTTTACAATCTAGGCCTCATCTATGAAATCAATCTTGATGAGCAAGGACACTGTCATCTTGTTATGACCATGACAGATACAAACTGCGGCTGTGCTGACACCCTACCGATTGATGTCGCAGACCAACTCAAGCAAATTGACGGCATTGAGACTGCTTCAGTTGAGGTAACCTACTCCCCCGTTTGGAAGATGACACGCATCAGCCGGCTGGGTCGTATTGCTCTGGGCATCAGCCCTCGTGGAGGAAAATAAGCCTCCATTCTTTACAAAGCAAAAGGGAGTAGGAAAGAACCCCTGAAAATATAATGGAGTTCGTCTTCCCACCCCGCACAGTTGGCTAGGTCTGGTTCGTAGCGTAAAGCGCGAACGAAGCCACCACCCAGCCACTGCGTCAAACTGTATTTCTAAGATATATTACAAAGGCTGAACTTTTTGTCCAGCTTTTTTCTTGTATAATCATTCTTTACCTGTTTTTTCCGGTTTCCAGAAATCAGTAACAGCTCCTTTAGAAGCAGATGATACGATATGGGCGTATTTGCCCAGAACGCCTCGGCTGTAAAGTGGAGGTAAGGCAGTCTCTGCCTTACGCTTAGCCAATTCTTCGTCAGAAACATGCATGGTAATTTCTTTGGTATCTTGGTCAACAGTCACCAAATCACCTGTGTGTAGGTAGGCAATTGGTCCACCGACCTGCGCCTCAGGCGCAATGTGTCCGACAACCAGTCCATAAGTACCACCTGAGAAACGACCATCCGTTAGAAGGGCGACCTTATCTCCTTGACCTTTACCAACAATCATTGATGACAAGGAAAGCATCTCTGGCATACCAGGACCACCTTTAGGACCTACAAAACGAACCACGACAACATCACCATCGACAATCTCATCAGAAAGCACGGCTTCAATAGCGTCTTCTTCTGAGTCAAATACTTTGGCAGGACCAGTAATATTACGCACCTTAACACCTGAAACCTTGGCAACGGCTCCTTCTGGTGCCAAGTTACCTTTGAGGATGATAAGGGGTCCATCAGCACGTTTGGGATTTTCAAGAGGCATGATAACTTTTTGGCCTGGTGTCAAATCATCAAAGGCTTCCAAATTTTCAGCAACTGTCTTACCTGTACACGTGATACGGTCACCGTGCAAGAAACCATTTTTCAGCAAATACTTCATAACGGCTGGCACGCCACCAACCTCGTAAAGGTCTTGAAAGACGTATTGCCCTGACGGTTTTAAATCAGCCAAGTGAGGCACGCGCTCTTGAAAATCATTGAAATCTTCCAAGCTCAAGTCAACATTGGCAGCGTGAGCAATTGCTAAAAGATGCAGAGTAGCATTGGTAGAACCACCGAGTGCCATGGTTACCGTAATGGCATCTTCAAAAGCTTCGCGGGTCAAGATGTCTGACGGTTTAAGCCCCATTTCAAGCATCTTAACGACAGCGCGACCAGCTTCTTCGATGTCTGCCTTCTTCTCAGCAGATTCTGCTGGGTGCGAAGATGACCCTGGCAAGCTCATCCCCATAACTTCAATAGCTGTCGCCATGGTATTAGCTGTATACATACCACCGCAACCACCAGGACCAGGACAGGCATTGCATTCAAGTTCCTTGACTTCCTCAGCTGTCATGTCACCGTGGTTCCAATGACCAACGCCTTCAAAGACAGAAACAAGGTCAATGTCCTTGCCATCCAAATGACCAGGTGCGATGGTCCCACCATAGGCAAAAATGGCTGGAATATCCATATTGGCAATGGCAATCATAGAACCTGGCATATTTTTATCACAACCACCGATAGCCACAAAAGCATCCACATTGTGACCACCCATAGCAGCTTCAATAGAGTCAGCGATGATATCACGAGAAGTCAGTGAGAAGCGCATGCCTTGCGTTCCCATGGCAATCCCATCCGCAACCGTAATGGTTCCGTATTGGACAGGCCAAGCGCCAGCATCTTTAACCCCAACCTTAGCCAATTTACCAAAATCATGCAGGTGCATATTACACGGGGTATTTTCAGCCCAAGTCGAGATAACACCGACGATTGGTGTCTCAAAGCTTTCGTCTGTCATCCCCGTTGCACGCAGCATAGCACGGTTAGGAGATTTAACCATGTTATCGTAGACGCTTGAGCGGTGTCGCAGATTTTTTAGTATTGATTTATCTGTCATATATAATCACTCCAATTATAAGATTACCCTATTTTACCATATTCACCCCTTAAAGTTAAGAAATAGAGCCGGAAACGAAGAGCTCTCTAGATTTTCAAACTATCAAAAACAGTCCTCTTATGCTAGAATAGGGCTATGACATATTATGACACCATTATTATTGGTGGGGGGCCTGCTGGCATGATGGCTGCCATCTCGTCTAGTTTCTACGGACAAAAAACGCTCCTCATCGAAAAAAACAAACACTTAGGCAAAAAGTTAGCGGGTACTGGTGGCGGTCGCTGCAATGTGACTAATAACGGTACTCTGGATGACCTTCTGGCAGGTATTCCTGGAAATGGTCGCTTCCTCTACAGCGTCTTCTCCCAGTTTGACAACCACGATATTATTCATTTTTTTGAGGAAAATGGGGTGGCCCTGAAAGTTGAAGACCATGGGCGCGTCTTTCCGACAACGGATAAGTCTCGGACTATCATTGGCGCTCTGGAAGGTAAAATCCATGAACTTGGCGGTACTGTCTTGACCAATACAGAAGTGGTCTCTGTTAAAAAGATTGACGATTGTTTCCACATCAAGTCAACTGATCAAAGTTTCACCTGTGGAAAGCTCATTGTCACAACGGGTGGAAAATCCTATCCGTCCACAGGTTCCACAGGATTTGGATATGACATTGCAAGACATTTTAAGCTATCAGTCACTCCGCTTGAGGCTGCGGAAAGTCCTCTTTTGACCGATTTTCCCCACAAGGCTCTGCAAGGCATTTCGCTGGATGATGTGACGCTCAGCTATGGTAAGCACCATATCACCCATGATCTGCTCTTCACTCATTTTGGTCTATCTGGTCCTGCAGCGCTCCGCTTGTCTAGTTTTGTCTCTGGCGGTGAGATGGCTGAACTGGACTTGCTCCCCCAAATGACCGCTGATGATTTGCTCAGCTATTTGATAAAAAAACGCGAGAAGTCCATCAAAAATGCCCTCAAGTCACTCCTGCCCGAACGCCTGGCAGACTTCTTGGTTGAGGATATGCCTGAAAAAGTCAAGCAATTATCCCCAGCTCAAGAGGCTCAACTTGTTGATAAAATCAAAAGGCTCCCCATTAAAATCACTGGTAAGATGTCCCTATCCAAATCCTTCGTCACCAAGGGTGGTGTGGACCTAAAGGAAATTAATCCCAAAACTTTGGAAAGTAAAAAAGTCCCAGGCCTTCACTTTGCAGGTGAAGTTCTGGACGTCAACGCTCACACTGGTGGTTTTAACATCACTAGCGCCCTCTGTACAGGCTGGATCGCAGGGAGCCTACATTATTAAGTTTTAAGAAAAAGGTTGGACTACCCAACCTTTTTTCTATCTGTTGTTGGCTTTACTAAGTCTGGCTTGGATCTCTTTTCGGATGACATCTAAGCGCTCGAATTGGTTAACCTGATGAATTCCGTAGCCAATCATGTAGGGAGAAACAACAAAGCGTGGAAGTAGCTTGCACACCAATCCTTGGTCTTGTCGGAAAAAGAAAAGATTATAAGAGTGGCAAGCTCCATTGAGGAAGTCTGTCAAAAGATAAGCGCAGAGAAAACCTAAAGCATCTGCCAATAGAGGGAGTTTAGCAGGGGTGGAAATACGAATGGTGAACTCAGTGAAATCCAGCATAGGTTTATTACTGATACTTATTTCTGCTTGATCTTCTGTTTCTGAACAGACAATAAGCCCTTCAAAATACGCTTTTTGGAGATTTGCATAGGCATCTATAGTTTTGAACCCCACAATTTGCGAATGAGGATGACGTAAACTGCCACCAGATAAGGGACCAAAATTGCGATAGAGGACAACAGATTGAAAATCCCTCCTCTTTTCCAGTTCTACCCATTTTTCAAGCATGAAAGCTAAAAGATCTCGTCTCTTCTGCTGGCTGTAGTTAGACATGTCCCCAAAATGGTCGTCAGACTCAATAACCAAGGTTTGATAGGTTTCTTCCAGGGTTGGAAATTTATTTTCCACCCAAATCATATCATTCTTCTCTTCCAAGATAGCGCCAAGATTATCTTGGATGCAGAAAGGACAGGTATCAGTATTACTGGGCTTCTGACTGGCAATACCTGGGTTGAAAGTAATGTAAGGAATAGTCATTTTTCTTCTCTTTTCATTTCAGTTCTTAATATTGTACCACAATTTTCCCTTAACTAGTTAAATATTTTCCTTGCTCTTTTTCCAAAAAGAGGTTATAATAATCTCGTTTGATTAACTGGTTAAGTAAAATCACTAACAGAACAGTTTAACCTAAACATAAAGGAGATAAAATGGCAAAAAAATCTAAAATTGCTCGTTATGAACGTCAGTTGAAACTAATTGAGTTGTACGCAGATCAGCGCAGGGAGCTCAAAGCCAAAGGAGACTACGAAGCCCTCCGCAAGCTGCCTCGTGATTCTAATCCAAACCGCCTGAAAAACCGCGATCGCATTGACGGACGTCCACACGCCTACATGCGCAAATTCGGTGTCAGCCGTATCAATTTCAGAAAGCTAGCCCATAAAGGACAGCTTCCTGGTGTTAAAAAAGCCAGCTGGTAAAAAAATAATTTGAAAGATAAGTTTTTATCACAAGAAAAAGCAGATGCTAGTCTGCTTTTTTAATGTAAACAGTAAAGATAAAAGCGATTATCCACTTTCACAACAGGAAAGTCACTTGGTAAATCTTCAACTTTAATCTCCTGAAAACCTAATCTTTGATAAAAAAGCTGAGCAGTTTCAAAGGCAGAGTTTGTCCCCAAATAGACACGTCTTTTCTTTCTATCTTGGCAATAATTTAGAAAAGTTTCAACCAATTTTCTTCCTACACCATCTTTGCGATAAGTTGGGAGCACAAACATTTTTTTCAGAGCAACGTTATCATTTGTTAGGCTAACTAAGCCAATGCAGCCTACCACTTTTGATTCCTTAGTATCAAACGCTATCCAAAAATTTCCTTTTGTTTGATAGGACACTTTTATATTGAATAAGTCTGGCTGATCTGCCAAATTTATTGGTAAGTTAAACTCTTCTCTTTGAATTGTGACAATTAATTCAGCAACTTCTTGATTATAGCTTGGCTCAAATGGTATTATTCTAATCATATTTCTCACAAGCCCCCTCTCAGTGCATCAATGTCTTCCTACTTAGCCGACCAGAGCCCCTGAGTAAGGGGTAACTTGCATTATAGTCTTTTTTGCAATGTAACATTGATACAAACTTCCTTTTTATTGTATTTGCAATTTTATAAACTTTATTATAACAATTTTGATTGTAAACGCAACAATTATCTGTTAAACTAATCTTATGAAGACCAATGACTTTCAGATTATCCGCACCATTGGTGCCATCACGCGTACCATTCAGATGGATTCTAACCAGCATTTTAAAGAGATGGGCCTCAACAATAACCTTTTTATTTACATTATCCGTATCTGCGAAGAGCCAGGTATGTTTTTGGGACAATTAGCTGACGCCATTCAGATTGACCGAACCACGTCTTTCAGAACCGTTCAAAAATTGGTCAAGCAGGGTTTTTTTGAACTACGAAAAGATGAGAAAAATCATAAAATCAAGCGTATTTTTCCTAGTCAAAAAGCTATGGAGATTTATCCACAGCTTCATGTTTACGAACAGGCTCAGTCTGACCTTCTCCTAAGCCAACTGACTTCAAAAGAAACTCAAGAGCTAGCTTTGCTATTGTCCAAATTAAAATACTAGCCTCAATAGTGCCATACAAATGATTCCTGTCAAAACTGCATAGAGCAGATTCTTGGACTTAAAGCCGATGTAGAGGGTGGGAAGGCTAGCTAAGATTTCCAATCCCTTAAGCTGGGGCAGATGCCCTAGCTTGGTCGTGACCAGACTAGACAAAGTCAAGGCAAAGAGGATGGAGATAGGCAGATATTTGAGGAAACGTACGACGATGTCAGGCAAGCCTTTGTACTTGACCAAAATAAAAGGTGCCACACGCGGAATCCAGCTCACGACAAAGCCTAGGAGGATGGCTACTAAAACATAACTAGTTATGGTCATCTATGAACACCCCCACACTACAACCAGCCAAGGTCGCCAACAATACCGACAAGGAACTAGATAAGAAGATAGATGTCAGCAAAAAGCACAAAGCAACTGTCAGCAAAATCAGAGCAATTTTCTTGAGGCCTTCGCTGGCCATCGCCTCCAGTTGAAAGACCAAAAGTCCGATAAACATGCCAATTAGAGCAAAATCCAAACCAAATTGTTCAGGATTGGGAATAATACCACCCAGCATAGTCCCAACAATGGTTGAGCTGATCCAAGCCAACCAGCTCAGAAGATTATTCCCATGCATCCAGCTGGCAAGTATGTTCTTGTTGTGAACATTTTCTCCCAGCAGAACACCGTAGCTCTCATCGGTAATCAGGCTGGCCATGCCAATATTGTCTAAAAAGCCAGTCTTGGTAAAAATCGTCGTTGCATGCAAGCTCATAAGCATATTACGCAGATTAACCAAAAAAACGGTCAGGGTAATACTAGCTAGATTGGCTTGCGACACAAACATAGCTACCATGGCAAATTGGGCTGAGCCGCCGTAAACCAGTGTACTCATCAGTCCAACTTCCACAGGTGACAGATGAGCGGCTGAAGCAACCACACCAAAAGCCAGACCAATTGAAATATAGCCCAGAGCTGTTGGCAAGGCATCGCGCAATCCATCTTTAAATCCTTTCTCCTGCATTTTTTCTCCTTGAATTTTCAAAATATTCCTACATTATAGCACAATCAAAATCTCTTGAACAGGCGCTCAAGAGATTTTACTTACCTTCTAAATAGTCTGCAGTTGTCAAAACCTCTGCAAATTCATGGTTCAGACTGATTAAGTTGACCTGATGTAAGATATCTGGTCCAATTAATTTTCCTGACAGGTCAGGAAGTGAAAAGGTAGCAGTCGCGTCCGAAAGGAGGATTACCTTGAATCCAAGATTAGTTGCCATTCGTGTAGTCGTCGAAACACAATGAGGCAAAGTCAAACCGACAATGACTAAATTCGTGATTTCTTCTGTCAACAAATAATACTCTAAGTCCGTTCCGATAAAGGCGCTATTGACCGATTTTTCAAAAACTGTCTCTCCAGCTAATGGCTCAAAGCCAGCCATAAACTCTCTATCTTCAGCTTGATAAAAAGCTCCGCCAGACGATTGTGATTTATGACAGATATGAATAACATATTGACCTGATTGACGAAAATACGTTAGCACAGCAAGCATATTTTCCTCTGCCTGAGGATTATTGCGACTCAGCCAGCGTATACTTTGAAAGCCTTTTTGAACATCAATCAGTAGTAAAGCTGTCTTCACCTCTCACTCCACACTATCAAATGCCAAACTAGGTTTCGCATTGAGATCTAGGGCAGCAAAATTCCCTTTGTCATATTCAACGGCAGCAGCCAGAGCAATCATGCCTGCGTTATCTCCGCAGAGACGTAGTGGCGGAATGATGACCTCTGCTTCTGTAATTTCATCCGCCAGACGCTCACGCAAACCTTGATTGGCAGCAACTCCGCCCGCCACAACTAGTGTCGCAACAGGATATTTTTCCAAAGCCTTCTTGGTTTTAGCCATGAGAATGTCTAGCACCGCTGCTTGAAAGGAAGCTGACAAATCTTCATTGGACAGACTTTCTCCCTTTTGACTAGCATTGTGATGCAGGTTGATAAAGGCTGACTTGAGACCAGAGAAGGAAAATTCTAGATTGTCTTCCTTGATCATGGCTCGCGGAAAATCATAGACATCTTGTCCTTTGTGAGCCAATTCATCAATTTCACGGCCAGCTGGATAGGTCAACCCCATGACACGCCCAACCTTATCATAAGCCTCCCCAACTGCATCGTCTCGTGTTTCACCGATAATTTTGTAGTCGCCAGGTTCGGTCACATAAACTAGTTCCGTGTGTCCACCTGACACTAAAAGTGCCATAAGAGGATAGGTCAATTCCTTGACTTGACGCGCAGCCATAAGGTGACCTGCCATATGATTGACTGGAATCAAAGGCAACCGATTTGCCCAAGCAAAAGCTTTAGCAGCAGCCATTCCCACCAAAAGAGCCCCAACTAATCCCGGTCCATAAGTCACGGCGACTGCATCTAGATCGCTAGCCTCAATGCCAGCCTCTGTCATCGCATCTTCAAAGCAAGTGGTCACTACTTCCACATGGTGGCGGCTGGCCACCTCGGGTACCACTCCGCCAAAGCGTTTATGGCTCTCCACTTGACTAGCGATGATATTACTCAAAATGTCATGGTCATTCTTCAAAACAGCGACACTAGTCTCGTCGCAAGAACTCTCCACCGCCAAAATGTATCTATCCTTCATATCGTCCCTCCCTCTTCATGATGATGGCGTCCTCCATCGGCTCATGATAATAGTTTTTGCGCCTGCCGACTTCTTCAAAGCCGAATTTTTGGTACAAAGCTTGCGCTCTGCTGTTAGATACCCTAACCTCTAAAAAGATGGGAAAATCTACCGCATTTAAAAAACTCATCAACTGCGCTCCCAAGCCCTGTCCCTGAGAGGATTTTCTGACCGCTATATTAGTAATTTCTAACTCACCAACCAACTGCTGTACCGATAAAAATCCTGCAACAACCTGCTCGTCCTCAGCGAAAAAATAATCAACGTTGTCCTGCTGCATGTCAGCCTTGATTTGCTCCAGTGACCAGGGCGACTGGTTATAGCTATCAGACAAAATCTTGAAAACTGCAGCCGCTTTTTCTTCTAAACTTCTCATCGGCATCAAACCCGCCTGATGTAATTAGTTTGGCCATTTTCCTCGTGGTCTTTGAGCCAATTTTCTTCGGCTTCTACACGCTTGAGGTATCGGGGGACAAAGGCCTCAACATTCTCTGCTGGTAAATGTTGTCCTAACTTTCCGAGGTGGTAAGCTGAAGGTAGGGTTTGCAAGATGGCAGCTTTGGGCAGAATCGCCTCAATCTGATTGCGGAAATTGTCCACTTCTCCTACAAAGGCCACTTGGTCATAGCTCTTAGCTAGACTTAAAACATCTTCAAAAGGCATGTGCTGATCGGGCTTGACAGCTCTGCCATTTTCATAAAAACCGACATAAACATTGTTGCGACGGGCATCGATGATAGGGATAACCAAACCTGGCACTTGAGCGGGCGCAGCTAGAGCATAGAGACTAGACAGACCGACCAAGTCAATCTTGAGGCTATAAGCCAGTGTCTTAGCAGTCGCTACTGCCACGCGCAGACCTGTGTAAGAACCTGGCCCCTGCGCTACCACAATACGCTCCAGATCAGTAGGCTGCCAACCTACTTGCGCTACTAGAAAATCAATGGTCGGCATAAGGCTAATGCTGTGATTTTTCTTGATATTAAGAGTATAGTCTGCCAGCAGTTGATCACCATCCAAGAGGGCAACTGACAGGGCTTTATTTGATGTATCAAAGGATAAGATTTTCATAGTTACTTTCTTTCATTGAACTTTCTCTTTATTGTAAGCTATCTTGAGTATTTTTTCAAATTTACTTGCCTCAAAACGAAAAAGCCAGAGGAGTCCTAGCTTTCTGACTTTTTCTAATTTTGCTCAAGGGCACCTTGCTTGTAACTAATCCAAAAGAACAGCGGTGTAAAGACAGCCATTATTCCCAGATAAATAACCAGCGTGTAATTATTTAAGGGACCAATTTCAATGATATTTTGGAAGAAAAAGGAAGCGATATAGAAGCCGAGAACTGAATAAATGATCAGAGCTACACGCGACCAAGTCAAAGGAATGCAAGCACGAATAACCGCCAACAAGCCTGTCGATCCCAGAATATAGTAGGACAAGGTGGCCATATCTTCCACTGTCAAATCACCATAAACCTGGAAAAGGTGGAAAATGAGAACACTAAAGACTACCATGAGAGCATTTGGCAACGCCAGCCAAAGGGAACGTCTAAGAAAATGCTTTTGCACAGGGCGAATATTGCGCTCAAACGTCAAGACGAAAGGTGGGAAACCTTCCACAAACTGACCAATCAAGGTCATCTGAACCTGAATGAAAGGAAATACAAGTAAATAAGCTGGCTTTCCTAGAAGAATGCTAGCGATACAAATCAGACCTAGTAAGAAGGAATAAATAGTTTTAATAAGAAAAATTGGTGCGATATGAGCAATATTATTGACCACACGGCGCCCCTCAAAGAGGATTTCAGGAATGTCATTGAAATTCGAGTCTAAGAGAACTAAATTAGCAATCTGGCGCGTTGCAGGATCACCTTCAGCCATGACAATCGAGCAGTCCGCCTCGCGCAGTGCCAATATATCATTGACACCATCTCCTGTCATGGCTGTTGTATGTCCATGAGATTTCAAGGTTTCCACCAAGAGCTTTTTCTGATGTGGCGATACACGACCAAAGATAGCCGTCTCTTCTGCAACTCTAATGAGCTCATCATCATCTACCTTGGAACAGTCAATATAGCTCTCATAATTCGCAAAGCCTGCTTCTTTGGCGATATGGGAAACCGTCACAGGATTGTCACCTGAAATGATTTTAAGCAGAACTTCTTGCGAACGCAGATAATCCAGCGTTTCAGCTGCACCCTCACGAATAGGATCTGCAATTTCAAGAAAGGCTAAAGGCTTGACATCTTGCGGCAGGATCATCTGTTCTTTGTCAATACCTGTCTGACTGAGCGCCAAAACCAGCACACGTGATCCTCGTTTTTGAGCCTCAGTGACCAGTTGAGGATTTTCCATCAAGAGCATCTCAGGAGCACCCAGAAAGAGGCTGCCCACTCCTTCAATCATAACTGCTCCCCACTTTCTACCACTAGAAAATGGAATAACATCTCCAGTCTGATGAGGATGTTCAAGGTCTCCATAAGCTGTCCGAATAGCTCGCGCTGTCGAATTACTGTCTTCACTAGCCTGCATATAAGCAGCCAGCAGCTGCTGGATATTTTCTTCTGAGTAGTTGTCTGCCAAAGTTTGGATGGCTTCAACTGTCATCTTACCCTGAGTGATGGTCCCCGTCTTATCCAGACAAAGCACATCCACACGCGCCAGAGTTTCTACCGAATACATTTCCTGAACCAGGACATTTTTCATACCCAGCTTGATGACAGCTGTTAAAAGTGAAGTAATCGTCAACAGCGCGATTCCTTTTGGCAACATCCCTAAAAGTGCTGTCGAACTGGTCACGACTGAATCTTTGAGTGGCAGCGACTTGACCAGATAAGCCTCTAAAAAAAGAGCCAAACCAAAAGGAATGATGATCTTCCCAGTGAAATTAGCAATTTTATCCATATTATAGAGAATGCGAGAGACAATGGGCTTGTGTGTTTTAGCCTCTAGCATAAGTTTACTAGCATAATTGTCAGCTCCTACGTGGATAACCTTAGCATAAACTCGTCCACTGACCAGATAGCTGCCTGAGAGCAACTCTGCTCCGTTTTCTTTAAGAATGAGGTCACTCTCCCCTGTCAACATGGCTTCATTGACTTCTGCAAAACCACTGACGACTTTGGCATCACTTGGCACCTGTTCACCAGCCGACAACAAGAGTACATCATCAAGGACAATCTCCTCTGGATCAATAGATACAACTTCTCCATCTCTGATAACATGAATCAAATCTTTGTTCATAAGATTGAGTTTGTCAATCATGTGACGAGCTCGCCACTCCGTCAACATACCTGAGACAGCATTAATGACAATAACCCCAAAGAAAAAAAGGTTAGACCAGGCCTGAACTGCCAACAAAGCTAAAAAAATAACGAAATTGAGCGCATTAAAAGGAGTAAAAACATTGCGGACAAAAATTTCCCAGTTACTGGAGCTGGTTTTCACTTTAAAATTATTGGTTTGCTGTGTTTGAATACGTTGCTGGACCTGCTGTCCAGTTAATCCTCTTACTTGTTTCTCCATGAATTCCATACTACCATAGACGGAACCATTTTTCAAAAACAAACTTTCCTTTTCATCATTCTCTTTTCTTTGGACAAGTACTTAAAGGCAATTCTGTAAATAAATGAATCGTGAAAAGATTATGAAAGTAGGACTTTTTTACATTTTCGTCAGTGTTTTCCTTTCACCTAGGCCAGTTTTTATGATATAATATACATAATTGCAACGAATCAGGTTAAATCTATTACACATTACAATTTCATACTCCACGGTCAAATAGAAATAAGATACTATTTGATAAGTTTTTGTGTAGCTTGGATTAACCCATGATACAAGAGAAAGGATTAATATGATTTATAAAGTCTTCTATCAAGAAACAAAAGATCGAAACCCACGTCGTGAGCAAACTAAGTCTCTCTATATTGAAGTTGAGGCGAACAGTGAGCTTGACGGACGTATCAAAACTCGTAAACTGGTTGAAGAAAAAACTGACTACAACATTGAGTTCATTGAGCTCTTATCAGATAAACACCTTGAATACGAAAAAGAATCAGGTGTCTTTGCCTTAACGGAGCTATAATATGAGCAAAATCAATCTTAAACCTGAAGAAGTCGGGGTTTACGCGATTGGTGGTCTGGGCGAAATTGGTAAAAATACTTATGGCATTGAATACCAAGACGAAATTATCATCGTTGATGCAGGGATTAAATTCCCTGAAGACGACCTGTTAGGAATTGACTATGTCATCCCCGACTATTCATACATCGTTGAAAACATGGACCGCGTTAAGGCACTGGTCATCACCCACGGTCACGAAGACCACATCGGTGGCATCCCCTTCTTACTCAAACAAGCTAACATACCTATCTATGCAGGCCCCCTTGCTCTGGCTTTGATTCGCGGAAAACTGGAAGAACATGGACTCCTGCGTGATGCGAAATTATACGAAATTAACGCTAATACTGAGTTAACGTTTAAAAATCTCAGCGTTACCTTTTTCCGCACAACTCACTCTATTCCGGAACCCTTAGGTATCGTCATTCACACACCTCAAGGAAAAATTGTCTGCACAGGGGACTTCAAATTTGACTTCACTCCTGTTGGTGAGCCAGCTGACCTGCACCGCATGGCTGCTCTAGGGGAAGATGGTGTCCTCTGCTTACTCTCGGATTCTACCAATGCTGAAATTCCAACTTTCACTAATTCTGAAAAAGTTGTTGGCCAATCCATCATGAAAATCATTGAAGGCATTCATGGACGTATTATCTTTGCCTCCTTCGCTTCCAATATTTTCCGTCTACAACAAGCTGCCGAAGCTGCTGTCAAGACTGGACGTAAAATCGTTGTCTTTGGGCGTTCCATGGAAAAGGCCATCGTCAACGGGGTTGAACTAGGCTATATAAAGGTTCCAAAAGGTACTTTTATTGAACCAGGTGAACTTAAAAATTACCATGCTAGCGAAATCATGATTATGTGTACAGGCTCTCAAGGGGAATCAATGGCTGCGCTAGCCCGCATCGCCAACGGTACACATCGTCAAGTGACCTTGCAACCTGGTGATACCGTTATCTTTTCATCCAGTCCAATCCCAGGCAACACTACCAGCGTTAACAAACTGATCAACACCATTCAAGAAGCCGGCGTTGAAGTTATTCATGGTAAGATCAATAATGTCCACACTTCTGGACACGGAGGCCAACAAGAGCAAAAACTCATGCTTCGCCTCATCAAGCCAAAATTCTTCATGCCTGTGCATGGTGAATATCGCATGCAAAAAATCCATGCTGGTTTGGCTATGGACACAGGTGTTCCTGAGGAAAATATCTTTATCATGGAAAACGGAGACGTCCTTGCATTAACTAAAGATTCTGCTCGCAGGGCTGGTCACTTTAACGCTCAAGATGTCTATGTCGATGGTAATGGCATCGGTGATATCGGAACTGCTGTCCTACGCGACCGTCATGACCTGTCAGAAGATGGTGTCGTTTTAGCGGTCGCGACTGTTGATTTCGATACACAAATGATTTTAGCTGGACCAGACATCCTTAGTCGTGGGTTTATCTATATGCGTGAATCAGGTGATCTCATCCGTGAGAGCCAACGTGTTCTCTTTAATGCTATTCGTATTGCACTCAAAAACAAAGATGCTAGTATCCAATCTGTAAATGGTGCCATCGTCAATGCGCTTCGCCCATTCCTTTATGAAAAAACAGAACGTGAGCCAATCATTATTCCAATGATTTTAACACCTGATAAATATGACCAATGAAATACTGATAAACCATTTTGATTTTTAATATCATCACAAAAAGCTACTTGTATATCTGATATACTCCCCTTATAGTGGACAGTGAAAAAACAAAAATTTTCACTAGAAACTATAACGGGAGTTTTACTATGTCCAAAAGAAGTCCAAAGTCTGTCTCTGAAAAACTAGAACTTGTTCTACTTCACTCGGAAGAAGGGAAATCA
>NZ_KB904086.1 GCF_000379985.1 Streptococcus caballi DSM 19004 | reverse complement strand
CAGGGTCAAGACTAGGACGCCCTGTTTCATCGCTATAGCTATCTGCGACTAAGTCATAGATAAAGGAGAAGTCAATAGCTTCCTCTATTTGACGAAGGAGATGATCTTGAGGAACAAGGTCATCTAAACTGTAGAAACCAAATTGACCGCGTTTGTAGGCTGGGTTTTCTTTGTGTAACATAGCGACGCTCCCTCTGTTTATTAACTGGATTCCTATCTCTATTATATTACTTTACACATGAAAAAGCCGTTAGAAATAAAATTCTAACGACTTTGTCTTCATTCTGAACTCATAGCATTAGCTATGAGTTTTTTCTTATTTCAAGGTACAAAATATAGTTCAAAACTAATATTGGAAAAAGAGAGAGATAGAGGGTGTATTCTTTTAAGTAATTAACTAAAATGGCAGAGCTGCCAACACCTATCATAAAAGAGAATAAGATAACAGCTATATTTCTAGCTTTTTTCAGAGCTTCATGATTGTTCTCCTTAATTCCCTGTATCAACAACTTTGAAATGGATCTGATATTTCCTGTCATCATAATATTAGCATAAGGTACACCCCTTATTTTTCTAAAGGTATCTACCTGCACTGAAGCGTAGAAAGAAAGAATGATAATGGGAATAGCTGATGAGTTCAAAGGTGCTAAAATGCAGGTTATCAACAAAAGTACTAGTAAAATGTGACCACTAAAAATATGCCAGTGAACGTTTCGCTTACTTGCCCAATCTCTGACAAGATATGTAAAAATCTGTCCTAACATAAAGACGATAATAGGTACTAGGTAGGAAAGAGATTTTGACCACTCACCTTCTGATAGATGTATCATCAAATAAATCAAATTACCAGTCTGCATTCCAGCAAATCGTCCTCCCTGCGTCAGATAGGTAAAAGCATCAATAAAACCACTGACAAATGTCAGCATGACTGCCACTCGCAGACCTTCAAAAATTCTGTAATCTCTTTTTTTATCAAATAGTTGCTTAAACATTAGTCAATCTCCTAATTACTTATGATATGGACTACCTTGTTGAATCATAAAAGCACGATAAATTTGCTCAATGAGGACTAGTCGCATTAGCTGATGAGGTAAGGTTAATAAGCCAAAACTCATTAAAAGGTTAGATCGCTTCTTGATTACAGGTGCTAAGCCTAAACTTCCTCCAATAATAAAAGTAATATCTGAGAATCCTTTTAAAGTCGCTTCCTCAATGACTTTGCTAAATTTTTCAGAAGGAAACTGCCTACCCTCTATTGCTAAAACAATGACAAATTCTCTCTCAGAAATCTTGGCCAATATACGCTCTGCTTCCTTAGCCATAATATTCATTTTTTCTGCCTCACTGGCTTTATCAGGCATTCTTTCATCTGGCAATTCAATTATTTCTAATTTGGTAAAACGAGACAGACGTTTACTATATTCAGAAATACCATCTTTCAAATATTTTTCCTTCAGTTTTCCAACTGTAATCATTTTTATTTTCATAGTATCTATTTTAGCATATATGCACAAGCTTTTCACATCTTATCCACATGTGAATTATTTTTTATCATGTAGAAAATCCTGCTATTTCAGTAAGTATTCACTATCTCAAAAAGTTTTCCACAGGTTGTGGATATTTTCATTTTTCCTTTTTTAAGTTATAATTAAGTCAGATTTTATATGATAATAGAAAAAGTTGGAGGTATTCCTTTGAAAAAAATTAATTTAAGTTATTGGGGGAAACTGGTCTTACTCATCATTGCAGGCTTTGCAGGAGGAGCTTTGGCAACTGTCATCATCAATCAAGCTAATCCCAGCACAACTAACCAAGCAGTGACAACTAGCAAAGTTTCTTACAAAAACAAAACGAACACAACTGAAGCAGTAAAAACGGTACAAAATGCCGTTGTGTCTGTTATTAATTATCAAGAAAGCTCATCTAATCTATCTGATTTTTACAGTCAAATGTTTGGAGGAAATAATTCTCAATCACAATCTTCTGATGACGAATTGTCTGTCAACAGTGAAGGGTCTGGAGTCATCTATAAAAAAGATGGCAAATATGCTTACCTTGTTACCAATAATCACGTTATCTCAGGTGCTAAGCGTATTGAAATTCAACTAGCTGATGGGACAAAAGTTGTCGGTGAACTAGTTGGTGCCGATACTTATTCAGACCTAGCTGTTGTCAAAATTTCTTCTGATAAAGTAACGAGTGTTGCAGAATTTGCTGACTCATCAAAATTAAGTGTTGGTGAAACTGCTATTGCAATTGGTAGTCCTCTAGGAACTGAATATGCCAATTCTGTTACCGAAGGTATCGTATCAAGTCTTAGCCGGACAGTGACCATGACAAACGATAGTGGTGAAACCATTTCAACCAATGCTATTCAAACTGATGCAGCTATTAACCCTGGTAATTCAGGTGGCCCTCTGATTAATATTGAAGGACAAATTATTGGTATCAATTCAAGTAAAATTTCGTCAACCTCAACCTCAGCTTCTGGAACCTCCTCTGGAGACTCTGTAGAAGGAATGGGCTTTGCTATTCCATCCAATGACGTTGTCAAAATCATTAACCAACTAGAGAAAAATGGCCAAGTCGAGCGACCTGCATTAGGTATTTCAATGGCTAATCTAAGCGAATTGTCAACCAACGCAATTAGTCAACTAAATATCCCACCAAGTGTCACTAGCGGCATCATCGTAGCATCTACCTATTCTAATATGCCAGCTGAAGGTAAGCTCAAAAAATATGATGTTATCACTGAAATTGATGGCAAAGAAGTAAGCTCAACAAGTGATCTTCAAAGCATTCTCTATGGTCACTCTGTTGGTGATTCCATCAAAGTTACTTTCTATCGTGGAACAGACAAAAAGACTGTAACAATTGAACTGACTAAAACTACTCAAGACCTCCCTAGTAGTAATAACTAAACTTGACAGTTTACTAGAAATACCTTTACAATATTGTAAAGGTATTTTTTATAGGTAAAATTATGACAGAAAAACTAGTATCACTCAATATCAAAGATATCACCCCCAACCCTTATCAACCTAGAATTGAGTTCAAACAAGAGGAATTAGCAGAATTAGCTCAATCTATCAAAGAAAATGGACTCATTCAGCCTATCATCGTTCGCCCATCAGCAGTATTCGGTTACGAGCTGATCGCTGGCGAAAGAAGACTCAGATCTGCTCAATTAGCTGGCTTGAATGAGATTCCTGCTATTGTCAAAGAACTTTCAAATGAGGAAAGTATGAGACAAGCTATTATTGAAAATTTACAGCGTTCAAATCTCAATCCAATAGAAGAAGCTAAAGCTTATCAGCAATTGATTGAAAAAAATCAAATGACCCATGAAGAACTAGCTCAATCAATGGGGAAATCACGACCATACATTACAAATTCCTTGAGATTATTAAATCTTCCAGCGGATATTTCAAAAGCTCTGGAAAAAGGCGATATTAGCTCAGGTCACGCGCGTATCCTCTTAAGTCTTCCAAATCCTCAACAACAAGAAGAATGGTATCAGAAAATTCTTGATACTAATATTAGTGTTCGACAATTAGAGCATGCTGTCAAAAGTAAGCAAAATAAAAAGCAATTCTCCAAAACTAATAATATCTTTCTGAAAGATAAAGAAAAAAAGTTAGCAAAACTATTAGGCACCAAAGTTTCTCTCTCTATCAATAAAGCTGGGACAGGGCAGCTCTCTATCCAAATTACTTCCGAAGAAGAATTAAACAGAATTATCAACAAGCTGACTTAGCTTGTTGATTTCTTTTTTTCTTTGGTCTATTTATAAACAGTATAAAAGTCCTAAAATTCCTTATTTTAATGGCAAAAAGACTATTGTCCACATGTTGTGGATAACTTTGATAAACAATGTGGATTTTCTTTTTCACACTTGTGGAAAACTTTTTTCTTTTATGTTAAAATAGATGGAGAATTATCCACAAGAGGAACCTACAATGACTGAAAATGAACAAATTTTCTGGAATAGGGTTTTGGAACTGGCACAAAGTCAATTAAAACAGGCAACTTACGAATTCTTCGTATCTGATGCCAAATTAATCAAAGTTGACAATCAGGTCGCAACTATTTATCTTGACCGTATGAAAGAATTATTTTGGGAGAAAAATTTAAAATCAGTCATTTTAACGGCTGGCTTTGAAATTTTCGATGCTGAAATAGCGGTTGACTATATATTTGACGAAGATCTTGCCAATCAAAATGACCTAAATACTCCAGAAACAGCTAATACAGCTCCATCTAAAACTAGCTCTCTATTACCAGAGGTTCAATCTGACCTAAATCCAAAATATACTTTTGACAATTTTGTCCAAGGAGATGAAAATCGCTGGGCTGTTGCGGCTTCTATTGCTGTTGCTAACACTCCAGGAACCACTTACAATCCCCTTTTTATTTGGGGGGGACCAGGCCTTGGTAAAACACACTTGCTAAATGCTATTGGAAACTCTGTTTTGAAGGACAATCCACATGCTCGCATCAGGTACATTACGGCTGAAAACTTCATTAATGAGTTTGTCAGCCACATTCGGCTTGATACAATGGATGAACTCAAAGAAAAATTTCGTAATTTAGATGTTCTACTTATTGATGATATCCAATCATTGGCTAAAAAGACCCTGTCGGGCACGCAAGAGGAATTTTTCAATACCTTCAATGCACTTCATGATAATAATAAACAGATTGTCTTAACAAGTGACCGTACACCTGATCATTTGAATGACTTGGAAGAGCGTTTAGTTACACGTTTTAAATGGGGGTTGACGGTTAATATCACACCGCCAGATTTTGAAACTCGTGTTGCTATTTTGACCAATAAAATCCAAGAATATAGCTATGATTTTCCGCAGGATACTATTGAATATTTAGCTGGGCAATTTGATTCTAACGTTCGAGATTTGGAAGGAGCTTTGAAAGATATCAGTCTCGTCGCTAATTTTAAGAATGTTGATCGCATCACTGTTGACATCGCTGCGGAAGCCATCAGAGCTCGCAAACAAGATAGCCCTAAAATGACCATCATCCCTATTGAGGATATTCAAAGCCAGGTAGGTAAATTTTATGGAGTTACTGTCAAAGAGATCAAAGCAACCAAGCGTACGCAAGACATCGTTCTAGCTCGTCAGGTTGCCATGTATCTGGCTCGTGAAATGACAGACAACAGCTTACCCAAGATTGGTAAAGAATTTGGTGGACGAGATCATTCGACTGTTCTCCATGCCTATAATAAAATCAAAAATATGATTGCTCAGGACGACAGCCTTCGCATCGAGATTGAAACAATAAAAAATAAAATAAAATAGTCTTGTGGAAAAGAAATCAGAAACAATAACAGTTATCCACAGGTTGTTAACAACTATCAAGCTATATATTACACGATATCAGGTCACTTATCCACGTTATCCACAATACCTACTATTACTACTAACTTAATACTAATAAAATAAAGGAGTCTTCATGATTAATTTTTCAATCAATAAAGCCTTTTTCCTCCAAGCTCTTAATGCAACTAAAAGAGCTATATCCTCTAAAAATGCTATTCCTGTTTTATCCACAATAAAAATTGATGTGAAAAACAATAGCATTACCTTAACAGGCTCAAATGGTCAAATTTCCATTGAAAATACTATTCCAAGTTCGAATGAAAATGCTGGGTTGTTGATAACTTCTCAAGGGGCTATTCTCTTGGAAGCTAGTTTCTTTATCAATATCGTTTCCAGCTTACCAGAAGTTAGTCTCGATTTTAAAGAGATTGATCATCACCAAGTTGTTCTAACCAGTGGCAAATCAGAAATTACCCTCAAAGGGAAAGACGTCGAGCAATATCCTCGTCTACAAGAATTAGCTACTGACAGTCCTCTTATTTTAAAAACTAAAGATCTTAAAGAGATCATTGCTGAAACAGCTTTTGCAGCGAGTTTACAAGAAAGCCGTCCAATTTTGACAGGGGTTCACATGGTACTCAGTAATCATTCTGATTTTAAGGCAGTTGCCACAGACTCTCATCGTATGAGCCAACGTAAACTTATTCTAGAAAATGCTGCCAATGATTTTGACATTGTGGTTCCAAGTAAGTCTCTTCGCGAATTTTCAGCTGTTTTTACAGATGATATTGAGAAAGTTGAAGTTTTCTTCTCAGATAGTCAAATGCTCTTTAGAAGCGATTATATTAGTTTCTACACGCGCCTTCTAGAAGGAAACTATCCTGATACAGACCGTTTATTGACATCTAATTTTGAGACTGAAGTTATTTTTAATACAAATTCCCTCCGTCACGCTATGGAACGTGCCTTCCTCATTTCCAATGCAACTCAGAACGGAACAGTCAAGCTTGAAATTTTAAGCGGATCAGTAACAGCCCATGTTAATTCCCCTGAAGTTGGTAAAGTAAACGAAGAATTAGACACCGTCAGTCAATCAGGCAGCGATTTGACAATCAGCTTTAATCCAACTTACTTGATTGAAGCTTTAAAAGCTTTGAAAAGTGAAACAGTTGTTATCCGCTTTATTTCCCCTGTCCGTCCCTTCACTTTGACCCCAGGTGAAGAAGCGGAAAACTTTATCCAACTAATCACTCCTGTTCGTACCAACTAGTCTTAGAACTCCTTTTTAGGAGTTTTTTTATGTTATAATGGGATTAATGACAATAGACATAATCGTTCATCCCCATTTAGGTTATTATCAAGTATGAGAAACAGTTGATTAAGTGAAAGTTTTAATAAAGAAGATGTAAAGATTTTCTTTAACTAGATGGACAGATGACGAAAAAGAACAGGCCAAAGAGAGTCTGAATACTACCGTTCAGAGGCTTTCCTCCCATATTGTCGAAGGGGGGATGCTACCTTGTTAAAAATTTTTTTAATTTCTTCCCCCTCCCTTGTCCGTTTCATTATTGGGACTGGGAATGATGTTTACCAGCCTTGACTTAGTTTTTGTAACTGGAGTTGTCAAAAAAAAACAACGTCGAAGTTAAGCCACTTTCTCAATAGATGGTATTTTGGAAATTAACTTATATTTTGCTGGCTATAGCTTTTCTTCTAGAGAAGCCCTCTGTCACTGTTTATTTAGTCATCAATAATCGTCAGTAACATTTGGAAAATATTTTTCCAGTGTTTAAAGTTACTCTTGAACTTAGTTTTGAAAAACATAAGAAATCAAAATACTTTTATCATCGCTCATTAATCAGGTGGCGTCACGGGTTCCTAAAGGAACAACTGTTGAAATTGAGGGAGAAATTTTGTCAGAAACAATCTCTCATCTGGCAGCACAAAAGCATTTTATATATTTGTAAAGGAGACTACGATGTACCAACTTGGAAGTCATGTTGAAATGAAAAAACCACATGCCTGCACCATAAAGGCAACAGGCAAAAAAGCAAACGAGTGGGAAGTCATTCGTCTTGGTGCCGATATTAAAATTCGCTGCACCAATTGTGATCATATTGTCATGATGAGTCGTCATGATTTTGAACGAAAAATGAAGAAAGTTCTGTCAGGTGAAGTTTAGTTGACAGGTTGCAACTGTTGGTTGCGAGAGTTTCTGAAGTGTTGCTAGTAAACTATTTATACCTAAGTTACACTAAACTTAGAAAAAGAGGAGGAATTAAAAATGACTCAATTAGCACAACAATTCGAACTTTACGTACAGCCAAGAACCTGTCTCAAGATGAGCTGGCAGAAATTTTTGATGTCAGTTTGGATTATCTGGTTTTGGGAAAAGAACCTAAGAAGGAAATTGTAGTAGAAAAACAAGGAAAGATGAATGCTTGGGAATTCTTTTCTGAATATTGGTGGGTAGTTATACCAATCATGATAATAGCATTTGGTTTATTTGCAGCTGCAATGAAAGTTACTCAAAAGTTTGGTTAATTTTTGAATCCTGTCATTTGGCAGGATTTTTATCTACTTTTCTGCTATAATAGTCATGATCGAATTTTTAATTGGAGAGTAAAAAATGGCTTTAACAGCAGGTATCGTTGGTTTGCCGAACGTTGGTAAATCAACTCTATTTAATGCAATTACAAAGGCAGGTGCAGAAGCTGCCAACTACCCATTTGCGACTATTGATCCAAATGTCGGCATGGTAGAAGTTCCAGATGAGCGTTTACAGAAGTTGACAGAGCTCATTACCCCTAAAAAGACAGTACCAACAACTTTTGAGTTTACTGATATTGCAGGTATTGTAAAAGGAGCTTCAAAGGGTGAAGGTCTTGGAAATAAATTCTTGGCTAATATCCGTGAGGTTGATGCTATCGTTCACGTTGTTCGTGCCTTTGATGATGAAAATGTTATGCGTGAGCAAGGTCGTGAGGATGCTTTTGTAGATCCTTTGGCGGATATCGATACAATCAATTTGGAATTGATTTTAGCTGACCTAGAATCAATCAACAAACGCTATGCGCGTGTTGAGAAGATTGCGCGTACGCAAAAAGATAAAGACTCGGTAGCTGAGTTTAATGTTCTTCAAAAAATCAAACCAGTCCTAGAAGATGGAAAATCTGCTCGTACCATTGACTTTACAGACGATGAACAAAAAATCGTGAAACAACTTTTCCTTTTGACAACTAAACCAGTTCTTTATGTGGCTAATGTTGATGAAGATAAGGTAGCTAATCCGGATGATATTGAATATGTTAAACAAATACGTGATTTCGCAGCTACTGAAAATGCTGAAGTCGTTGTCATATCAGCGCGTGCTGAGGAAGAAATTTCAGAGCTGGATGATGAGGATAAAGCATTCTTCCTTGAAGACCTCGGTTTAACAGAATCTGGTGTCGATAAATTAACTCGCGCAGCCTACCACCTACTTGGTCTTGGAACTTATTTCACTGCTGGTGAAAAAGAAGTACGTGCTTGGACATTTAAACGTGGCATTAAGGCACCGCAGGCAGCAGGGATTATTCACTCAGACTTTGAACGTGGATTTATTCGTGCGGTAACCATGTCTTATGATGACCTTATCAAATATGGCTCAGAGAAGGCTGTACGAGAAGCGGGTCGCTTGCGTGAAGAAGGTAAAGAATATGTTGTCCAAGATGGGGACATTATGGAATTTCGATTTAATGTCTAAAGATTGTAAAGATAAAATAAGCTATCAGGCTGGAAATAGACTTCCAGTCCTTTTGGCGTCTTGTGCTAATAGAGAATCAAAAACGGACGAGCTGGCGTCACCAAGGTGTAGTTTGAATTTTCAAATAAAATGGAAGGAGAAAAAATGGCAAAGATGATTGTTGGTTTGGGAAATCCAGGCTCAAAATATAATGATACACGCCATAATATTGGTTTTATGGCCGTTGACAGAGTAGTAAAGAATCTTGACGTTAACTTTACAGAAGATAAAAACTTTAAAGCAGAGGTTGGTTCAACATTTTTAAATGGTGAGAAGGTTTATTTTGTTAAACCAACAACTTTTATGAATAATTCAGGCATTGCTGTTAAGACCTTGTTAACTTACTATAACATTCCAATTGAAGACGTAATTGTCATCTATGATGATTTAGATATGGAAGTGGGTAAAATCCGCTTTAGACAAAAAGGTTCGGCTGGCGGACATAATGGTATTAAGTCTATTATTGCTCATCTGGGAACACAGGTATTTGATCGTATTAAAATTGGAATTGGCCGTCCAGCTCAAGGAATGACAGTCATTAATCATGTTCTTGGAAAATTTGCTACGGATGATCAAATAAAGATTGACAATACACTTGACAAAGTTGACGATGTTGTCAATTTCTATTTACAATCAGGTGATTTTGAACAAACCATGCAGAAATATAATGGGTAACTATGAATATTATTGATTTATTCTCTAAAAATAAGGAATTGCAGCACTGGCATGCTGGTCTATCTACACGCGGACGTCAGTTGGTTATGGGATTTTCAGCAGCCAGTAAGGCTCTTGCTATCGCTTCAGCTTATCAGGCTAACGAAGAAACGATTGTACTAATTACTTCAACACAAAATGAAGCAGAAAAATTGGCGGCTGATCTGTCAAGTTTGATAGGAGAGAATCAAGTTTATCAATTTTTTGCTGACGATGTAGCAGCGGCAGAATTCATCTTTGCTTCTTTGGACAAGACGATTTCACGCCTGAGTGCCTTAAATTTTTTGCTGGACAAAGGGCAAAAAGGTATTTTCATCACAAGTTTAGTTGGTAGCCGTATTCTGCTGCCTAATCCTAAAACTTACCAAAAAAGTCTCTTAAATTTTCATCTTGGTCAGGAATGTGATTTGGATAAAGTTGTTAAGTCTTTGATGAATCTTGGTTATGAGCGTGTTTCTCAAGTCTTCAGTCCAGGTGAATTTAGTCGCCGTGGTGATATCTTAGATATTTATGAAATCACCGAAGACCTTCCTTATCGCCTTGAATTTTTTGGTGATGAAGTTGATGGCATCAGACAATTTGATTTAGAGAGCCAGAAGTCTGTTTCAAATTTGGAGCAGGTTGAAATCTTTCCTGCCAGTGATATTATCTTGTCAGATAAGGATTTTGCACGGGCCAGTGAAAACTTAGAGAGACAGGCAGAACTGGCTAATGAGGATCTTTCTTCTTATTTGAGCGATTTTTTGTCTGTCACAAAAGATCATTTTCAACATAAGGATATCAGAAAGTTCCTGTCTATCTTTTATGACAAGCAATGGACTGTGCTAGACTACATTCCGTCGGGGACACCTGTCTTCTTTGATGATTTTCAAAGAATTATTGATCGAAATGCTAAGTTTGATTTGGAAGTTGCCAATCTCTTGACTGAAGATTTACAGCATAGTAAAGCAATGTCAAGTTTGTCTTATTTTGCGGATAACTACCAAACTTTAAGACAATACAAGCCGGCTACCTTCTTTTCCAATTTCCATAAAGGTCTGGGAAATATCAGATTTGATAGCATTCATAACCTGACTCAGTATCCCATGCAGGAATTTTTCAATCAATTTCCGCTTTTAGTGGATGAGATTCATCGTTATCAGAAGTCGCATGCGACAGTTTTACTTCAGGTTGATTCTCAGAAGGGCTTAGAGCGACTACAAGAAACTTTGAAAGAATATGACTTAGACCTGTTAATCTCTGATGCTAAAGACATCAAAGAAAAGCAAGCTCAGATTATCGTAGGTAATCTATCTAACGGTTTTTACTTTGCTGATGAAAAAATTGTTCTCATCACTGAGCGAGAGATTTACCACAAGCGTGTCAAGCGTCGTGCCCGTCGCTCAACTATCAGTAATGCTGAGCGTTTGAAGGATTATAATGAATTGTCTGTTGGCGATTACGTGGTTCACAATGTTCATGGGATTGGTAAATATCTAGGAATTGAAACAATTGAGATTTCAGGTGTTCACAGAGACTATGTCAGCATTCAGTACCAAAATTCAGATCGCATTTCTATTCCTGTTGAGCAGATTGAAATGTTGTCAAAATATGTTTCAGCAGACGGTAAAGAGCCAAAGGTAAATAAACTCAACGACGGTCGTTTCCAGAAAACGAAGCAAAAAGTCAGCAAACAAGTTGAAGATATTGCAGATGACTTGTTGAAATTATATGCGGAACGTAGCCAGCAAAAAGGTTTCCAATTTTCAGCAGATGATGACTTGCAACATGAATTTGACAATGATTTTGCTTATGTAGAAACAGAGGACCAGCTGCGCTCAATCAAGGAAATCAAGGCTGACATGGAGAGCAGCCGTCCCATGGATCGCTTGCTGGTTGGAGATGTTGGTTTTGGCAAGACAGAGGTAGCCATGCGTGCTGCCTTCAAGGCAGTCAAGGATCATAAGCAGGTTGCTATTTTGGTACCAACAACAGTCCTGGCCCAGCAACACTATGAAAATTTCAAGGCTCGTTTTGAAAACTATCCGGTTAATGTGGATGTGCTCAGTCGTTTTCGTAGTAAAAAAGAGCAGACTGAAACATTGGTGCAATTGAAAAAAGGTCAGACAGATATTATTATCGGGACCCATCGCCTCTTATCAAAAGACGTTGAATTCTCTGATTTGGGTCTTATCATTATTGATGAGGAGCAGCGCTTTGGTGTTAAACACAAGGAAAGACTCAAGGAGTTGAAAACAAAGGTGGATGTGTTGACCTTGACAGCAACGCCTATCCCACGTACGCTTCACATGTCCATGCTGGGCATTCGCGACTTGTCAGTTATTGAGACACCACCGACTAATCGCTATCCTGTCCAAACTTATGTTTTAGAAACAAATCCTGGTTTAGTTCGTGAAGCCATTATACGTGAAATAGACCGTGGCGGCCAAGTTTTCTATGTTTACAATAAAGTTGACACGATTGATAAAAAAGTAGCAGAACTTCAGGAATTAGTACCTGAAGCAAGCATTGGTTTTGTCCATGGTCAAATGTCTGAAATTCAGCTAGAAAATACTCTGATGGATTTTATCAATGGTGACTATGATGTTTTAGTAGCTACGACAATCATTGAAACAGGTGTTGATATTTCTAATGTTAATACGCTTTTCATCGAAAATGCTGACCACATGGGCTTGTCAACCTTGTATCAACTTCGTGGGCGCGTTGGCCGTTCCAATCGGATTGCCTATGCCTACCTTATGTATCGCCCTGATAAAGTTTTGACCGAGGTTTCTGAGAAACGTCTGGATGCTATCAAGGGATTTACAGAGTTAGGTTCTGGCTTCAAAATTGCCATGCGTGACCTTTCCATCCGCGGAGCTGGTAATATTTTAGGAGCATCGCAGAGCGGTTTTATTGATTCGGTTGGTTTTGAGATGTATTCTCAGCTGCTTGAGGAAGCTATTGCAAAAAAACAAGGCAAATCACAGGCGCGTCGTAAAGGAAATGCAGAAATCAACCTACAAATTGATGCTTATTTGCCTAGCGATTACATTTCTGACGAGCGTCAGAAAATTGATATTTACAAGCGCATTCGTGAAATTGAAAATCGTAGTGATTATCAAGAATTGCAGGATGAGTTGATGGATCGCTTTGGCGATTATCCAGATCAAGTCGCTTACTTAATTGAGATTGGTCTTCTCAAAGCCTACATGGATGCTGCTTTTGCAGAACTCGTAGAGCGTAAACAAGACAAAGTGAACGTTCGTTTTGAAAAAGCTTCGCTAAAATTCTTTTTGACGCAAGATTACTTTGAAGCTCTTTCTAAAACCAATCTCAAGGCACAAATCAGTGAAAATCAAGGAAAAATTGAAGTTATCTTCAATGTCCGCCAAAAGAAGGATTATGAGATTTTGGAAGAACTCATCAAATTTGGTCAAGGATTTGAAGAAATCAAAGCTCGTAAGACAGCGGATAGTGTTAAGGAAAGCGGCGGTTAGTAGGTTATCTTATCAAAATTTTCAACTTTAAGTTTCAATTAAGAAACCTTTCAGCTTTATTTAAGCTAGTCTTCGTATACTATAACCATCCTAAAACTTTTCTTTTTCATAAATCTCCTAGATCAGCCTTCAAGTCATCTTGGGGGCTGAGCTTTTTATACTCTATAGTAGCTGTTGTATATGTGGTTGTAGGTTTTGAAGGTCTACGACTATGGTAAAATCTCCTAAGAGGACACTGATTAGTAGCGGTGCTCTTTATTTTGTGGCCTAGTTAACCTCCCAAGGACATGTATCGGCTTGGGTTTATTTTATCTATTTGTCATTTATTTCAGGTATGGTTTCTGTTTCTTCTTTCTTTGGTGATTTGCGGTGGGCTGGGATGTCAGCATAGATTTTGCGGCTAGCGTTGAGTACCCTGATGAGGGCCTGGTAGTCCTTATCTTTCTGACGGCGATTGTAGATTTCCACCAAGTCGACGAAATCCTGATAGCTGCCGGCCTGCAGCTCTTGGCGAATGGTCTTGACGTCGTAAACTATCTTGGTTGCTTCGCTAGTTGAGCGATGATTGTAACGTTCAAGAAAGACTTTCTGACTAGCGGTCAGACGAGCAGCGAAACGATTGATGTCCAAGTCAGTAATAGCTTTTGCTACATTATCCTTGAGCTGCTCCAACAAGTAGTTGATTTCAGCGGTCTCAGTCTCATGATTGACTGCTGAGGTTTTACGGTAGTTGTTAAAAATCACTTTCAGTAGGCTGTATGCCTCTTTTTCGGTCGTGTCACGACTACTGCTATAAGGTTTTAGGAAAGATAGCAGATCTTTAAGGTAGATGTCTCGTTCTTTATCGGCCTTAGTGATGGTAGCAGCCTATTCGGTGATGACCACTTGCTTCTTGACACTCTTAATTGGTGCAGCTGAGTGCCTATGTTTCCCATCAGACCAATAAGCAAGTCATCTTTTAGTGAGATTTAACTGGCATCAAAGTCCGTTAAAAACTGATAGATGATAGTTTTAATAGTGACTCAGCTGTTTTCAAAATGCTATAATTACTGGAGGGGGGAATAATCTTTTTTGTTTATAAAGAGCTAAAGAAATTAGAATTTGAAGTAGGTAATCATAATGAATGAATTTAACGAATTGATTCGTGAAGTTTTTTCCGTAGCAGGAGATATTGCCATAAAATCCATGATGGGCGGATATCTTGTATATTTTAACGGTAAGCTGATAGGTGATATTTGCAATAATGAACTGTTTTTAAAGAGAACGCCGACATCGGACAGGATGCTTGTAGATTCCAAACTGCGTTATCCGTATGAAGGTTCAAAGACCTTGATGCATGTATTCGACAAATTTGAAGATACCGATTTGATTGTAGAATTATTGGGCGGCATGTATGCGGAACTGCCCGAAAAGAAACCAAAGAAAGCCAAATAAGACTGGTAAATTCCAGTTTATCAAGGCCAATAAAACAAAATATAGAGACTGTTTCAGTTCCTATGGACTTAGTCATTATGAAATAATGTTTTCTCTATGTTTCATGTCAAACATGCCTGTTTATCTTTAGGTGAGTTGTCCTCTTCTGGTCAAGACGAGAGCTTTTGAGCTCTCTTTTTGTTACATTCTATTGACAATTAGAGCGTAGCTCTGCTATTTTCTCCAAAAAATGATAAAATAAATAGGATTGTGAGGTAGAGTATGAGATTAGACAAGTATTTAAAAGTATCACGGATTATCAAGCGTCGCCCAGTGGCTAAAGAGGTCGCTGATAAGGGGCGTGTCAAAGTCAATGGCGTGCTAGCCAAGTCGTCCACAGATTTGAAAATCAACGATGAGGTTGAAGTGCGTTTTGGAAATAAGTTGCTGACGGTGCGAGTGCTTGAGATGAAAGACAGCACCAAGAAAGAAGATGCCAGCAAGATGTATGACATCATCAATGAAACAAGGATAGCGGCAGATGAAGAAGCCTAACATCGTTCAACTGAATAATCAGTATATCAAGGATGAAAACATCAAAAATCGCTATGAAGAAGAGAAGACGCGCAAGCGCAATCGACTGATGGGCTGGATATTGATTGTTATCATGCTACTTTTTGTTTTGCCGACTTATAATCTTGTTAAGAGCTATATCAATCTGCAGAAGCGTGAAGAGCAGGTGGTGAAGCTACAAAAGGAATACAAGACAATCAAAGAGGAAACAGCTGCTCAAAAGACCTTGGCTGAACGGTTGAAAAATGACACTTATGTTGAAAAATATGCTAGAGCCAAGTATTACTTATCAAAAGAGGGAGAGGTTATTTACCCAGTCCCAAGTTTACTACCAAAATAAAAATGGAACATTTAATTGAAGTTGTTGAAAAATTTTTAGCCTACTCCGATGAAAAGCTGGAGGAGTTAAAAAAGAAAAATCAAAGTTTGAGAGAAAATTCTGACGTAGGTCAGAAGAAACATTAGAGAGGAGCGTATGAAAAAATTATTTGCACTGATGTTGTTGCCTATTTTCTTTGTTCCTCTTTCTGCTATCAGTACAGAAAAAGATATTGCTTTATCTAATGAAGAAAAGTTTGAACTGTCAGCATCAGCTGCTACAACTAGTCTTTATTTTGATGCTATCCCGCAGAATCCTGTCCTTTCTCAAGGAAGTCCTAGTTACAAAGATGCCAATCTGACTATACCAGCAACCAATCTGCCAGCAGGAAAATCACTAAAAGTCATGGCTCTGATAGTTAATGATCAGACTATCCCTATTTTCAAATTGGCAGATGGCACTTATCTTGAGGCCAGCCGTCAGCTTATCTACGATGATGTGGTGGCCAGTCAGGAAACTGTTGATTTAACTTTTTGGTTGGAGCCCTCATTTAAACTTTACTCTGCTCCCTATGTTAGTGGTGTGACTGAAGTTAAGAGCAATCTGTCAGCCTACTCTAAGGTTCATTCGGTCGAAAAAGCGACTACTAGTCATGGAACGTACTACAAGGTAGAAGACAAAGGTTGGGTTGAAGGCGGTGCCTTGTCCTCAATTGATAATCGGATGGTCAAGGTTCAGCAAATGCTTCAAACCAAGTATAACAAGTCAAATTTTTCTATCTATGTCAAACAGCTTGACACAGGAGCTAGCGCAGGTATCAATGAAGATAAAATCATGTATTCAGCTAGTGTTGCTAAGTTGGCCACTCTCTATGAGACACAAAAGCAACTGCAAGTAGGAACCATAAAGTTAAGTGACAAATTCAAATATGTTGAGGCTGTTAATCAGTTTAAGGGAGCCTATAAGCCTGAGGGCAGCGGTAATTTGAGTAAGGTCGCTGACAATAAAGAGTATACGGTTGAGGAACTTTTAAAAGCTGTTGCCCAGCACTCTGATAATGTTGCTACGAATATGTTGGGGTATTATGTTGCTCATCAGTATGACAGCAACTTCCAGACCACCATCAATGGTCTTTCTGATTCTGATTGGAATATGGAAAAGAGAGATCTGACTGCTAGAGCCGCGGGCAATTTGATGGAGGCTATTTATCAGCAAAATGGTGAGATTATCAGCTACCTATCCTCAACTCAATTTGATGATCAACGAATTTCAAAGGACATATCGGTTCCAGTTGCCCATAAGATTGGTGATGCTTACGACTTTAAACACGATGTCGCTATTGTTTACGCTGATCAACCTTTTATTCTGTCAATCTTTACAGATAAAGCATCTTATGATGACATTTCTAACATCGCCAATGATGTTTATGCTATTTTAAAATAATATGTATCAAAAAATTTACCAAACAATTCAAAAACAAGGTCTTTTTGACAAACATAAAAAAGTATTAATAGCTGTGTCAGGTGGAGTAGATTCAATGAATCTGCTGCACTTTTTACATCTTTACAAGAAAAAGTTAGCCATTGAAATTGCTATTGCCCATGTCAATCATCATCAGCGGTCAGAGTCAGACACAGAGGAAGCCTACCTGAAAAAGTGGGCTGAGGAAAATGGCCTTCCTATTTTTGTCGCTCATTTTTCTGGAAAATTTTCCGAAAATGCTGCGCGTGAATTTAGGTATGCCTTCTTTAAGAAAATCATGAAAAAACAATCTTACACTGCTCTTGTGACAGCTCACCATGCCGATGATCAAGCTGAAACAGTTTTCATGCGTCTGATTAGGGGAAGTAGGCTGAGACATTTGTCTTCTATGCAGTCAGTTCAAGTGTTTGGGGAAGGTGAGTTGATTCGTCCATTTCTCAACATCTCAAAGAAAGAATTACCAGATGTTTTTCATTTTGAGGATTCTTCCAATGATTCATCCCAGTATCTGAGAAATCGTGTCCGAAATAATTATCTGCCAACCTTGGAGAAAGAAAATCCTCAATTCAAGCAACATTTACAAAAGTTGGGACAAGAAAGTCAGCTTGTTTTTCAAGCGCTGAATGACTTAACCCAAACGATCGATTATCAAAATTGTCAAGTTTTTTTACAGCAGACAGCAGCTGTTCAAAACATTTTACTTCAAAATTACCTTGATAAATTTTCCCAATTGAAAGTCAGTAAACAGCAATTTCAAGAAATGTTGCACCTCTTGCAAACTAAGTCTAATCTGTCCTATGCTATAAAAGCGGACTACTATCTAGTTAAGGATGAACAGTCCTTTGAAATAAAAAAAATCAGTCCTAAGACGGATGGGAAAAGGCCGCAAAAAGTATTAGAATATGACAATATTGTCAGTTATGGTCAGTATCGTTTTTCTTATCAAGCTACTGGAGAGGCAACTGTAATAGAAGTAATTCCTATCTTTGACCTGTCACCAATTATTTTGCGGTCAAGGCAGGCAGGTGACAAGATTAATTTTGGCGATTTCTCAAAAAAATTGCGTCGCTTGTTTATTGATGACAAAATTCCAAGTGAAGATAGGAAAAATGCTATTATCGCTGAGCAAAAAGGTCAGATTATTTTTGTGCTGGTTGCTGGTGAAACTTATTTGAGAAAAGCATCTAAACATGATATAATGAGGGCTAGACTGTATATTGAAAAATAGAAACAGAGGATATTATGTTAGAACAAGATATTAAAAAAATTCTCTATTCTGAAGAAGAGATTATTGCTAAAACAAAAGAATTGGGCGAGAAACTGACAAAAGATTACGCTGGAAAGAATCCTCTATTGGTTGGTGTGCTCAAAGGTTCAGTTCCTTTTATGGCTGAGTTGATGAAGCACATTGACACTCATATCGAAATCGATTTTATGGTGATTTCGAGTTATCATGGTGGAACAACTAGCAGCGGAGAAGTTAAAATCTTAAAAGATGTTGATACTAATGTTGAGGGACGTGATATTGTTTTTGTCGAGGATATCATTGATACTGGCCGTACCCTCAAATATCTTCGAGATATGTTTAAATACCGCCAAGCTAAATCTGTTAAAATTGCAACCTTGTTTGATAAACCAGAGGGACGTGTCGTTGAAATTGATGCAGATTATGTTTGCTACGATGTTCCTAATGAATTTATCGTTGGCTTCGGACTAGACTATGCGGAAAACTACCGCAATCTCCCCTACGTTGGTGTCCTAAAAGAGGAAGTCTATTCAAAATAATAGAAGAGGGTCGTTTATTACCATATGAAAAATAATAAAAATAATGGTTTTGTCAAAAATTCCTTCATTTATATTTTATTGATTATTGCTGTGATTACAGGTTTTCAATATTATCTAAGAGGAACAAGTACACAAAGCCAACAAATTAGTTATACAAAGCTTGTCAAGGAAATCAAGGCTGGCGATGTTAAGTCAATTACCTATCAACCAAGTGGTAGTATTATTGAAGTAAAAGGGAAGTACCAAAAAGCAAAAAAAGTCAAATCATCAGCTGATATGCCTTTCTTGGGAGGATCTGCTACTTCTACAGTGACAGAATTCACCTCTTTAGTTTTGCCAAGTGATTCTTCCATCAAAGATATTACAGCTGCTGCGCAAGAAAATGGTACTGACATCACTGTTAAGCAGGAAAGTTCTAGCGGAACCTGGATTTCTTATATTGTTAGCTTTCTACCACTTGTTATTACGATTGCCTTTTTCATGATGATGATGAATCAAAGTGGCGGCGGTGCTCGTGGTGCTATGAGCTTTGGTAAAAATAAAGCTAAGTCACAAAGTAAAGGTGAAATTAAAGTTCGCTTTTCTGATGTGGCAGGTGCTGAAGAAGAAAAACAAGAACTTGTTGAAGTTGTTGATTTCTTGAAAAATCCTAAGAAATATAAAAGTTTAGGTGCGCGCATTCCTGCTGGTGTTCTACTTGAGGGTCCTCCAGGGACAGGTAAAACACTCTTAGCTAAAGCCGTTGCCGGTGAGGCCGGGGTTCCATTCTTTAGTATTTCTGGTTCAGATTTCGTTGAAATGTTTGTCGGTGTAGGTGCTAGCCGTGTTCGTTCTCTATTTGAAGATGCGAAAAAAGCAGGACGCGCTATCATTTTCATTGATGAAATTGATGCTGTAGGTCGTCGTCGTGGTGCTGGTATGGGTGGCGGAAATGACGAACGTGAACAAACCCTCAACCAACTTTTGATTGAAATGGATGGTTTTGAAGGAAATGAAAATGTTATTGTCATCGCTGCAACTAACCGAAGTGATGTCCTTGACCCAGCTCTTCTTCGTCCAGGTCGTTTTGACCGTAAAGTTTTGGTTGGCAGTCCAGATGTCAAAGGCCGTGAAGCCATTCTTCGTGTCCATGCAAAAAATAAACCACTTGCTGACGATGTAGATCTCAAAGTTGTTGCTCAACAGACACCAGGATTTGTGGGGGCTGATCTTGAAAATGTTTTGAATGAAGCTGCTCTCGTTGCCGCTCGCCGAAATAAGAAAATTATTGATGCTAGTGATATAGATGAAGCTGAAGATCGTGTTATCGCAGGTCCAGCTAAGAAGGACAAACAAATATCACAGAAAGAGCGTGAAATGGTTGCTTATCACGAAGCTGGTCATACTATTGTCGGACTTGTTCTTTCAAATGCTCGTGTTGTTCACAAAGTTACAATTGTGCCGCGTGGCCGTGCAGGCGGTTACATGATTGCCCTTCCTAAAGAAGACCAAATGCTTCTTTCAAAGGATGATATGAAAGAGCAGTTGGCAGGCCTTATGGGTGGACGTGTTGCTGAAGAAATCATATTTAATGCTCAAACAACAGGTGCTTCGAATGACTTTGAACAAGCTACACAAATGGCTCGAGCTATGGTGACCGAATATGGAATGAGTGACAAACTTGGTCCAGTCCAATATGAAGGAAACCATGCTATGATGGCAGGTCAATTGATCCCAGAGAAGTCATATTCAGCTCAAACGGCTCAAATGATAGATGATGAAGTTCGTGAGCTTCTTAACGAAGCACGCAATAAAGCTGCAGACATTATTAATGGGAACCGTGAAACTCATAAATTGATTGCAGAGGCTCTTCTAAAATATGAAACGCTTGATGCAGCTCAAATAAAATCAATTTATGAAACAGGTGAAATGCCACAAGAAACAGAAGATGATAACCAAGAACATCATGCCCTATCATACGACGAAGTCAAAGAAAAAATGACAGAGTCTAAAGATTAATATCCCTAAAATAGTTTTTATAAACCTCTTTGAGTAGGCTATCTTATCTGGGCTCTTTTTTGCTAATTGTCAAGTCCATCAAGACTTTAGCATAAAAATATTTTGAGTACAGTAATCAAAATAAGGGAGTTATCTTATTTCCACTAAAGATTAGCGGAGAAAGTGCATGCAAAACCAACACCTTAATTTGTGATTTTTTGATAAGGTATTACCATAATATGATATAAACAATTTTAATGATTTTTGGTAGACGCATAACCGTAAAGTTTGTTATGCATTATGAGGTAATATATTGTTCTGATAAGACGATGTATGAAGGCAATCGTATGTGGCTTGGTTGAAGTCGTTTGCGATTGCCTTTTTCGTTTTTCATAAAAGTCTGCGAATGGCACGGCTTGGTGTGGCTAGCTGAAGCAATATTGTGAATACACTTAAAAAGAATCTTTCTGGCATAGGGATTACTACGTTTGGTGATGTGTTGCTTGGATAGAAAGTTCCCAGATTCATAGTGTCTGAGCTTAATCCCAATAAAGGCGTTGATTTGATTGGAAGACT
>NZ_KB904085.1 GCF_000379985.1 Streptococcus caballi DSM 19004 | reverse complement strand
CAGTGACGGCTTTCCTCTAGCCCTTCAACACCAGCTTCTTTGTATTTCCGAACCCAGTTTGATAGTGTTTCTTTAGAAATACCATGGTTCCTAGCTAACCAACTAATTGATTTCCCTTCTTCCGAGTGAAGTAGAACAAGTTCTAGTTTTTCAGAGACGGACTTTGGACTTCTTTTGGACATAGTAAAACTCCCGTTATAGTTTCTAGTGAAAATTTTTGTTTTTTCACTGTCCACTATAAGGGGAGTATATCAGATTTTAGAATGCTTGATTTAACAGCTTTGACTTCAAAAATATCAAATAAAGAAGCAAACTTTCCTCATGTTTCGTTATCTCATTTTTATCTTATCGAAAAAAACACAAAAAGATGATAGCGTTTTCTTGAAAATATATAATAATCGCATAAAAATGAAGCGTTTAGAAAACATTGGTATATCAAGAATTGTAGCCATTATTTAGAAAGTGAGGAGAGTTTTATGTTGAGCATAATGGAAACTATATTTGGTATTTTTATTGCAATTATACTTGTTGTTTTATTGATTTGGTTTTTCTTTTGGGGAAGGCAGTCAGAGATGGAATCGCATGAGGTTGTCTATATCATACACTTTAAATCAGCCATTCCAGATATTAGCAAAAATGACAAAATCATGGAAGAGGTTGGTATTATAGAGCAAACATCTGATGGCTATGTTGTTCATAGCGCAATCAACGATAGTAGGCTGCATAAACTCATTACTCAAGAATACAGCCTAGACCCCAAGCAAGTTCATGTTCATTCTAGGATTTATGCAGCGATGCCCTTGTAATCACATTATGATGGGAAGTAATTTGGAATTGCGGATTTTGCTGTGGCAGCAATGACTATGTTTGTCAAGGTTACTCTATATTATATGAAAAAGAGAACACCACCCTATAAGGTTGATAGACAAGGATACAATAATTATTTCATTAGTTTTCGTAATATTGACAAACCAGATATTCGTCAAAACGATACGATTATGGCTAATGTGATAGCCAAGTATAAGACAAAGGATGGTTTCGTGGTTTCATCAAAAATCAGTGATAGTGCCTTGAAAGAGTTGTAGATGGCTGAGTATCAATTGAGCCCTAAGTAAGTTCAGGTCACCCAAGGTAATCTTTTCGTTTAACATTTCAGATTGGGCTGACTGCTAGGACTTGCAGAAAATGGATACCTTCTTTCTTTTAAAGACTAGTGTAGCAGCGGCGTTTTATCTTAAACATTCAATGACAGGGTAGCGGAAAAATTTTCCTCTACTTTTTTTGCTGTATCGTGTGATAATTTTCCGCAACAAAACGGAAAATTCCCGCGTTTACATCATGTAAGCGTTTTATTATAATGTGAGTGTAAATAAAAAACAAAGGAGATTACGATTATGGCAAAACAAGCTTTAATTATCTGTGCAGGTGGCATGTCATCATCACTTATCGCAAAGAAAACAATGACTTATCTTCAAGAACATGGCGAAGATATTGAAATGGACGCTGTTGGTGTTCCGGAAGGTCAAAAACGTATTATTGATGGTAAGTACGATCTGTATCTAGTTAGTCCTCAGACTAAGATGAACTTTAAACAGTTAGCTGATGCAGCTGCCAAAACTGGAAAACCAATTGTCCAAATTCCGCCACAAGCCTACATTCCAATTCCTATGGGAATCGAAAAAATGGCGGCTTTGGTTAAAGAAAATATTTAGTTTGCATTTTCAAACAACTGGTATAATAGACTGATGCTAGTATAGAAGGAGGAGTCCTGTGCTAACAAAGAAAGAAGCCCATATTATTCAATACTTGAATCAAAACAAAGAACGCTTTGTGACGAGTAGAGAACTTGCAGGGGAGCTTAATTGTTCAGACAGAACTATTCGCAACTATTTTAAGTCTATTTCTGATAAATTACCTCATCATAAAGCTGTTGAGATCATTTCTAAGCAGGGAAATGGTTATCAGTTGCACATTACAGATGAAAAAGTGTTTGACGATTTCCTCAAGGACAATCATATCGGTGGTAGGCAAATTGATTACCTAGGGCAGTCAGATATAAATGATCGATACAATTATATTTTAAATAAACTATTGTTTGAACAAAATGAGATTTATTTTGATGACCTGGCTGATGAAATGTTTGTCAGTCGCTCAACTTTATCAGCTGACTTTAAAAAGATTAGGAAAAGATTTCAGACTTACCATTTGAAAATTGAAAGTAAAGCTAACAAAGGTGTTTTCGTTACAGGAACTGAGCAAAATAAGCGTCGTTTTATCATTGATCATTTTATTGATACCGGCTTTATGACCGTTATGCATTCCTATGTTAGCAGCGATTTACTCAAGATAACGATTTCATTTGAGGAGTTAACACTTATCGTAATTGATGAGTGCAGGGAGGGATGTCTAAAATTATCGGATTTTGTTATTCAAAACCTCGTTATTCATATTGCCTTAGCTCTACGTCGTGTGATGGAAGGATTTGAAATTTCTCAAATTGAAGAACATATCAATTTACAGAGTGTTCCTGAAAGAGCTGTTGCAGCAAGAATTCTCAATCGTATCACACTTGCCACTGGAATCAATTTCCCAGTTGATGAAATTGATTATATTACTTTGCACCTTATTTCAAAGGGACGTGGTGAGAGGGGAGTACCCGTTGATCAAGCTTATAAAAATAGGCTTCGTCAAGAACTGGTGCTAGCCCTTGATGATGTCACTCAGTCGGCTGATGTGAAAAATGATTTTCAATTGTTAGAGGGGCTACTTGACCACTTAATGACTTTGAAAATCCGTTTAGAAAGTCGCATTAACTTGGAAAATCCTTTGAGTGAGGATGTTTTGAATGACTACTCAGATATGTATGCTTTAGCTCAAAGACTGCTAATGAAAATGCCAAGTTTTTCTTCCTACTCATTGACGGTTGATGAGAATGCTTATATTGCTCTGCATTTCATGGCAGCAAGAGAGCGCTATAAAGAGGAACACAAGTTTAATATTTTGGTCATTTGCGCCACAGGTTATGGAAGTGCCCAGATGTTGAAAAGTAGGATACAAAATGAGCTGGGAAGTCTGGTTCATGTAGTGGATGTCATTGGCTACTATGATATTACGGATGAAAAATTGCAGGGAATTGACTTCATCATGTCTTCTATTGATTTGTCTAACCTGATATTTAATATTCCGGTTTACACCGTTTCTGTCTTTTTAACGGAAGTCGAGTTGCAAAAGATTCGTCACAATATTTCACATCTTGCTCAGAAAGGTGCTAGTTCGGAAAACTCAATAGATGTTAGTCCTGCAGAAGACTACTTCGAAGACTATTTTTCAGAAGACAGTATCTTATTTCTGTCAGAGGAAAGCAAAGAGTCAGTGGTTGATAAGCTTCTAAACGCCATGGCAAATGATGAAGACGTTAGCTATATTGACGATATGAAAGCTATGATTGCTCGCCGTGAACAACTGAGTTCGGTTGTTTTCAGCGAAACCATAGCTGTTCCGCATCCCATAAAGGCTCTTAGCACTCATCATCGGATTGGAGTTGCAATCGTTAAAGATGGCGTCAGTTGGTCACCAGAATTTTCCAAAATCCATTTTGTTTTTCTAACGTCAATGTCCGTCTATGATAATGAAGGACTTCCTGAACTTGCTTCGATGATTGTTGACCTTATTGAGCGCAAGGATATTCAAGAAGAAATGCTCAATTGCCAAGACTATAAGGAGTTTAAAAGACTATTTTTAAAAATAAAAAAAGAAAGGTAAGTAAACTATGAATTCAGACGAACTGCAAATGGCCGCTTTTGAAATTATACTTAATTCAGGTAATGCCCGTTCAATTGTGCACGAAGCATTTGATGCCATGCGTCAGGGGGACTATGACTTAGCTGGTCAAAAACTAGAGGAAGCTAATGAAGGTTTTCTCCTTGCACATAATGCACAGACCCATTTGTTACAAGAGTACGCCAGTGGGACTGAAATTAATGTTGAGATAATCATGGTTCACGCACAGGATCACTTGATGACAACCATGACACTCCGCGAAGTAGCTCTGGAAATGTTGGAATTGTACAAGAAAATTAAATAATATAAAGGGTTAGAACTATGGGACAAAAAAATAAAAAGCAGAATCATAAGCAGGTCGATCAAGACATCAAAAAAGAGACCACTTGGAAAAATAATCTGTTTAGCCGTTACATCATTTTTCGATATTCCCTAGCTTTCTTCTTTTTTGCCAATACTTACTGGACGTTGATTTTGATTTATCAAACATCAATTTATATGATTTTACCTTTAGTGATGCTTATTCTATCGATTATGGCAATAGCAGAGCAGTTTAGACTTTATGGACAGAGGATTGCTCTTCTTAAATGGACTAAGTTAGCTTTTCAGGCTCAGTCAGTCGTTAATGGCTTAGCACTTTTGACGCTAGTCCTCCCTGATCAGTTTGTCAAAGCTTTCCCTATCTTTGCCAATAATATAGTCGGAAAGGGATTCGTAGCTGCTGTCCTTGTCCTAGGATTGCTAGTAGCGGCCTACAATCTCAAGCGAGCTCGTCTGGTAGAATCAAACTCTGATAGGTTTTATTACCGTTTTCAACAAACATTTGGAAAAACATTTTAATGATGAGAAAGGAGTTCGTTATGGACGAACAAAAAGGATTCTTTGGTCTTCTGGAAAAATATCTCATGGGACCAATGGGAGTAATTGCACAATATAAGGTTGTGCGTGCCATCACTGCAGCTGGTATGGCTGCCGTACCATTTACAATTGTGGGGTCAATGTTCTTGGTATTTAGTATCTTACCCCAAGCCTTCTCTTTCTGGCCTATTGTGGGGGATATTTTTGCAGCCTCTTTCGATAAGTTTACTGCCTTATATATGGTTGCCAACTATGCCACAATGGGATCCTTATCTCTCTACTTCGTCCTTTCTATGGCCTATGAGCTGACAAAGATTTATGCTGAAGAAGAAGATCTAAACCTAAACCCTCTTAATGGAGCTCTGCTAGCCTTATTTGCCTTTATCATGACAGTACCACAAATTGTCTTTAAAGGTGGCGTGATGACCGCTGTAACAAAACTTAAATCTGGTTCGGTTGTGGCAGATGGTTGGGCAATGTCTAATGGCGTTACACGTTTTGGTACAACTGGTATTTTCACCGCTATTATCATGGCTGTCGTAACCGTCTTGATCTATCGCATGTGTGTAAAACGCAATTGGGTTATTAAAATGCCCGAATCAGTACCAGAAGGTGTTTCACGTGGTTTTACAGCGCTTATTCCAGGTTTCGTAGTTGCCTTTGTTGTGATTATCCTTAATGGCATCTTAATTGCTCTCGGTACAGACATCTTCCAAGTCATCGCTATTCCATTTGCCTTTGTTGGTGGTCTGACAAATACTTGGATTGGTCTGGTCGTTATCTATCTCTTAACTCAAGCTCTTTGGATTGTAGGGATTCATGGCGCCAACATTGTCTTTGCCTTTGTTAATCCAATTGCCCTTTCTAACATGGCTCTTAATGCAGACGGTGCCCGCAACATTGTTGCAGGTGAATTCTCAAACATGTTTGTTATCGCAGGTGGTTCTGGTGCAACACTTGGTCTATGTATCTGGTGTGCCTTCCGTGCTCGCTCAGCACAATTGAGTGCCATCGGTAAAGCCTCAGTTGTTCCAGCAATCTTTAATATCAATGAACCACTGATCTTTGGTTTGCCAATCATTTACAACCCAGCACTTGCTATTCCATTCATGACAGCACCAATTGCTTCAATGTCAATCTACTACCTTGTTATGAGATTGAATTTGATTAATGCGGTCGTAGCCCAAGTGCCATGGCCAACACCAATCGGTATCGGTGCCTTCTTAGGTACTGCCGATATCAAAGCTATCCCAGTATCAATTGTCTGTGCTCTGGCAGCTTTCTTGATTTACTGGCCCTTCATTCGTCGTTACGATAAACAATTGCTTGCCGAAGAAAATGGTGAATCTGCAGTTGCTTAAGTCAGTTCGATTTGAAATTAGAGAGTAGAATGCGACTTATTTTCTAAAGGAAAGGGTGGTGTGTCTACTCTTTTCTTCTTGTCTAAAGTCCTTTTGAGTGCGAATGCTATCCATAATATATAGAACAACATTTTTAACCGCTATCAGCTCCTAACAAACCTTACGGCACGACAATTCTTAAGAGTTTTTATTTATGTTTGAAAGGCTTATATACAATCAGCTATTGTCAAATTCTCTGATCAGAAGATGAACCTTAAAACAAACGGAGCTTCTAAGGTTGCTATCAGCCGTCGGGAAAGTGAAAAACGTTTTTTTTAGTTAGCCGCCAGTTGTCAGAAGGTTGAACCTAAGTTTTTAGACTGCCAAGCATTTTAGGGAGACTGGCGAATGAGTTTTCAGGAGCACAAATGATTTATCTAAGTCAAATGCAGGCTTTTCTTAGACCTCCCCTCACCAAAGTGGGTCATTTATGGTAAAATGAAAGCAGCATTAATCTTAGCATGTTTGACTAGTGGTAGCTGTTGTTTTGGATGATGGGACTAGACGTATTGACGAAGTTGTTCAGTCTGCTATGTTTATTAGAGAAAGAGTTAGGAGAGTTTGTTGATGATAAAAGTGGTAGCTGTTGATATGGATGGTACTTTTTTACGAGATGATAAGTCTTATGATGTAGCCCGCTTTGAACGTGTTTTGGATGTGATGGATAATCAAGAGATGCGTTTTGTTGTGGCATCCGGCAATCAGTACCGTCAGTTGATTGGTCATTTTCCTAGTGATTATCAACGCCTCACCTTTGTGGCTGAAAATGGTGCCAATATTATTTCGCATGACAAAACTCTAGTAGCCAAATTTCAAAGTCATGAGGATGTGGTGGAGCTAGTCACTTTCGTGGAGAAGGAATTTCCTGATACCATTATTTGTTTGACTGGTGAGAGCTCTGCCTATATTCGCTCAGATGTGGATGAGAAAGAGAAATCCTATCTCTCCCCCTATCTGCCTAAGATGGACGAGGTGGATGACCTCTTGTCCTTGCCTGATGATGCTTATTTTAAGGTGGTTCTCTTGATGGCGCCAGAAGACACGAAGAGCGTTCAGGACGGTGTCAATGCTCATTTTGCGCAAGGAAATTTATACGCCACCTCTAGTGGTTTTGGTTGTATTGATGTTATCAGTAAGGGTGCCCATAAGGCTTGGGGGCTACAACAGTTACTTGACCAATGGGACTTAACCAGCCAAAATCTCATGGCTTTTGGAGATGGTATGAATGACTATGAAATGTTGAACTTAGCTAACTATTCTTATGCCATGGCTAATGCTCCTCAGGTTGTCAAAGAGGTCGCCCGCTTCACAGCACCAAGTAATAATGATGATGGTGTCTTGAGTGTCCTGGAAGAGTATTTGGGTTTGGAGTGACAAAGAGATTAGGAGACATCTGCCATGCTTATCACCTTAATCAATCAGATTCTTGTCATGTTTGCCTTGATGGCTCTAGGTTTTTTGGCTAATAAATTACGGTTACTCCATGAAGAGTCTATCTCGGATCTGACGCAGATTTTACTGATGATCATTGGGCCAGCGCTTATCATCAAGGCCTTACAGCGTCCATCTACCAGCGATAGCCTGCATACCTTGCTGATTGTGGGCTTTGGAGTCTTTCTCCTCTACGTTATTGAAATCGTCCTAGCGCAGCTCTTTTTTGGGAAAGTCAAGGATAGAGACAGTAGGAGAAGTGCCATCTTTTCCAGTGTTTACAACAATGTGGGCTTTATCGGCATTCCTCTGGTAACGGCTCTTTTTGGCCTAGATGGTGTCTTTTACGCTGTTATCTCAATGGTGGTTTATAATATCTTTTGCTGGACACATGGGATAGCTCTTTTTCATAAAGAAAAGCAACCTCTATCGGATAGTTTGCGTAGTATCATTTTGAATCCCAATGTCTTGGCCATCATTCTGGGGCTGATGCTGTTTTTGACCTCCACCAGTTTACCAAAGATTGTGGTGACCAGTTTGACTTATCTGGGCAATGCTAATACGCCCTTGTCAATGATGGTCATTGGCTACACCTTGGCCGATATTCGCTTTAGCAGGTAGCTCCTTGATAAAGTCGTCGTGCTGACCGTCCTCTGCCGCAATTTTCTTTTCCCTGTCTTTGCTCTTTTTCTTTTCAAATGGCTGAGTTTGAAAGGGATAGATTATTCAGCCAGTTTGTTGTTAGCGGCCTGTCCAGCTCCCAGCACGGCGGTGCTCTTCACCCTGCAAGTTAAAGGAAATACAGCTTATGCAGCAACTGAAATGGGGCTGTCGACGGCGCTTAGCCTGGTCAGCATCCCTTTCCTCTTTTTCCTAGCTAGTCTCTTGACCTAGATGTAATCACTAAAGGAGATAAGATGCCAAACCTTCAAGATTTATATAAGACCAAAGAAGTCAGCCTTTTCAGGCAATTGCTTCTCAAACAAGACCAAGAAAAAATTTGGAAAAATTATCAGGAACTAAACCAACTGGCAGAAAAAGGTGGTACTGTTTTTGCTGGCGATTCTATAACGAAATTTTTTCCTATCCATGAATTGCTCCGATCCAGCAAGCGACTTTATAACCGTGGTGTGCATGGCATTGATAGTTTAGACTTATTAGCTCACCTGGATAGCCACATTCTTGATTTGAAGCCTGAGAAGATTTTCCTGCTCATCGGTATCAATGATTTAAAGGATAGAAGTCCTAGGGAAAGTTTAGAAACGATTGAACAAATCATTAATCGGGTTCATACCGACTTGCCCCACAGTCAACTTTATCTTTTATCTGTATTGCCTATCAATGAATCTCATGTTTTTAGACATTCTCCAAGTCGACGTAGCAATCAAGCTGTTCTAGAACTCAACGACGGACTGCGTCAGTTGCCAGTACCTACTTTTCTTGACTTGCACGACCAGTTTTGTGACGACAGGGGTCAGTTGAAAAAAGAATGGACACTTGATGGGATCCATTTGACAATTTCTGCTTATCAGATTCTCAGTCAAGCCCTACAATCCTTTCTTTAAGAGGAAAGTCCGATTTTCCAAACCTTTGTGGTTAGTTTAAGCGATAGTCCTACTATCTTAAAAAACGAAAAGGAGAAACATGCAAAAAGAAACGTTAACGCCTGAATTAAAGGCCTATCAGAAAGCGAGACTAGGCTACTTTAAGCAAAATAATCCCAGACAAAAAGAGGGAGGCACTGTTTTTGTTGGCGACTCCCTTATCGAATTTTTTCCTATCAAAAAATATTTGGGCAGGAACCTTAATCTCATCAACCGTGGGATAGCTGGGACAGATACGAAATGGCTTCTAGACCATCTTCAAGAACAAGTTTTTGACCTGAAACCCAGCAAGGTTTTCATTCTGATTGGGACTAATGATATTGGCATGGGACTTGCTTTGCCTGACATTCTGGCTAATATTGTTCAGATTGTTTCTGAGATTAGAAGTCAGTTTTTGGAGACAGAGATTTGTTTGCTGTCCCTTCTGCCAGTAAACGAAGAGCCTATTTTTCAAGAACGGGTTAAAATCAGGCAGAATAAGGACATAGAAGATCTTAACCTCAGCCTTTCTCTTTTGTCCAGTTTAACTTATGTTGACTTATATTCTTGTTTGTTGGAGAACGGTCAGCTTGGTCAAGCTTATACGAAAGATGGCCTTCATCTCACTCAGGAAGGCTACCGTCTCATATCGTCAAAAATAGCAACCTATCTCTGAGCATCAGAGCACTGTCTAATCAATAGAACTAGTGAAGTTCATTATTCTTTAGAATATCGTATGATAGTATTGTTTTTCCCAATTATTTTACAGGAAAAACAAGGCTATTTTTTATATAATGCAGGCAATAAAGCATTGAGGTAATGACAATGGCAAAAGATTTCTATATGATGCGACATGGTCAAACACGTTTTAATGAACAACATCGCATTCAGGGGGTGTGTGATTCGCCTTTGACAGAATTGGGCATTAAGCAAGCCCAGCAGGCAGGTCAATATTTTAAAGAGCAAGGCATTGTTTTTGAGGAGGTTTATTCTTCGACGCAGGAGCGTGCTAGCGATACGGCAGAGCTTGTGACAGGACGCACTGATGTTATCCGATTAAAAGGTCTGAAGGAATGGGACTTCGGTGCCTTTGAAGGGCAACAAGAATTTCTCAATCCTCCTTTGCAGGCAGGTGGTGTTGGCTACGGTGATTATTTCGTTGTTCATGGCGGTGAGTCCAATCAAGACGTTCGTGAGCGCGTCAGCCAAGCTGTTCGTCAGCTTTTGGATAATAGCCAAGCTGATACGATTTTGGCGGTTAGCCACGGCGCAGCTATTTCCCAATTTTATCGACATGTTTTGAGCAATCCACCTCAAGTGAAGGGCATGCATAATTGTGCTGTTTTACACTTTCTCTATGAGAATGGCGACTTTGACCTGCTTTCTATCTACAATCCTGATGAGGGTCGCTATATTTACGAAAAGGGGATTCACAATGACAAGTAGACTTTATTTAATGCGACATGGCCAGACTCTCTTTAATGTGCAAAAACGCATTCAGGGCTGGTCAGACTCACCGCTGACTGATTTAGGTATTGAACAAGCCAAGCAGGCTGGCGCCTATTTTGAAAAAGTTGGTCTGACTTTTGATAGCTATTTTTGCTCAACAACGGAGCGAGCCTCTGATACCTTGGAATTAGCGACGGGTGTGACGAATTATAAACGCCTCAAGGGCCTCAAAGAGATGAATTTTGGTCGTTTTGAAGGTCAGCAGGAGTACTTGCACCCACCACGTGAGGTGCGTCGAGCTGTTGGCAATTATTATGTCATTCACGGCGGTGAGAGTGATAATGATGTGCGGGCGCGTGTTAATGCGACAGTCAGTCAGATTGCTCAGGACAATGAGAACAAGACAGTATTAGTAGTCAGCCACGCTGGTGCCCTCATGCACTTTTTAACCTCGATTGGTATTGATTTTGAGAAGTATGGCATCTTTCCAAGTAATTGTTGCCTCTTTGATCTGACCTATGATGGCGGAGATTTCCGCTTAAATCGGATGATTGATCCCTTGGAAGAAAAAATTTTTGATTTTTCTTTGGGACAATGGCTGAGCTGAAAAGTTTGCGTCTCATCTCAAGGAGTTTGAAAAAATGTCATGATCTTCGTAATATAGTATTAGAAAATCCTATCATAGAATAGGATTTTTTATCTTTGTTTGGGTTATACTATAATCAAATGATAAACGAGGTGTTAAATATGACTGAATTAAAACCATTTCCAAAAGGATTTCTCTGGGGCGGAGCAACTGCAGCCAACCAATGTGAAGGTGCCTACGACGTTGACGGTCGTGGCTTAGCCAACGTTGACGTTGTTCCTATCGGTAAAGACCGTTTCTCAATCATTGCTGGTCAAAAGAAGATGTTTGACTTTGAAGACGGCTATTTTTACCCAGCCAAGGGCTCTATTGATTTTTACCATCACTACAAAGAAGACATTGCTCTTTTGGGTGAAATGGGTTTCAAGACTTTTCGACTTTCAATTGCCTGGTCACGGATTTTTCCAAAAGGTGACGAGCTAGAGCCAAATGAAGCAGGGCTTCAATTCTATGAAAACGTCTTTAAAGAATGCCACAAGTATGGCATTGAGCCACTGGTTACCATCACTCACTTTGATTGTCCAATGTACTTGATCGAACATTACGGTGGTTGGCGTAATCGTGAAATGATTACTTTCTATGACCGTTTGGTGCGTACACTTTTCACACGTTTCAAAGGTTTGGTAAAATACTGGTTGACTTTCAATGAAATCAACATGATTTTGCACGCGCCATTCATGGGAGCAGGGCTTTATTTTGAAGAAGGTGAAAATGTTGATCAAGTCAAATACCAAGCTGCCCACCATGAATTGGTAGCGTCAGCCTTGGCCACTAAAATTGCCCACGAAATTGATCCTGAAAACAAGGTTGGCTGCATGTTAGCAGCAGGGCAATATTATCCGAACACCTGCAATCCAAATGATTACTGGAAGGCTATGCAGGAAGATCGTGAAAATTATTTCTTCATTGATGTGCAGGCACGTGGTGAGTACCCAAACTATGCTAAGAAGAAATTTGAACGCTTGGGTCTTGATATTGAGATGGCAGCAGAAGATCTAACGCTTCTCAAAGAAAATACTGTTGACTTCGTATCCTTCTCATACTATTCAAGCCGTGTGGCATCTGCAGATCCTAACTTGACAGATACGACCGCAGGCAATATTTTTGCCTCAATCAAAAACCCTTATCTTGAATCGTCTGAGTGGGGCTGGCAAATTGACCCACTTGGGCTACGCATCACTCTCAATCAAATCTGGGATCGTTACCAAAAACCGATGTTTATCGTTGAAAATGGTCTAGGTGCCGTGGATACGCCTGATGAAAATGGCTATGTCGCAGACGATTATCGTATCGATTATCTGCGTGAACACATTAAAACAATGAACGCCGCCATTAATGAAGACGGGGTTGAGTTGCTTGGTTACACAACTTGGGGCTGTATCGACCTTGTTTCTGCCGGAACAGGTGAAATGAAAAAACGTTACGGATTTATTTACGTTGACCGTGACAATGAAGGGAATGGCACTTTGAAACGTTCTAAGAAGAAGTCATTTGACTGGTACAAGAAAGTCATTGCATCAAACGGAACTGATATTGATTAAAAGGGACAGAGAGGCGGAATCCGCCTCTCTCTTTTGGAATTCTATCAAATATTTTGTGTAACCTGTTCACATTGTGGCTATTGCCCATGTTGTAGTTGTCCAAACTATAGGATGAATAAGCTAAAACGACCTCGATTCGTTAGCTCAGAGTTGGTTCATGGCTGCCTCAATCTGCTTTATAAAGAGTTCATCAAAATCAAAATCCTTTCTGGAGAGTTCTTGGAGTAAAGTTGTGATAAAATAAGGCATGGGAGCAAATCCTTTTTCTAGTGTAGTATTGTAACTCTACTATACAGAATTTATTCTTTTTGTGCTTATACAACTTATTTTACACTATCAGACAGTGTTGTGATGAATTTGCGTACCCTAGCTATTTTTAAATTGACTCTAGCAGAAGTGGCTGCTTTTCATGTATAATAGAGGTGTTGCAAAATCTTATCCAAGGAGTTTTCATGAAATTTGAAAAAAGACATATTTATTATATCATCATAGCCTTTGTAGTTTGCTTCGCCATTCAGGCTTATTGGAATACTGGTGCTCAGTTGGTCATGACTTTTTATAAAGCTAGCCTACCCTTTCTAATGGGGGCAGCGATAGCCTACATTGTCAATATTGTTATGAGCGCCTACGAAGGCCTTTATGTCCGTTTGATTAAAAAGGACAAACTGCTGGCTTTCAAGCAAACCATTTCTTTGATTTTGGCCTATCTGACCTTCATTGCTGTCATTATTTGGATTTTCTCTATTGTCTTACCTGATTTGATTTCAAGCCTCAGTAACCTGACAAAAATCGATACTTCAGCGATTTCCAACTTCTTGACTAGTTTGAATGACAATAAATTGGTCAATCGGGCGCTCAAATACTTTGGTTCGGACTCGGATTTATCAGCCATGATTTCCAATTATAGTCAGCAAATTCTTAAGCAGGTCTTGGGTGTTTTGACGAATCTCTTAACCTCCGTGACGACCATTGCTTCAACTGTTCTTAATCTTTTCATCAGTTTGGTCTTTTCAATTTATGTTTTAGGCAATAAGGAGAAGTTGGGGTATCAGTTTAACCTACTCATTGATACTTACCTTGGGAAATTCGCTAAACCTACTCATTATGTTATTGGGGTCTTCCACAAACGTTTCCACGGCTTTTTTGTGGGGCAAACTTTGGAGGCAATTATTTTAGGTAGTCTAACTGCCATCGGAATGGCCCTTCTGAAACTGCCTTACGCAGCGACTATCGGTGTTTTGATTTCATTTACCGCTTTGATTCCTGTTGTAGGGGCTTATATTGGCTTGACTATCGGCTTTATCCTGATTACTACCCAGTCTGTCAACCAAGCTATTGTCTTCGTGATTTATCTAGTTGTCCTTCAACAGTTTGAAGGTAATCTCATTTACCCGCGTGTCGTAGGAGGTTCTATCGGTCTGCCTGGTATGTGGGTATTGATGGCTATCACTGTTGGTGGTGCACTTTGGGGTGTTTTTGGCATGCTGATTGCAGTACCGTTAGCTGCCAGTCTTTATCAAATCATTAGAGATCATGTTTACAAGCGCCAAGCTCTTAAAATTACTAACGAGGAAGCAGAACAATGACCTTAAATTTACTATTTTCCATTGACGATGGCTACCTTGACCAGTTCAAGGTGACCCTCTATTCAGTCCAGCAGAATACTAGTCTGAAAGATATTCATGTTTACCTCTTGCAAAAGACACAGTTGGATCGGCATGAGGAAATTCTGGTATTCTGCCAAAACTTGGGTATTAACTATCATCCTGTTATTATTGGTGAAAAGGCTTTTGAAGACGCTCCGACGACCGATCGTTACCCTGAGACCATTTACTACCGCCTTCTTGCGCATGAATACCTGCCTGATGACTTGGATAAGATTCTCTATCTAGATGCAGATATTCTTTGTCTCAACGATCTCAGGACCCTCTATGAAGTGGATTTGACGAATTATTTATACGCGGCAGCCAGTCATACATCAGATAGTAATATTCCTGATTTAGTCAATAAGTTACGCTTGGGAAATTTTGAAGCGGAAAGCTACTATAACTCTGGTGTGCTTCTTATGAATCTAGATCTCATCCGCCAGCAAGTCAAACGTCAGGATATTCTGGATTACATTGAAAAGAAGGGGCGTCTCTTGCTTCTGCCAGACCAAGATGTCTTCAATGCACTTTATGGTCATAAGACCTATCAAATTCCAGACCAGATTTATAATTACGACGCTAGATACAATGTCCTCTATTTTGCCAGAAGTTCAGGCCTTTGGAATTTGGATTGGGTCATTGAACATACTGTTTTCCTGCATTTTTGTGGACGAGACAAACCTTGGAAAGCTGATTACCGAGGTCGCTATGCAGCCCTCTACAAGCACTATCAGCAGCAAGTCAAACGTGTTTAATACAAAAAAGTCCTTTGGGGCTTTTTTGTTTATAAAACGAATAGTAATAGTGGAGGTAAGTTTTATGTATACAATTGAATTGAAAGAAGAAGCACTTTTGCCACGCGAACGTCTGCTGGATTTGGGAGCTGAGCAGCTCAGCAATCAGGAATTGTTAGCTATTCTCTTGAGGACGGGCACCAAAAAAAGACCTGTTTTGGAGGTCTCAACGCATATCTTAGGAAGCTTGGATAGTTTGGCAGATTTTCGTTCCTTGTCCCTGCAAGAGTTACAAAAGATTAAGGGGATTGGTCAGGTGAAATCCATTGAAATCAAGGCTATGCTTGAACTGGCCAATCGCATTAATAAGGCTGAGTACAGTAAGCAGGAGCGAATCATGAGCAGCGAACGTTTGGCTAAAAAGATGATGATGGAGTTGGGTGACAAGAAGCAGGAGCATCTGGTTGCCATTTATCTAGACACACAAAATCGCATTATCGAACAGAAGACGATTTTCATTGGAACCGTTAGGCGTTCGATAGCGGAGCCTAGGGAAATTCTACATTATGCCTGCAAAAATATGGCGACTTCGGTCATTATTGTCCACAATCATCCGTCAGGATCTCCTACACCCAGTGAAAATGACCTTAATTTTACCGAAAAAATAAAACGATCATGCGATACCATTGGCATTGTTTGCCTGGATCACATCATCGTTGGGAAAAATGATTATTATAGCTTTAGGGAAGAAACGGACGTTCTTTAAAGTTCATGTACCACGAATTTAAAAAGTTCCAAATCTGCTTGGCGTTTTTCGTGTAATAACTCTGGATGCCATTGAACACCTAGGTAGCGCATTTTAGGATTAATTGATTCAACAGCTTCAACGGTTCCGTCATTAGGATCTCTAGCAATGATGCGTAGGTCACTGGCTAAATGTTTGATGCTCTGATGGTGAAAAGAATTAATAGAAGTTTCCTTGCCATAAATCTCAGCAAGTTTAGTCCCTTCCTTAATAACCATATCATGGGAGAGATAGTCAGAAGGTAAATCTTGCCAATGATTTTCAATATCCTGATGTAAGGAGCCACCTAAGGCTACATTCATCAATTGTGTACCACGGCAGACAGAAAAAATAGGTTTACCTTGTCTGACGGCTTCTGCGATGATAGCTAATTCAAAATCATCTCTTTCACGCATGAAATCATCTTCAGATGCCATATTTTCTTCACCATAGAAGCTAGGATCAACATTTTGGCCACCAATTAAAATGATCTTATCAACCAGTGATACATAGCTTTTAGCAGTTTGGGGTTCTCCAATGGGAATAATCAAAGGAAGCCCTCCAGCTTCCTTGACGCCATTCACAAATCCAGATGGTGCATAGGTCCAAAGAATGTCATCAAGCGCAGGATTGGACCTTTCATTTGCAGTGATACCAATAATTGGTCTTGACATTGTTTCTCCTTAATTTCTCTGATTCATAAAATAAAGCAGCGTTTGCAATTCACTAGTCAGGTCAACATACTGAACAATAACGGATTTTGGAACAGAGAGGTGGACAGGAGAGAAGCTGAGAATACCTTTGATACCAGCGGAAACCAGCTGGTCAGCAACTTCTTGAGCCTTATCACTAGGCACCGTTAAAATTGCCGTTTCAATATCAGTATCATGGACTTGTTGATTGAGAGATGAAATACCATAGATAGGAATGCCTTCAGGCGTTTTAGTACCTACTAATTCATTGTCATCTGTGTCAAAAGCAATGGCAATCTGCATTTTATTGCGATCGTGGAAGCGGTAGCGAAGTAGGGCACGACCAATATTTCCACACCCCACTAAAAGAACATTTGTTGTTGAGTGGTCATTCAAAATATCCGCAAAGAAATTCATCAATTTTTTGACATCATAGCCGAATCCACGACGGCCTAGTTCACCAAAGTAGGAAAAATCACGGCGGACAGTAGCAGGATCAATCCCCATTGCGTCAGCAATCTGCTTGGAGCTAGCCTTCTCCACCCTATCAGTGTTAAAACGTTTAAAAATGCGATAATAAAGTGATAGACGTTTGGCTGTCGCTTTTGGAATAGATTTATCAATAGTCACAATATCATCTCCTTAGTTTATTATAGTTCTATTTTATCAAAAAACTTTGTGAAATAGACAACAATTTAGTTAAAAAGCAAAAAACTTATGACTAGCATAAGTTTTTCTGAATCATTCTTCTTCGTATGGGCTTCGGTCTAGTTGAGACAGGAAGAAGTAGAGATTCCCGATGTTGTCATGATAATCTAATTCGTGCCCATTATAGGTTAGCTTTGTAACTTTATAATAATCAGCCAAGCTAGTCAAGCAGGTGAATTGTGCTTGCTCAAACTCAATATAATTATCGTAAGTAACAGTCATTTCTTGTTTGTTCACATTTAAATAAGTGACTTCAATCATCTTTTTACCTCGTTTTTATTTATTAAGGTAATTATAGACCGATCGGTCAGTTTATTCAAGTAATATACTCAGACTTCCTTTTTGCTGAAAATATCACGTTCAACTAGGCTATCCATGAGGAAGTAAAACTTATCTTGAACGACCTTATTGTCCTCTGACTTAAAAATATTAACCAAGCGTAGACCAGATTTATCAGTGATAGATAGTTTAAACCCTGTCAGGTCTTTATTGACGATAATTTTCAAAGGAAAGCCATCACCAGAATTTGGAACTTTTTCTAATAAACGAGTAAGCTCATAGTTGCCGACGCGGGTTTGAATGAAAGTAGTGTCACGCAGCGTATATTTTTTGACATTATCGTTTAAAGTATAGCTGTAGCGACAATCAGTTAAATGAATTTCTTTTTCAAATGCCATATTAATTTCCTACGATTTCTTTTAGTTTATTTGCCAAAGCGAGCACTTCATCTACAGTATTCAAATCAGAGAAGCTAATGCGGATAGATTCGGTTAAACGATGAGAATCATTACCGAAAATGTTGGCCAAAACATGGCTTGGGTCAACTGTTCCTGCTGTACAAGCAGAGCCTGTAGAGACCGCAAAACCAGCCAAGTCCAGTTGTGTTAAGAGAACACCATTGTTTTGACCAGGAAAGCCAATATTAACAACGTGAGGCAAGTGGTTAGCCTGGCTATTGAGATAATAATCAAGACCATCAAGTGCAGATAGGAAAGTGTCATGCAAGTTTTGAACGTACTTGAAATTGGCATCCAAATGTTCTTGGCTATCCATCAAAGCTTGAGCCATGCCAGCAATGCCAACCAAGTTTTCAGTACTGGCGCGACGCTTTTCCTCTTGTTCACCACCATGTAAGAGATTATCAAAATGGAGCGGCTGAGAGTAGAGGATACCAACGCCCTTTGGTCCGTGAAATTTATGCGCTGAGGCCGATAGAAAATCAATGCCCAGCTCTTGCGGATTAATGGCAAGTTTCCCCATAGCTTGTACCGCATCAACATGAAAAACAGCCTGATGATCTTTTAATAAATTCCCAATTGCTTGGATGGGAAGAATGTCCCCTGTTTCATTATTGGCAAACATAACACTGACTAAAATAGTGTCTTGCCGAAGAGCTTCTTGCACCTGTTCAACAGTGATTTTACCGTCATTGGGCCTGAGATAAGTGACTTCAAAACCAAAGCGTTTTTCCAAGTAATCCATGGTGTGAAGAACAGAGTGGTGTTCAATAGCAGTTGTAATCAAATGCTTTCCTTTAGCTTGGTTAGCCAAAGCATAACCCTTGATTGCTGTATTGTTACTCTCAGTCCCCCCCGATGTGAAGATAATATTGCGAGGCTGTGTCTGCAAAGCTAAAGCGATAGTCTGACGATATTGTCTCAAGTGCTGGTTTGCTTTACGGCCAAAATAATGAATACTTGACGGATTTCCAAAATTATTGGCCATTATCTTGGTCATTTCTTCAATGACAGGGATTGTGAGTGGGCTAGTTGCCGCATTGTCAAGGTATATCATTGGTTATCATCTTCCTTCGCAGAGTAGGCAAAGAGCGGACTTAATGGTTTTCTTTCGTGAACGCGGATAATGGCGTCTGCAATTAAATCACTGGCTGAAAGATATTTGAGGTTGTATGGTATGCGCTCTTTGGTACGTACAGAATCTGTTACGATGATTTCTTTGAGTGGCGCAGTATCTAGTGTATCTGAAGCGCCTCCAGCAAAGAGACCATGGCTAGCAACCGCATAAATTTCAGTAGCACCTCCACGTTCAACAATCTTAGCAGCCTCAGCGAAAGTTTTACCAGTATTCAAAATATCATCAATCAGGATAGCCTTCTTGCCAGCTACATCACCAATAATATAACCAGATTCGCGGTGTGAATCATCTTGGGCATAGTCAATGATAGCAATTGGAGAATCCAAATGCTCTGCCAAGCTACGCGCACGTTTAATACCAGAATTTTTTGGACTGACCACTACAACATCTTCACCAGTAAGACCTAAATTTTTATAGTGTTCCACAAAAAGTGGTACTGTGAAAAGATTATCAACTGGAATATCAAAGAAGCCTTGTACCTGAACGGCATGTAAGTCCAAAGTTACCACACGGTCAGCCCCAGACTTAACTAACATATTTGCGACTAGTTTAGCTGTAATAGGTTCGCGTGATGCTGCGATACGATCTTGACGTGAGTAACCAAAATAAGGAATGACAACATTGATAGAGCCTGCACTAGCACGTTTGCAGGCATCAATCATGATCAGCAATTCCCAAAGATTATCATTGACAGGGTAGCTGGTTGATTGGATGATGAAAATATCATAGCCACGTACAGTTTCTTCAATATTAATCATAATTTCGCCATCAGAGAATTGCTTGGTTGATACTTTACCAAGTGGAACACCTGCAGCCTGGGCAATTTTTTCGGCAATTTCAATGTTTGAAGACAAAGAAAAAAGTTTGAGTTGTTTATCGGCATAACGTTCAGTCATGATCTTTATAAAGCTCCTTTAAATTGATAGTTACATTGTACCAAAAAAAAGCGAAAATATCACTTTCAAAAGGAAATTAAAAGGCTTGCAATATTTAAGTTTATTTAGTATGATTCTAATTAAGAAAAATATTATTTAGAATCATACTAAATAAGGGGACTGAATTATGCAATTTAAAAAATTTTGGATAACTGTAATTGTTGGTACTTTGGCTTTGTTTTCAGAATTTGTTTTAAAAAATGACAAACTAGCCTATCTGATTGTCCTGATTGCAGGTGGTTTACTAGCTTTGAAAATGCTAGTAGAAATGATTAAAACACTCAGAGAAGGCAAATACGGCGTCGATATTTTAGCCATTACAGCAATTATTTCGACACTGGCGGTCGGTGATTATTGGGCAAGTCTGATGATTCTCATTATGCTGACAGGTGGTGAGGCGCTTGAAGAATATGCTAGCCGCCGTGCTAGTAGAGAGCTAAAGTCCTTACTGGATAATTCTCCACGGCAAGCACACTGTTTACGAAATGATCGCGTTGTAGACCTTCCTGTTGACGAAGTTCAGGTTGATGATATTGTTTTGGTCAAACCTAATGAAATCGTGCCTGTGGATGGTGTGATTATTAAAGGAAATTCAACTTTTAATGAAGCTTCTTTGACAGGTGAGTCGGTTCCAGTTGATAAATCAGTTGATGATGCGATTTTATCAGGTTCTATCAATGGTGATCAGGCTATACAATTTAGAGTAACTAAGTTAGCCAAAGACAGCCAATACCAATTGTTGGTTAACTTAGTTAAGCAGTCGGAAGCGGAACCTGCCCATTTTGTCCGATTGGCTGATCGCTATGCGGTGCCATTCACAATAGTCGCTTACGTTATAGGTGGTCTAGCTTGGTTTGTTAGCAAAGACCCAATGCGTTTTGCTCAAGTCTTAGTGGTTGCTTCGCCTTGTCCCTTAATTTTAGCAGCGCCAATTGCTCTTGTGGCAGGGATGAGTCGTTCAAGCAAAGAGGGAATTGTTATCAAATCAGGTACAACATTTGAATTGCTAGAAAAAGCTAGAACAGTTGCATTTGATAAAACTGGTACAATTACCAGTGGTGTTATGCAGGTGGACCAAGTTAGACCGGCTAATATCAGTGAAAATGAACTGTTAAAGATTGCTGCTAGCGTTGAGCAAGAATCGTCTCATATTTTGGCTCGATCTCTGGTGGACTACGTTAATAAAAAGAAAATTCAGTTGGAGACCATCACTGATTCCAAAGAAATTACAGCTAAAGGTATTCAAGCAAAAATCGGTTCAGATATCGTTACAGTTGGGAAATTGGCACTAATGCCACCGTCAGCTCAAACCATTGTAACTAATCAAACGACCATTTATGTTTCTAAAAATGAAGAGTTTCTAGGTTATATTACTTTTAAGGATAGCATTCGGCCTGAAGCTAAGGAAACCATGACCAAGTTGAAACATTCAGGTATTCATAATTTGGTCATGCTGACAGGTGATAAAGCCAACGTTGCTCAGATTGTAGCAGATGAAGTAGGGATCACGGAAGTACATGCTGACTGTCTTCCACAAGATAAAATATCTCATCTGAAAGGAATCCCTAGCGATGGACACCCAGTTGTCATGGTAGGTGATGGTGTCAATGATGCTCCAGCTCTTGTCATTGCAGATGTAGGCATTGCCATGGCTGCCCATGGTGCCACGACTGCAAGTGATAGTGCAGACGCTGTTATTTTAAAAGATGATTTAAATAAAGTAGCAGTTGTAGTGGACGTTGCTAAAGATACGATGAAGGTGGCTAAGCAATCAGTTTTGCTAGGTTTATTTATCTGTATTTTGCTCATGTTAATTGCTAGTACAGGAGTTATTCCAACTTTGATGGGAGCTATTTTGCAAGAGTTGATTGATACCGTTTCTATTCTTTGGGCACTGCGTGCTCTTAAGGATGTTGCTTAGAGTAAAAAAGCGTATGGAATCCATGCGCTTTTTGATGTTAGAATTGTTTTAAAGTGGCACTAAAACGTGCAACCTTGCTTTTGGCGTATTTAAAACTAATTTTGTTTGCTGCTAAAAATTGCTCGAAATCTTTCTTTCCTTTTTCAGGGTCTGTCACTTCAAGCTCTAACTCAAAATCTTTGGTATTAGCGTACTGATTGCTATCGAGAGCCATGAGCCCAATGGCTGTCTGAGTTTCACGCCTAGTTGTCGTTAAGAAGCCAAAACAACGAACACTTGATGGATTAACGCCATTGTCTTGAATGAGGCGTGTAATAGTATTGTCGGGTAATTGTCCTGATTTAATAATGTCCTTAGCTTGTTCAAGTTCTATGTCAAGGTTGTGCTCGAGGTTTCCAACTTCTTTAGGAATTTTCAAGGTCATCTCAGCTCTGTCTGCAAAAGTTCGGATACGCAGAGACATGCGGTGGCTTTTCAAATCAAAATTCTCAGAATCAAAATAATAATTAGTCTGTATAACAGGGCTGACGTGCGAAAACTGGAAAGACAAACGCTTATATTCATCTTTGGTCAATAAAGTTTTGTATTCGATTTCGAGGTGTTCCATTAGAATCTTTTCCTTTGGCTTTCTATTATGGTATAATAAATCATTATATTAATTTTATAAAAAAGTAAGGTATTTGACAAGAAAGGAGTGATGGTGTAACCATGGAATGGGAAGAATTTTTAGATCCTTATGTCCAGGCAGTAGGAGAATTAAAAATTAAGCTGCGTGGTATTCGAAAACAATTTCGTAAGCAAAATCGCCACTCCCCTATTGAGTTTGTGACAGGCCGAGTAAAGTCTGTTCAGAGTATCAAAGAAAAAATGTCTTTGCGGGGAATTCGCGAAGAAAACATTGCACAAGATCTACAGGATATTGCAGGCCTCCGTATTATGGTTCAGTTTGTGGACGACATTGATGATGTGCTGGCACTTTTGAGGAGTCGTCACGATATGACAATCATTCAAGAGCGTGATTATATTAATAATATGAAAGCCAGTGGTTATCGTTCCTATCATGTGATTATTGAGTATCCTGTTGATACCATAAATGGTCAAAAGACGGTTCTAGCAGAAATTCAGATTAGAACACTGGCCATGAACTTTTGGGCAACTATTGAACATTCACTTAATTATAAATATCAGGGTGAATTTCCTGATGAAATTAAAAAAAGGCTGGAAACAACAGCTAAAATTGCGCTTGAGCTGGATGAGGAAATGCGAAAAATTCGTGAAGATATCCGCGAAGCACAGCTTTTATTTGATCCAGCTAGCCGTAAATTAAATGATGGTGTAGGAAATAGTGATGACACAGACGAATATTACAGATAGACCAACACGTGTGGCAATCATCGCCAACGGTAAATACCAAAGCAAACGCGTAGCTTCCAAGCTTTTCGCAGCCTTTAAAGATGACCGAAATTTTTACCTGTCCAAAAAAGACCCTGATGTGGTTATTTCTATTGGTGGTGACGGCATGCTTTTATCTGCCTTTCACATGTATGAGAAAAATCTTGATACTGTCCGTTTTGTCGGAGTTCATACAGGCCACCTAGGTTTTTATACTGATTATCGTGATTTCGAAGTTGATAAACTGATTGAAAATCTTCGTGCGGACAAAGGGGATAAGGTTTCCTATCCTATTTTGAAAATCAAGATCACCTTGGAAAATGGTCAGGAAGTCACGGCGCGTGCGCTCAATGAGTCCACAATCAAACGCATCGAAAAAACTATGGTGACGGATGTTATCATCAATCATGTCAAGTTTGAGCGTTTTCGTGGTGATGGGATTTCTATCTCTACACCAACCGGCAGTACAGGCTATAATAAATCACTGGGTGGTGCTGTTCTACATCCAACCATGGAAGCTCTACAATTGACCGAAATTTCAAGTATCAATAATCGTGTCTACCGCACACTGGGCTCCTCAATTATTATTCCCAAGAAGGATAAGATTGAGATTGTGCCTAAACGTCAGGGGATCTATACTTTTTCCATTGACAATAAAACCATCCATTACAAGAATGTCGCTAAGGTGGAATATTGCTTGGATTCTAAAAAAATTAGCTTCGTGGCCACCCCTTTTCATACTAGTTTTTGGGAGCGTGTCAAAGACGCCTTTATCGGAGGACAGGATTCGTGAAATTTTCTTTTACAGCAGACAGACGAGCTAAAGTTAAAACTTTCCTGAAAAGTCATGATGTGTCTAAAGCCTTACTTGCAAAGGTTAAATTTAAAGGTGGAAATATTTGGGTAAATGGTGTTGAACAAAACGCCATTTATTTATTGGATGTCGGTGATGTGGTGACCATTGAAATTCCTGACGAATCATCTCATGAAACATTGATTCCCATCAAGCATGACCTCAACATCGTCTATGAGGATGATCACTTTCTGATCATTAATAAACCGCACGGTTATGCCAGCATTCCCAGCATTTTGCATTCTAATACCATGGCTAACTTTGTTAAACATTATTATGTGGAGCAAGATTATCCAAATAAGCAAGTGCACATTGTAACACGACTGGACAAGGACACGAGTGGTCTTATGCTTTTCGCTAAGCATGGTTATGCCCATGCTAGATTGGACAAGCAGTTACAGCAGAAGACTATCCAGAAACGTTACTATGCTTTGGTTTCAGGTAAGGATAAACTGCCAGACGAGGGAGAAATCATTGCCCCCATCGCCAGACCAAATGATAGCATTATTACGCGCTGTGTGCACCCATCTGGAAAGTATGCGCACACCAGCTATAAGGTTGTGGCGCGTTATGGTGATGTTAATTTGATTGATATACAGCTGCATACGGGACGAACGCATCAAATTCGCGTTCATTTTTCCCATATTGGTTTTCCTCTGCTGGGAGATGACCTTTATGGCGGGCGAATGGACTGCGGTATCCAGAGACAGGCTCTACATTGCCATTCTATCCGCTTTTTAGATCCCTTCACTCGTGAAATAAATCACCAGGAAATAAGCTTGACAGATGACTTTGATAGCGTTATCATTAACTTACAGAAAAATTTAGATTGAGGTTTATCTATGCGTAGTTTATTTGGAACATTGCGAGAAAAGGTGGCAAGTAACTATATTAAGATTGTCTTTCCTGAGGGAGATGATGATCGTGTTCTTCGCGCAGCTGCCCGTTTGAAATTTGAGGGTCTCGTTGATCCGATTATTTTGGGGGATAAACAGGATGTTCACGATTCTCTTGCAAGACTTGGATTTGCAGATCAAGATTATAAAGTAATCAATCCTGAAACTTATTCTGACTTGGGTGCCATGAAGGAAAAATTTGTTGAATTGCGCAAGGGTAAAGCAAGTTTAGAAGATGCTGACCGGTTACTCCGTGATGTCAACTATTTTGGTGTGATGTTGGTCAAAATGGGGCTGGCAGACGGTATGGTTTCAGGGGCCAATCATTCAACAGCTGATACTGTTCGTCCAGCTCTACAAATTATCAAGACAAAACCTGGCACTTCACGTACATCAGGTGTATTCTTGATGAATCGTGAAAATACCAATGAACGTTATATTTTTGCAGATTGTGCGATTAACATTGATCCAAATTCACAAGAATTGGCTGAAATTGCAGTTAATACAGCAGAGACAGCAGCAATTTTTGACATTGATCCGAAAATTGCTATGTTAAGCTTCTCAACCATGGGTTCAGCTAAGGCACCACAAGTCGAAAAAGTTCAAGATGCTGTCAGACTTGCTAAGGAGATGGCACCCAATCTTAAATTAGATGGTGAATTACAATTTGATGCCGCTTTCGTCCCAGAAACAGCAGCTATCAAGGCACCAAACAGTGAAGTGGCAGGTCATGCTAATGTTTTCATTTTCCCAGACCTTCAATCAGGTAATATTGGTTACAAGATTGCTCAGCGATTGGGGATGTTTGAAGCCATAGGCCCTATCCTTCAGGGACTTAATAAACCTGTTAATGACTTGTCACGTGGTTCAAGTGCAGAAGATATTTACAAATTAGCCATCATAACCGCTGCGCAAGCCGTTGATGCCAAATAAGACAAATTAAGAATCAAACGCCATCAGAAATGTATGGCGTTTGATTCTTAGGAGGAAAAGATGACAAAAATTGCATTAGTTACAGGAGCTTCAGCAGGTTTTGGTCAGGCCATCGTCAGACAATTAGTCACCGACGGTTACAAGGTGATTGCCTGTGCCCGTCGTTTTGAAAAATTGCAGAGCTTGGCTAGCTCACTTGGTAGTGACAAGGTTTATCCTCTACAGATGGATGTGTCTGTCTCTGACAAGATAGATGCTGCGCTAGAAAATCTACCACAGGATTGGCAAAAGATTGACCTACTAGTCAATAATGCTGGTCTGGCGCTGGGACTTGATAAGGCCTATGAAGCTGACTTTTCAGACTGGCTAACCATGATAAACACTAATATTATCGGGTTGACCTATTTGACACGCCAGCTATTGCCACAAATGGTCAAAAGAAATAGTGGTATGATTATCACTCTCGGTTCAACTGCTGGTACCATCCCCTATCCAGGTGCCAACGTTTACGGTGCCAGCAAGGCCTTTGTTAAACAATTTTCGCTCAATCTGAGAGCTGATTTGGCTGGTACCAAAATTCGTGTGACTAACATCGAGCCGGGTCTTTGTGAAGGTACTGAATTTTCAAACGTTCGTTTCAAAGGTGATGATGAGCGTGCTGAGAAGCTTTATGAAGGAGCCCATGCTATTACATCAGAAGACATTGCCAATACCGTTTCGTGGGTTGCCAGCCAACCTGAGCATGTCAATATCAACCGCATCGAAATCATGCCAGTGTCACAGACATTTGGGCCTCAACCTGTTTATCGCGACTAAAAAAGACCTTTTGGTCTTTTTTTATATCTCATCAAAAAGGTCATTTTTAATCGAAGCACCCGAAGTGACATCCGACCAACCAACGATGGCTTGACCTGTTTCGTTGAGATAGCTAGACAGTAGAGGCTTGATGTTTTGAATATAGTGATACACTCCCTGAAATTCTCCCTTATCATCATAGAGAGCTTGATAGGATTGGATGATCATATCCTGAAAAGACTCTGTCGGCAGTTGGAAATGAAGCGACTTGCTTTCTTGAAGCTGCAAATCCTGCCAAATCCAGTCCGGCAGTTTCTTGGGCTCTGGTTCTGGGAAGAAGGAGCCGTCTGATTGTTTATTAGAATAAACTAGTTTCAAGTCTTTGTCATAAAAACTAGCTCGGTAAGGCAGGAAGTCTAAAAAATGTTCTTCTTTCATCATAAATCAATCATAGACATTTTCTTTGAAAATAGCAAGTTGAGCGTTTTATGATATACTGGAGGAAAGGAGGTCATTATGAAAAAGAAAAAAATTTTAGCCCTTTGTTTCATCGTTGTCAGCAGTGCCCTTATCTTGACAGGCTGTCAAAGCGTCAGCAATTTTTTCAAGACCAGTCAGGAACACTTTCTCGGCCTTTCTGGAACTCTCCGAACATTTGATGAAAATTCTCAGGTCATTGATAAGGTTAAGGGAAAGTCTATCTCTATCAAAAGCGATGATCGTTTTGATATTACGGATTCCAAGGGCAATGTCAGCAAGGAATCTTCTGTTTTGGACATCAGCGTGGGCAGCAGTCAAGTTATTCATGTGGGGTCGACCCTTATCTTTGCGGAAAATGGACTGACCGATTATATGGAAAAATACGCTTCAAAAGTTGATTTGGATAGTAACAAACGCTCCCTGCCTTTCATCAACCGTTTTTACAATCAAGTCAAAAATGATGTGACAGGTGACAGCAAGTTAATTCTCATTCGTTCGCAAACAGGTACGCCGCTAGCAACTTACTTTGGTCGCAAAGTGTCTACATCTGCATCTGATGGCATTCCCAATACGACTTATCTCCTGGTTGATGGCAAACGTCTAATTATCTACCGTGCCGACTTCACCATTTATGATACGGACTTGTTAGACTAAAATAACAATGTGTTTCCTAACTGATTTCATAACTGTTGACACAAAAACGCTCCTGCCTCAAGTGAAGCAGGAGTATTTTTTATGGGAAAACACTATTTGAGTTGGCTGAACTGTTTCTTTTTCAGTTCAAAGATGATGTCAGCTTGTTCAGCTACGGCTGTTTCGTGGGTGACAATGATGACAGTTTTATTTTGCTTGTGGGCGATATCCTTGAAAATACGGACAATATCTTGGGTGGTCTCTTCGTCCAGATTACCCGTCGGCTCATCAGCGATGATAATATTGTGCTCAGTAGCCAATGCTCTGACAATAGCCACTCGTTGCTGTTGTCCACCTGAAAGCTGCAAGACGGGTTTATCAATTAAGCTTTTATCAATTCCAACTAAGTCAAATAAGTTTTCAATTTCTGTCTGGTCGGCTGTTTTGCCAGTGATTTCAAGAGCCGTACTGACATTTTGCCTTGCTGTCATATAGGTTAGGAGATTATAGGCTTGAAAAATGGTGGACACCGCATTTTTGCGGTAGGCTGTTAAACCAGACAGATTAATATCTTGGTCTTCTAAGAAAATTTGTCCAGACTTGGGGACATCGAGCCCTGCCAGCAGGGAAAGAAATGTCGTCTTTCCACTCCCAGATTGACCCAAGATAGCATAGACCTTGCCTTTGTCAAATGCCAAATTGACATCCTTGAAAAGGTAATCGTCTGGGTTGTTTGTGTACCAATAGCCGATATTTTGTGTTTTTAAGGTCATAGAAATCCTCCTAGTTTGATGATAAAATGTCTTTTGGCTTCATACGGATAATGCCAATGCTGGCAAGAATGGTTGAAACAAAAGAGATAAGCAGAGCGATACCGCCTAATTTAGCAAGGTCAGAGATGCCTAACTTAATATTAAGTTTGTCCACTGCCTTAGATGACTGAGCCATGCTCATCATGCTTCCTATGTTGCCACCATCTGGCTTGCCTTGAGGACCTTTATTATCAGCATTTCTACTAGATGATGAATTGTCCGATTGATTTGACTGATTAGATTGATTGCGTGTGCCTTGATCAGGACCACCTTGTTGGCTAACTTGCTGGCTATTTGATGAAGACAGCAGCTGATTTCCTAGTAAGTTACCCACATAATTCCCGGCGACAGTAGCGACACAGAGGGAAACCAAGGTTACCATAAAAAGTTCCATGAAAAATTGCCCAATAATTTTTAGACGTTGTTCGCCCAAACTCATGAGAACACCAATTTCATAGCGACGCTCACGGATGCTGAGGATGATAATCAAGGTCAGGATAACACTACCAGCGACCGCTACTAGAATGACAATATTTTTAGCAATCGCAGAGATATTGTTGAGCGGTTGCAGCATTTGTTGGTAAATTTCGTCACTTGATACGACTGAATATTTTTCCGTATCAATATCCTTTTTAACCGCTTTGACGAAAGAAGCCATCTTAGCTGGGTTAGAAAGGGTAAAGACTGCCGAATCCAGCGTGTCGCTTTCCCCCTTCATTGTATTAGCAGTACTGATAGTAGTGTAGATATTATTTTGAGGGTTAGAGGCATTATTTTGCAGCTGAGCGGAAGTTGCTGTGCTAGATGATTTGTAAATGCCGACAACTTTTAGTGTGTAACTGGTCTCTGTCCCATTGACCGTAGCCTTGACAGTAAAACTATCCCCAACTGAAAGGTTGTTAGCCTTGGCTAAGTCTGATGAGATGACAGCACTGTTATCCTCTGTGCTAGATGCAATGCCTGATCCCTTACTGATTTTACTTGTACCTGATGAGAAGTCGCTAACTTTATCCGTTTCGTTGACACCAGTAATAGTGAAATCACCTGTCACCATTTGTGGACCGCCGCCTCTTTGATTTGAACTATTATTTGACGAGCTAGAACTACTGCTGGTTGAAATGGCACTAATATTATCACCTGCAGTAACCGTCGTCGTAGCAGTGAAGAGATAAGAAGCTATGCCACTTTTCTTAGCTATCTTCTGTGCTAGAGAAAGCGGAATTGTTGTTGAGACTTTCTTAGTTGAACCAGTGCTTGAACTTGATGTGTCACTGCTTGAATTTTGATCAGGTGGTGTCATCTGAGACATCATGTATTTACGATTGATTTGGAGACTGACCGAAGAGCCTGTCTGACTCTTGGCTGATTTGACTGCCAAGTCGGCTGCATTTTTGATGATCAATCCTGCCAAGACGAAAATCAAAATAGCACTAGTGACCAAAGTCAACAAGACCGTTCGCCCTTTTTTCGCCTTGGTCGCTAACCAGGCTCTTTTAATAAAATTCATTGGAATGTCCTCCACTATTTTTGATAGGACTAGCATAATAATCTTAGCTTAAGGCAGACTGAAATAAAACTAAAAGAAGACTTAAAACTTAGAATTCCACGAAGGCACAAAAAATCTCTATCAAAAATATCTGATAGAGATTCCGCAACTGAGTTAAAAGCATTGTTTTAGTTTTTCTTTTTCATTTCACCATGTGGATAGTAAGTTCCTTCAGGCATATCGTTAATGAAGACATGAATAGCTTCTTTTGGAGCTTTAGCAATACGGGAAACAACTTCGGTTACTTCACGCGCAAGCTCAATCTTTTGCTCCTCGGTACGACCTTCAAATAAATCGATTTTAACAAATGGCATAGTAACACTCCTTTAGATTTGATAGTTTCATTTTATCATAAAATTAATAAAAGGCCCATTATTTATGAAGTGTCAAAGTGCTTCTTTTGTGGTAAAATGTTAAGGATACTAGAAAAAGGTAGGAGTAATCTGTTTTGGCTCAATTATACTATAAATATGGGACCATGAATTCAGGGAAGACCATTGAAATTTTGAAAGTGGCTCATAATTATGAAGAGCAGGGCAAGCCTGTTGTCATCATGACATCGGCGCTTGATACGCGTGATGGCTTTGGAGTCGTTTCTAGTCGGATTGGGATGCGGCGTGAAGCTGTGGCGATTACGGATGATATGGATGTCTTTGCTTATATTGACAAGATGCCTGAAAAACCTTACTGTGTTTTAATTGATGAGAGTCAATTTTTGACCAAAAATCATGTTTATGATCTTGCACGCATAGTTGATGAATTAGGCGTGCCTATCATGGCTTTTGGACTTAAAAACGATTTTCAAAATGAATTGTTCGAAGGTTCTAAATACCTCTTACTTTTAGCAGACAAAATTGATGAAATCAAAACCATTTGTCAGTTTTGTTCTAGAAAGGCAACCATGGTATTGCGTACGGAAAATGGCAAGCCTATTTACGAAGGCAACCAAATTCAAATCGGTGGTAACGAAACTTACATTCCCGTTTGCCGTAAGCATTATTTCCACCCAGACATCTAATCTAAGCAGCTCTGCTATTTTACAAAGGAGAAAAGAAAAATGAATATCTATGATCAGTTGCAGGCGGTTGAAGACCGTTATGAAGAATTAGGCGAGTTATTGTCGGATCCAGATGTGGTATCTGATACTAAGCGCTTTATGGAATTATCGCGCGAGGAGGCCAATACTCGTGAAACAGTGGCGACTTATCGTGAATACAAGCAAATCATCCAAAACATCGCTGACGCAGAAGAAATGATTAAAGACGCTGGTGGCGATCCTGAATTGGAAGAAATGGCTAAGGAAGAGCTCAAGGAGTCTAAGGCAGCCAAGGAAGATTACGAAGAAAAGCTGAAAATTCTGCTTTTACCAAAGGATCCCAATGATGATAAAAACATCATCTTGGAAATACGAGGTGCCGCGGGTGGTGATGAAGCAGCGCTTTTTGCAGGCGACTTGTTAACCATGTACCAAAAATACGCAGAAAGTCAGGGGTGGAAGTTCGAGGTTATGGAGTCGTCCATCAATGGCGTCGGCGGTATCAAGGAAGTGGTCGCTATGGTTTCTGGTCAGTCTGTTTACTCTAAATTGAAATACGAATCTGGTGCTCATCGTGTGCAACGTGTCCCTGTTACAGAAAGTCAGGGCCGTGTCCATACCTCGACGGCTACTGTTCTTGTCATGCCAGAAGTGGAAGAGGTGGAATACGAAATCGACCCTAAAGATCTTCGTGTGGATATCTATCATGCTTCTGGAGCTGGCGGACAAAATGTTAACAAGGTTGCGACAGCTGTTCGTATGGTCCATATTCCGACAGGAATCAAGGTTGAAATGCAGGAAGAACGTACGCAACAGAAAAATCGTGACAAGGCTATGAAGATTATTCGTGCGCGTGTGGCTGACCACTTTGCGCAAATTGCACAGGATGAACAAGACGCTGAGCGTAAATCAACTATAGGAACTGGTGATCGTTCTGAGCGTATCCGTACCTACAATTTCCCACAAAATCGTGTGACTGACCACCGCATCGGCCTGACTTTACAAAAATTGGACACGATTTTATCTGGTAAACTGGACGAAGTCATCGATGCTCTCGTTCTTTACGATCAAACCCAAAAATTAGAAGAGTTGAATAAATAATGAATTACGCACAACTTTTTACTCACTATGAGGAAGAGTTAGAAGCAGTAGGTGAAGACAGGGAAAATCTGCTCTTTGTTTTTCGTGAGCTAAAGGAGTGGAATAATCTTGATTTTCTCCTACAGCAAAGTCAAGAAGTAACTCAAGCAGATCAGGAACTGCTGGCTGCAATCGTTGATAAACTAAAAAAACATCAGTCGCCTCAATATATCACAGGTAAGGCTTACTTTCGTGACTTGGTTTTGACAGTGGATGAGCGCGTGCTCATTCCACGGCCTGAAACGGAGGAGTTGGTGGACTTGATTTTGGCGGAAAATAGCAGAGCTGGCTTATCTATTTTGGATATTGGAACGGGTAGCGGAGCCATTGCTATTTCACTCAAGCAATCCCAACCAGGCTGGCGCGTGAGCGCGTTAGATATTTCTAGCGACGCTCTTGTTGTCGCTGAGCAAAATGCACAAGTCAATCACGTTGACATTGACTTTTTGCAATCAGACGTGTTTAGCGATGTCACTGATAAGTTTGATATCATCGTTTCTAACCCACCCTATATTTCCAGAAGTAATAAAGATGAGGTGGGCCTAAATGTTTTGTCTTCTGAACCTCATCTAGCGCTTTTTGCGGACGATGACGGCTATGCCATTTACCGCAAAATCATAGAAGAAGCGCCAGCTTATTTGACTGAGCAAGGAAAACTCTACTTTGAAATTGGCTACAAGCAAGGTCAAATGGTGGCTCAAATGATAACAGCTAACTTTCCGCAAAAGCGTGTCAGAGTTTTACAGGATACCTTTGGAAAAGATAGAATGGTTGTGATGGATAATGGATGATTTAAGAGAAATTTTGGCAAACGGGGGCGCAGTTGTGCTGCCAACTGAGACTGTTTATGGTTTATTTGCTAAGGCTCTGGATAAAGAAGCTGTTCAGCATGTTTACGATTTAAAAAATCGTCCACTGGACAAGGCGATGAATCTCAATGTAGCTGATTTTGAGACCATCATGGCTTATTCCCAAAATCAGCCTTACGATTTGAAAAAGCTTTATGATACTTTTTTGCCTGGACCACTGACTATTATTTTGCAGGCCAATCATCAGGTCCCAAGCTGGATTAATTCTGGTCTGCCTACCGTTGGTTTTAGAGTGCCAAATCATCCCAAGACTTTGGAGATAATCAAAGAACTGGGACCACTGATTGGTCCGTCAGCTAATCTGTCCGGTCAAGATAGTGGTAAGGTTTTTAAAGATATTGTCAAGCAATTTGGCGGACAAGTGACAGGTTTGGAGGATAATGCTGCTCTTACGGGACTTGATTCTACTATCGTAGATTTATCTGGTGACCAAGCAAAAATCTTGCGCCAGGGAGCCATAACTCAAGAACAGATCTTACAAGTTCTTCCTCAACTAAATTTTGAAAATAGACAGTAGGCTAAGGCCTGCTTTTTCTTTATTTTAGAAAATTCATTTTATTTTCCATAGCCTGATGAGGATTTTCATCTCTTTTATGTGGTATAATAGGCATATCGTTTTTATAGTAAAGGAGACCCCTCAATGATTTTTGATAAAGATAATTTTGAAGCTTTTGACCCCGAACTTTGGGCGGCTATTCATGCTGAAGAAGTTCGCCAACAAAATAATATTGAACTGATTGCTTCTGAAAATGTTGTTTCTAAAGCAGTTATGGCTGCACAGGGAAGCGTTTTGACCAATAAATACGCGGAAGGCTACCCTGGCAAACGTTATTATGGTGGAACAGAGTGCGTTGATGTGGCCGAAAATTTGGCTATTGAACGTGCCAAAGAATTGTTTGGTGCAGCTTTTGCTAATGTTCAACCGCATTCAGGTAGTCAGGCCAACGCCGCAGCCTACATGGCTTTGATTGAACCGGGAGATACTGTTCTTGGAATGGATTTAGCAGCTGGCGGTCACTTGACACATGGCTCACCAGTCAGCTTCTCTGGTAAGACTTATAATTTCATTCCTTATACTGTTAATCCTGAGACAGAAGAGATTGATTATGATAAACTTCGCGAGCTCGCCCATGAGGTTCATCCTAAATTGATTGTGGCTGGTGCTTCAGCTTATTCACGTACTATTGATTTCTCTAAATTCCGCGAAATTGCTGACGAAGTTGGTGCCTACTTCATGGTTGATATGGCACACATCGCAGGACTTGTGGCTTCTGGTCATCACCCAAGTCCTGTACCTTATGCACATGTCACCACAACAACGACCCATAAGACTCTTCGGGGACCTCGTGGCGGACTTGTTTTGACTAATGATGAAGCTATCGCTAAAAAAATTAACTCAGCTGTTTTCCCAGGTTTACAAGGAGGCCCATTGATGCATGTCATCGCGGCAAAAGCTGTCGCACTTAAAGAAGCTTTAGATCCAGCCTTCAAAGAATATGGTGAAAATACCATCAAAAATGCCCAAGCAATGGCAGACGTTTTCAATCAACACGAGAATTTCCATGTTATTTCAGGTGGAACAGACAATCACGTCTTCCTCGTTGATGTGACTAAGGTCGTGGAAAACGGAAAATTAGCACAAAATATTTTGGAAAGTGTCAATATCACACTCAACAAGAACTCCATTCCATTTGAAACCCTGTCACCATTTAAGACATCAGGGATTCGTATTGGATCCCCAGCCATCACTAGTCGTGGTATGGGCGTAGACCAAGCTCGTCAAATCGCAGAGCTAATGGTTAAAACTCTTGAAAACTACCAAGACGAGGCTATTTTAGAAGAAGTTCGACAAGAAGTCAAAGCCTTGACAGACGCTTTCCCACTTTACGAGAATTTGTAAGATGATGGATTTATACTTAAGACGCATCATTGTCCACCAATTTACGCCAAATGATACCGAGCTAATTTTTTCAGATAATTTCTTGGAAATCACGCCAAGATTGGATGAGTATTTCCGCAAGAAATTAGACAAGGTTTTCTCAGATGAAGCTAAACGCGGCTCTTTTGACAGCGACAATGTTTTTTTAAGCAATTTAAGAGATGATTTGATGGAATCATCTCTTAAGATTGCCCAGCTTTGGAAGGAAGAATTTGTCATTTCTGAAGACCAGAAAACGAACGACCTTGTTTTTATTCAATTTGACAAAGAAGGTGTGGAACATTTTGCTTTTCTACGCATTGCTTTGAGAGAGAACTTAACCCATATTGCAGGTGACAACCAAGTACCTATCAAGGTGACGCAAAATAACCTGCCAAGTGCAGCTCAGACGCCTGACGAAGCTTTGGTCATCAATCGCCGCAATCATAACTATTATTTGATTGAAAAGCGTATCAAGCACAATGGTAGCTTTGCTAATTATTTTTCTGAAAATCTTTTGCAAGTTCAACCTGAGCAATCAATCAAAAAATCTATCAAGCTAGTGGAACAGACGGCTCAAAAAATTGCAGAAAATTTCAATCGAGATGATTTTGCCTTTCAGTCTAAGATGAAATCGGCTATCTATAACAATTTGGAAGAGGAGCAAGAGCTCTCACCTGAAAAATTGGCTGACCAACTCTTTGATGATAATTTAACGGCCAGACTAACCTTCGTTGATGAATTGAAAGAAGTCATTCCAGAACCTATAACGGTTGCAGATGTGGATTATTCAAGACAAACTAAAAAATTGGAAAGTCAGAAATTGTCTTTATCAAACGGTATTGAGCTGATTGTGCCAAACAATGTTTATCAGGATGCAGAATCGGTGGAATTTATCCAAAATCAAGACGGAACCTACTCCATTTTGATTAAAAACATACAGGATATTCAGAATAAATAAAATGTTTAAATTAATACGACGACTTATTTTAGTCATTATTATTCTTTTTTGTGGCTATCATCTTTATGTCGTGCATGAAAATGTTAAAAATGTCATGCAGTATAAGGAACTTGTTTCCAAAACGCTGGCTGACAATAACACGGACACCAATGTTGAACTAGTTTTAGCCATGATTTATACTGAGACCAAGGGAGCCTCTCAGGACGTTATGCAGTCAAGTGAAAGTTCCAGTGGTGTAGCCAATTCTATTACAGATAGCCAAACCAGCATCAAACAAGGTGTGACTGTCTTGTCTAATAATTTGACTCAAGCTAATAAGTCACAAGTTGATGTCTGGACGGCTGTTCAAGCCTACAATTTTGGCACAGCTTATATCGACTACGTGGCTAAGCATGGGAATAAAAATACCATTGAATTAGCTAAGACATACTCACGTGATGTTGTCGCACCAAGTCTTGGTAACACGAGCGGGGAAACCTACTTTTATCATCATCCCCTAGCCTTAATCTCAGGCGGAAAATTATATAAAAATGGTGGCAACATTTACTATGCACGCGAAGTTCACTTTAACCTATACTTGATTGAAATTATGAGTCTTTTTTAGAAAGTGTCAAAATGAAAGAGTTAAGTCAATATTTTAAAGGGTATCTAAAAGAAACTATTTTAGGCCCCTTTTTTAAATTATTAGAAGCTTCTTTTGAACTTCTAATTCCTGTTATCATCGCGAGAATTGTTGATAGTATCATTCCTCATCATGATAAAAGTCAGCTTTTACTGATGATTTTACTCCTATTTGGTTTAGCCAGTGTGGGAGTTATAGTCTCTCTAACAGCCCAGTATTTCTCATCAAAATCGGCAGTTGGCTACACCAAGCAGCTAACCCAAGATCTTTTTGTCAAAATTATGTCTCTTAGCAAAAAAGACCGCGATGAGCTGACAACATCAAGTCTAGTCACTCGCCTAACCAGTGATACCTATCAAATTCAGACAGGAATCAACCAATTTCTTCGTCTCTTTTTGAGAGCCCCTATCATTGTTTTCGGAGCCATTATCATGTCCTTTACAATCAGTTCAAAGATGACTCTTTGGTTTTGGGGAATGGTCATGGTCCTTTTTATAATCGTTTTTGTCATGTCACGCTTGCTTAATCCTCTCTATGCTAAAATTCGTTTAGCAACAGACAAGATTGTCAATCTGACTAGACAACAAATGCAAGGGGTTCGTGTTATCCGAGCGTTCAATCAAGTTGATAATGAAGAAAAACAATTTGCTCAGCTCAATCAAGACTACACAGACTTACAATTAAAGGCAGGAAGTCTGTCTAGCCTAGTCACTCCGCTGACCTACCTAGTAGTCAATGTGACTCTCCTCATAGTCATCTGGAATGGAAGTATTCAAGTATCAGATAAACTGTTGTCACAAGGGATGCTGATTGCTTTGGTCAATTACCTGCTTCAGATCCTGACCGAACTTTTGAAGATGACCATGCTAGTAACTTCTCTTAATCAGAGCTTCATAAGTGCCAAACGTATCGTAGAAGTTTTTGACAAGCCATCCGAAAACCTGGATGGCGACCTTGAAATATTTGAGTCAAATGGCCATGCTTTGGTTCTCAATCACATATCTTTTACCTATCCAATGGCGGCTGAAGCAGCTTTGAAAGACTTAGATTTTACTCTTCAAAGTGGCCAGTTCTTAGGGATTATTGGTGGGACAGGTTCTGGCAAGTCAACTTTGGTAGAGCTGCTCAATCACCTCTATACGCCTCAAGAAGGCAGCTTAGCGATTTTCCAAAAGAATAAATCTCCCCAAACTATTAGGCAGTGGCGTCAGTGGGTTAGGGTCGTTCCGCAAAAAGCAGAGCTTTTTCAAGGCAGTATCCGTTCTAATTTGACTTTAGGACTAGAACGAGAGGTCAGTGATCAAGAGCTGTGGTGGGCACTTGATATTGCGCAGGCTAGCGATTTTGTGACTGAGAGAGAAGGACAACTTGATGAAGTTGTCGAAGCTTTCGGTCGTAATTTTTCTGGAGGACAAAGGCAACGCTTGACCATTGCCAGAGCGCTTTTACAGCCAGCACCGTTTTTAATTTTGGATGATTCTACCTCAGCTTTGGATTATTTGACAGAAGCTAAACTCCTGTCGGCCATAAAAGAAAATCTTCAAGGAACGACAGTTATCATGATTTCGCAACGGACTAATAGCTTGAAATCAGCAGATAAGATTCTCTTACTTAATAAAGGGCAACAGGCTGGTTTTGCTAACCACGATGAATTACTGGCAAACAATGAACTTTATCAATCCATTCATTACTCGCAGCATAGGAAGGAGAAGGGAAATGAGAGCATCTAATCAAGGTCAAACTAGCAAACGCCTAGTCAAGGATTTGATAGCTCAGAAACGTCTAATTGTCTGGGCAATGCTGGGCACTGTCATCCAAGTTGTTTTGACAGTCTATCTTCCAATCTTAATCGGGAATGCTGTAGATGTGGTTTTGAAGCCTAATTCTCTCAAATTACTTCTCCCTATTTTGATCAAAATGGTTGTAGTTATTTTGATCAATACCCTCATCCAATGGCTCAATCCTTTGATTTATAATAAACTGGTCTTTCGACTTATCTCTGAATTCCGTCAGAAGGTCATGGTCAAACTGAATCAGCTTCCCATTTCTTACTTGGATAGGAAAAGCGTTGGAGATTTGGTTAGCCGCGTCACGACAGATACTGAGCAACTTAGCAATGGCCTACTCATGGTCTTCAACCAATTCTTTATTGGTATTTTGACAATTATCATTACCATCATCACTATGGCTGACATTGATTTTCTCATGCTTTTCTTGGTACTGATTTTAACCCCCTTATCATTATTTGTGGCGCGTTTTATTGCAAATAAAAGCTACACGCTTTATCAAAATCAAACTCAGTCGCGAGGACGACAAACTCAGTTTATTGAGGAAATGATTACGCAAGAAAGTCTCTTGCAGACTTTCAATGCCCAAGAGCAAAGCATCTCTGACTTTACCAAAATCAATATAACCTATGCCGACTATTCGCAAGGAGCCATATTTTATTCCTCTGCCGTCAATCCATCTACCCGCTTTATCAACAGCCTCATTTATGGGCTTTTGGCGGGAGTGGGAGCACTGAGAATTATGTCCGGTGCCTTTACCGTTGGACAGTTGACCACCTTCCTCAATTACGTCAATCAGTACACCAAGCCTTTCAATGATATCTCGTCAGTTTTGTCGGAAATGCAGAGTGCCCTTGCCTGTGCAGATCGACTTTATATGATTTTGGATGAGGGTTACCAAGTTTTGCCTGTCAAAGCAAAGTTGGATGCTCAAAAATTAAAAGGACAGGTTTCTTTCAATCACGTATCCTTTGGCTATCTCAAAGACAAGCCTTTGATTAAAGATCTGACATTGGATATTCCAGCGGCTTCCAAGGTTGCTATCGTTGGGCCGACAGGGGCTGGAAAATCAACCCTCATCAATCTTCTCATGCGTTTTTACGAAGTTGATGGCGGCCAGATCTTGTTAGACGGTGTGCCTATTAGCGATTATGCTGTTGAAGACCTTCGTAAACAAATTGGTATGGTCTTGCAGGAAACCTGGCTTAAAACAGGGACCATTCATGACAATATCGCTTATGGTTATCCAGATGCCAGCCGTGAAGAAGTAGTCGCAGCAGCCAAGGCAGCTAATGCAGACTTTTTTATCCGTCAGTTACCACAAGGTTATGATACTTATCTGGCCGACGCAGGTTCTTCCTTGTCGCAAGGACAGCATCAGCTATTGACCATCGCCAGAATCTTTATCAAAATTCCTAAAATGCTGATTTTAGATGAAGCAACCTCCTCCATTGATACACGGACTGAAATACTGATTCAAGAAGCTTTTGAAAAGCTTATGAAAGGACGAACCAGCTTTATCATCGCTCACCGCTTATCAACCATTAGAAGTGCAGACCTAATTTTAGTCATGGTTGATGGTAATATCGTTGAGTACGGTAATCACACTCAACTCATGGCGCAAAAAGGTGTCTACTATCAAATGCAGACAGCTCAGGATGTAAGTAGTCTGTAGAATTTAATCTCACACAAAAAAATTAAAAGCTCCGAAATCTTTATTTCAGAGCTTTTAATATTGATTATTCCCACTCAACAGTTGCTGGTGGTTTGCTAGTGATATCATAGACTATGCGATTAACGTGGTCAACTTCGTTAACGATACGAGTTGAGATTTTCTTGAGGACATCCCAAGGTAGCTGAGCAAAGTCGGCTGTCATACCATCAATAGAAGTGATGGCGCGGATAGCAATCGTGTAATCGTAAGTACGACCGTCCCCCATAACCCCAACTGAGCGAACACCGGTGTTGACAGTAAAGTATTGCCATACATCGCGTTCAAGACCTGCTTTGGCAATTTCCTCGCGGAGAATGGCATCTGATTCGCGAACAGTTTCGAGTTTTTCAGCGGTAATGGCACCCATAACGCGGATAGCAAGTCCTGGCCCCGGGAATGGCTGACGCCAAACAACTTCATCAGGCATTCCAAGCGCTGTACCCAACGCACGAACTTCATCTTTAAAAAGAGTGTTGAGTGGCTCAATCAACTCAAACTGCATATCCTCTGGCAGGCCACCGACATTGTGGTGAGATTTGATGGTTTGAGCAGTTTCAGTTCCTGATTCGATAACATCTGTATAGAGCGTTCCCTGAGCAAGGAAATCCACACCTTTGAGTTTGCTAGCTTCGTCATCAAAGACATAAACAAATTCGTTACCGATGATTTTGCGTTTTTTCTCAGGATCATCAATGTCTGCTAAAAGGTCTAAGAAACGCTTAGAAGCATCTACACGAATGATATTGAGACCAAATTTACCGCCAAGCATATTCATGACTTGGTCGCCTTCATTTTTACGGAGAAGACCGTGGTCAACGAAGATACAAGTCAGCTGATCACCGATAGCTTTTTGCAAAAGGACACCAACGACTGAAGAGTCTACACCGCCAGACAGACCAAGGAGAACTTTACGCTTACCAACTTTTTGGCGGATTTCATGAATTTGCATATCAATGAAGTTATCCATTGACCAGTCACCTTTAGCACCACAAATACCGAAAGCAAAGTTACGCAAAATCTCGTTTCCATAAATGGAATGACGGACTTCTGGGTGGAACTGAATACCATAGATTTTTCTATCAGTATTTTCAATAGCGGCATAAGGGCAATCTGAAGAATCCCCTACCAAGTGGAAACCAGCTGGAATTTCTGTGACAGCATCCCCATGACTCATGAGGACAACTTGCTCTTTGGGAGTATCGGCAAAAAGAGAAGATTCTGCACGCAAGTTAAGTGTTGATTGACCGTACTCACTGTTTCCTGTTTGATCGGCTGGGACAACCTTCCCACCAAGCTTGTCAGTCAGCAACTGCATACCATAACAGATTCCTAGTATTGGAATACCAAGTTCAAAAATCTCTTCGTCGATGCCAAAAGCGTTGTCAGCATAAACCGAGTTTGGTCCGCCAGATAGCACAATACCGATAGGGTTGATGGCACGCACCTCGTCAGCAGTAATCTTGTGACTTCTCAATTCAGAAAAGACACCAAATTCACGAATACGGCGTGCAATCAGCTGGTTGTACTGGCTACCATAGTCAAGAACAATGATTTTTTGAACATCGTTCAAAGTAGAATTATCAGTCATTGTTATCCTTTCTATTTTTGTCAGGCTTTTGCCTGACAGTACTGAGTCTATTTTAGCATAAAACAGCAGATTTATCAGTAGAAATATCAAAGCTTTTGAAAATGTTGAGAAAGAGAACCAAAACTAGCGACATCGCTTTGCTATTTTTCTCAAAAATATGATAAAATAAGGCAAAGAATACGAAGGAGAGATCAATGACACCCGCTTATATCAGTATCCATAATGCTATCAAGAAAGAAATTGACCAAGAAAGGTGGAAAATTGGGCAACGTCTACCTAGTGAGCGTGATTTGGCGGATACATTTGGTGTCAGTCGAATGACGCTTCGTCAAGCAGTAACCCTTTTGGTTGATGAGGGCATTTTGGAGCGCCGTGCGGGTAGTGGGACTTATGTGGCCAGTCACCGTGTGCAAGAAAAAATGCGTGGGACAACTAGTTTTACTGACATTGTTCGCTCACAAGGTAAGACGCCATCCAGCAGACTTATCTCTTATCAGCGTAAACTAGCCAGCGAAGCTGAAATGCAAAAGCTCGGCCTTAAGAAGTTCGACTACGTGATTCGTATGGAGCGCGTGCGCTATGCAGACAATGTTCCCCTAGTTTTTGAAGTAGCAGCTATTCCTGAAAAATTAATTAAGGGATTCCAACGCACAGACATTACTGAACATTTTTTCAAGACTTTGACTGAAAACGGTTTTGAAATTGGGAAAAGTCAGCAGACTATATACGCCAAGACGGCAAGCGAACGTGTTGCTAATTTTTTATCGGTTAGTCGCGGACATGCCCTTTTGGCTTTGACTCAGGTGTCCTATTTTACAGACGGTAGGCCTTTTGAATACGTTCACAGCCAGTACGTCGGCGACCGTTTTGAATTTTATTTAGAAAATAGCTAATATATTTACATAATTTTATCTATGTTAAAATTTTTAGCTGTCTCATCCAAAGGAAGTCATGAAGAATGCAACCTATTTTTCACAAACAATTTCGGTGTGAAGACTACCATCCCTGCATGGATATAGGTCGCAGATCTGTGGCTTTCAAAAAGTGACTTAATTCGGAAATTGGTCTGATCTGCTGGCATATCCCAGACAGATGATTGTTTTTGACCAGCCTCCTGACTGCTTAAATAAAGATAGAGGCCCGTGTGTTATTTTGTGTACCGATGCTGATTTATTAGCTCCATATCCTGCTCAAGACCGCCTGTCAGTCGCCTCTCTAAAAATGAATCATTTATAAGGGTTTTTAGTTAACATAAATTTAATTATGTGAAATATTGCTCGATTTTTGACTATTAAAAGCCCAAAAAATATGATAGAATAGAGCTTATGGAAATTGAAAAAACCAATCGTATGAATGTTCTATTTGAGTTCTATGCAGCTTTACTGACAGATAAGCAGATGAACTACATTGAGCTTTATTATGCAGATGATTACAGTCTGGCAGAGATTGCTGAGGAATTTGGCGTCAGCCGCCAAGCAGTTTATGATAATATTAAACGAACTGAAAAGATTTTAGAAGCTTACGAAAGGAAGCTGCACATGTATTCGGATTATATTGTCCGCAGTCAGATTTTTGATGAGATTTTATCAAAATATCCTGATGACTCATTTTTGACAGAGCAGATTACCATTCTTAGCAGTATTGATAACCGAGAATAAACTGAAGAGAACAAACAAATGATTTGATTGATGCAAAATAACAATATTGGTATTGGTAGTTGAGTTATTTGGTATTTACCGTTGAAAAAGGGGGCATTTCCCCAATGATTTATATGTTTGCTGAGGAAGCTCGTAAATCATGGTTTTGTTCTTAGTGTTTTAGTTGAGTAAAACAGTTTTCTCATTTGCGCAAGACAATGACGCAGCTGTTGTTCTGCTAGAAGCTAGCGTCAGCAATAAAGTAGCGTGCGCAGTCATGGGTGGGGAGGCATCTCGAGGACGGTGTTTATCGTTAATTTTATAAAGAATTTTAATGGAGATAAAATATGGCATTTGAAAGTTTAACTGAACGCTTACAGGGCGTTTTCAAAAATATTCGCGGAAAGAAGAAGTTGTCTGAAAAAGACGTTCAAGAGGTCACGAAAGAGATTCGTCTGGCTCTTCTTGAAGCTGACGTTTCATTACCAGTTGTTAAAACTTTTATCAAGCGTGTGCGTGAACGTGCTATCGGTCACGAAATTATTGATACGCTTGACCCTACACAACAAATTATTAAAATTGTCAATGAAGAATTGACAGCTATTTTGGGGTCTGAGACTGCTGAACTTGAAAAATCCCCTAAAATCCCAACAATCATTATGATGGTCGGTCTCCAAGGTGCTGGTAAAACAACATTTGCAGGGAAATTAGCTAACAAGCTGATTAAAGATGAAAATGCACGCCCCTTGATGATTGCTGCCGATATTTACCGACCAGCGGCTATTGACCAATTAAAAACACTTGGTAGTCAAATCAATGTCCCAGTTTTTGACATGGGAACCGACCACTCAGCTGTTGAAATCGTGACAAATGGTTTGACACAAGCCAAAGAAAATCACAACGATTACGTTATCATTGACACGGCTGGTCGTTTGCAAATTGACGAAAAACTCATGGAAGAACTCCGTGATGTTAAAGCTTTAGCAAATCCAAATGAAATTCTTTTGGTTGTTGATAGCATGATTGGTCAAGAAGCTGCCAACGTCGCTGATGAATTCAACAAACAATTGGATATCACAGGGGTTGTTTTAACTAAGATTGACGGTGATACACGTGGTGGTGCTGCACTTTCAATCCGTGAAATCACTGGTAAACCAATCAAATTCACTGGTACTGGTGAAAAAATTACGGATATTGAAACCTTCCACCCAGACCGTATGTCTAGCCGTATCCTTGGCATGGGTGATTTGCTGACATTGATTGAAAAAGCCAGCCAAGAATATGACGAGAAAAAATCATTGGAACTCGCAGAAAAAATGCGTGAAAACACCTTTGATTTCAACGATTTCATCGACCAGCTTGATCAAGTTCAGAATATGGGCCCAATGGAAGATTTGCTCAAAATGATCCCTGGTATGGCAAATAACCCAGCGCTTAAAAACTTTAAAGTTGATGAAAAAGCTGTCGCTCGTAAACGCGCTATTGTGTCATCAATGACACTAGAAGAACGTGAAAATCCTGATTTGCTCAACCCAAGCCGCCGTCGCCGTATTGCTGCAGGTTCGGGAAACTCATTTGTCGAAGTCAATAAATTTATCAAAGATTTCAATCAAGCCAAGCAAATGATGCAAGGTGTCATGTCTGGTGATGGTGATATGGATAAGATGATGCGACAAATGGGTGTTAATCCAAATAACTTGCCAAAAAATATGCCAGATATGAACGGTATGGATATGTCAGCTCTTGAAGGAATGGTGGGACAAGGTGGCATGCCAGATTTATCATCTTTAAGTGGTAATATGGATATGAGCCAAATGTTTGGTGGCGGATTAAAAGGCAAAGTCGGACAATTTGCTATGAAGCAAGCCATGAAACGCCAAGCTAATAAAATAAAAAAAGCTAAGAAAAAACGTAAATAAACAAAAATCTATCGCGAGGACTAACTGAATCTTTTAGTACTGCGATAGATTTTTTGTTAAAATTTCAAAAATAATAAAAATAATCTAGCAAAACAAACGTTGGTCAATGCACAGCAGTTTTACATAATGTTAATTATGTAAAATAAAAAAGAATGTCTTTCTTTTATCATCTTTCCGAAAAACTGTAATTTTCTTGAAAAAAGCATAGGGATATGATATACTCCTATTATAAAAATCTATGGAGATATTTGACGATGAAACGTGAATTATTACTTGAAAAAATTGATCAGCTCAAAGAAATTATGCCTTGGTACATCTTGGATTACTATCAATCCAAACTCGCTGTGCCTTATAGCTTTACAACCCTCTATGAATACCTCAAGGAATACCGTCGCTTTTTGGAATGGCTGATTGATTCTGGGATTTCACATGCTGAAAAAATTGATGACATTGATTTAGAAACTCTTGAAAATTTATCAAAAAAAGATATGGAAGCATTCGTTTTATATTTGCGAGAACGTCCTTTGTTGAATGCTAATACCACACAAAATGGCGTCTCTCAGACAACCATCAATCGAACTTTATCAGCCTTATCTAGTCTTTTTAAATATCTGACCGAGGAGGTTGAAAATGCTGATGGAGAACCATATTTTTACCGAAACGTTATGAAAAAGATTTCTACAAAAAAGAAAAAGGAAACTCTGGCTGCGCGGGCTGAAAATATTAAGCAAAAACTCTTCTTAGGCGATGAAACTATGGAATTCTTAGAGTACATAGATTGTGAATATGAACACAAACTTTCGAAACGTGCCCTATCTTCCTTTATAAAAAACAAGGAACGAGATTTAGCTATTATTGCACTACTGCTTGCATCTGGCGTCCGTTTATCTGAAGCGGTTAATCTTGACTTAAAGGATATTAATCTCAATATGATGGTTATTGAAGTGACTAGAAAGGGAGGAAAACGTGATTCGGTCAACGTTGCTGCTTTTGCCAAACCCTATTTAGAGCAATATTTACAGGTTCGTAAGGCTCGCTACAAGGCTGAAAAACAAGATGTCGCCCTATTTCTATCTGAATATCGCGGGATTCCAAATCGTATTGATTCTTCTAGTGTTGAAAAAATGGTTGGGAAATACTCTGAAGATTTTAAAATACGGGTTACACCTCACAAGTTAAGGCATACACTAGCCACACGGCTCTATGATGCAACTAAATCACAGGTTCTTGTCAGTCATCAGCTAGGTCATGCTTCTACCCAAGTAACTGACCTCTATACTCATATCGTCAACGACGAACAGAAAAATGCCTTGGATAAATTATAAAAGTTCACACATGTTATGTGAACTTTTTGTATCAAAAAAAGAGCTCTTGCTCTTTTTAATTCATTCATTCGGCATTAACAAAGCCGAAGTTTTTTAGAGGGAACAGTCTGAATGAAATGACGCCACGAATCTGACTTTCCTTTATCAAGCCAAAACGACGACTATCATTTGTATTTTGGCGATTGTCATTTAAGACCAGATAATAGCCTTTAGGGACTTTGGTATACTTATTTTTCGTTATTGAAGGAATTGAAAAATCCGAAGTAAAGGCAGTCTGACCATCAGCAGAGGACTGATATTTAAGTTTCTCGCTCTCAATATAGGGCTCATCCTTAACAGCTTTATCTATATATAAAATATCATCCATAACAGTTGCTTCTTGACCTTCAGTAGCAATGACACGGCTGATATAGTAAATATCCTTCACTTTGTAGACAATAAAATCTTTATACTGAGGGTCTTTGTTTCGATTGACAAGTACAACATCACCATTTTTCAAATAAGCATTTGAAGCATCTTCATGAACTTTAAATGTTGAAAACACAAAGATTCTCAGTAAAAAGAACACTAGTAATGCAATGACTATTAAAATTATATTTCTAATTAAATCACGTTTGACCATTATTTCTCCTTGGTCTTAATTATATCATTTTTTAGAAAAGAAAAAAAGTAACATCCTGAGTCAAGTTACTTTAAAATAGTAACCTGCGTTCCCTGACCAATCTGGCTTGTAATGACAATATCTAGATCCAGCTGGTCTAGGACTTGCTTTGTCATGTAAAGTCCAAATCCTGTAGCCTTCTGATGTTCGTGACCGTTATATCCTGTGAAGCCTTCCTCAAAAATTCGTGGTAAATCTTCCTCTAGTATTCCAATACCATGATCGATGATACTGATTCTGCCTTGTGAAATATTAATTTGTATCACTGAACTCTCTTTGGAATACTTAATAGCATTATCCAGAACTTGTGAAATAGCAAAATTAAGCCATTTTTTATCTGTTTTTAAATGCCAGTCTCCCTCAATGTTAATGGACAAGTGCTTAGCAAGAAAAGCGATGCGATATTTTTTAACCAAGTCTGTCACAAGGTCACGGACAGAGCATTCCTCAAAACGGAAGTCATCTTTGTTTTTGTTAAACTTGAGATAGGTGAGGAGAGTATCAACGTAATTCTCCAAACGTAGGAGCTGCTGACGCACTTCTCGACTATCCATTTTATCAGTCTGTGCCATGAGAGATAGGGCTGACAGAGGAACTTTCATCTGATGGGACCACATTTTGATGAGTTCCTGCTGCTGTCGCAACTGCTCTTTAGTGGCTGACCGGTCTTGGTTGTCAGCATCTTTGACCCGACTGATGAGATCTTGATAAGCTAGCTCAGACGGTGAATGTAAGTCAGTCAACTCATCAAGATAGAGAAACTCTTCTAAAGTCTGCATCTTTTTTCTAAATTTTAGCCAGATAGTGAGACTAATGATGAGTAAGAAGGTCAGATTAAACAAAATGCTCATACCAAAATAAGCCATGGGTAAGCGATAGAGGTAAAAGGTCAACCAATAGGTAGCCGACATGAGAAAGTAGGTCAGATACCAAATGCGGTATTCCCGTAAAAATGTCCAAATCATCATTTGAGTAGGTAGCCAACTCCTCTCACGGTATGAATGCGGTCAAATCCCAGAGGAATAACCTTCTTACGTAGGCGTGTCATATTGACGCTGAGGGTATTTTGGTCAATGAAACTCTCATTCTCCCAAAGTTTTTCCAGCAAATCTTCCTTAGAGACCACCTGATTAAGATGGGCAAAGAGGATGGTCAGGATCTTATTTTCCGTTGGTGATAAGGTGACCCGATCTGCTCCATTTGACAAAAAACCATCACGGCTGAGGCTGAATTGATCCAATCTATACTCGTCCGTGACAAATTGCTGGGCGCGTCGCAGAAAGGCTGCGATTTTGGCATCCAGAATAGTCAGCGAAAAAGGCTTAGAGATAAAATCGTCACCGCCCATATTGAGAGCCATAACCATATCCATCTCATCATCGCTGGATGAGATAAACACAATGGGCACCGTTGAGTATTGGCGGATTTGGGTCGTCCAGTAAAAGCCATTAAAGTAGGGGAGCGTAATATCCATGAGGATGAGGTCGGGTTTGAGCGCTTCTACTTCTCGACTGATATTGCGAAAATTGCTGACGCTGGCCACCTGATAGGTCTTAGAAAGATGTTTCTTCAACACATCAACAATGGTCCCATCGTCTTCAACAAGATAAATCATTTTCTTTTTTATCATACCTTCATTTTACCAAAAAAGTGGCGATTTTTCGCCACTTAGTCTATCTTTCACGCACTAAATTACCAGTCATAGACTAGCAACACAGAGAGTAAATCTCATCTATCCTTCTTTTTTTAGTTTAGGTCGATACGTCGTGTATCTAGGCGCTGTCACACACTTTTAGGAAGTCAACTCCCTAGAGGTTTTATTTCTAAAAGTGTCATTCTAACCATTTCCTAAGGAATTGCTTATCTTTCAATGATCTTATAGTAAGTCCTGCTGGTTAGCCTATAAATGCCGAAGTAAATGAGCAAGATGACAAGGATAGTCCCCGCACTGACAGTATAGATAAGGCTGTCACTTTGAACACCGAAACCGGTAAGTAGAGATTTTAAAATCGGCAAGGCAAAGATGAAGTGGATGATAGCCATGACCAAGGGTAAGAAGAAAACGAGGATAACCTGTGAATTGATGGTCTTCTTGACTTGTTTGAGGCTCATTCCAACCTCCTGCAAAATCCTGTAAGACTCTTTATCTTGTACACCTTCAGATAGTTGTTTGTAGTAAATAATCAAGGCTGCGCCAAGTAGGAAGGCGATACCGAGTAAGAAGCCAACAAAGAGAAAGCCACCCATCATTTTGAGTATTTCCTCATGGCTGTTTTTTTGATTATAATAGAGGATAGCTCCGCCATTTTCATCGGCAGCTAACGTTCCGCTATTCTTATTGGCTATTTTGAGGAATTTTGTTTCATTAGCCTTGCTTAGATTGCCGATGACCAGTCTTGTTTGGGAAACGGTCATTTTCGTCTTTTCTGGGCCTTTAACCTGGTAACTAGACAATAAATCAGAGGCGACTTTACGATTAGCAACAATCATCAATGCACCTGGTAAGCCAGTAGTTCCTAGGCCGCGCACATTTTTGATCTGCTTGATTTGGTGAACGTTTTGATAGGTCTTTCCCATCCAAGATAGGGTCTTGAACTGGTGAGATTGAGAATTGTCGAAATCATAGACAGCCACTTGGTGTTCTGACAAGGGTTCTAGTTGATTGCCTAATTTTATAAACTCATCTTGAGTCATAACTTGCAGAGCCTCCATTTTAGAGACCGTCTGCACAAGATTCCTTTTGCTGTTGGCAGATACTTTATCTACGATTAAGTTCTGATTCTTACCCTTGGGGTAATTGACAGCGTAAGTGGAGTAGGAATATTGCATGAGTGACTTGGCGTCTTTTCCGAGAGGTTTTTCGATATAGTTTTTAATCAAGGCATCTGCTTCTTCTTGATTGGTGGTATTGATGAGTTCAAAAACAGAAGATTTAGGAAATTGGTCTTTAATCAGATTATTAGTGTTGGTGTATAGAGCCACTGTCGAGAAGACCGTCACAAAAGCCATGATAGCAAGTAGGGTAATATTGGCCAACCCAACGGCGTTTTGCTTCATACGGAAGATCATCTGTGAAGTATTGACGAAGTGCTCAGATTGATAAAAGTATTTTTTATTTTTACGACGAGCCTTCAAATACCAAGTGGTAAAACTAATATAGAAAAGGTAGGTTCCCAAAATAACCGCCAAGATAGCCTGGAAGAACTTCCCAATGGCAATGAGGGCACTACTATTACCGGCAGAAAGAGACAAGTGGTAGCCATAAGCAAGAGCTAGCAGAGCGATAAGCGCTAGGATAAGGTTTCCCTTAGGTTCACGTTCACCTTGACTTTGGTTTTTAAAGAGATTCAAAGCGGAAGTTCGCCCAATCTTGCGGATATTAACAAGTTCAAGCCCCACAAAAATAGCAGCGAAAAGACTAGTATTGATAATAAATGGCTGAGCTGTCAGAGAGAAGTGTAGATCCTTGTAGTCAATGATATTGACGAAAATCAGATAGAAGAAATTCGAGAAAATCGCACTAAAGATAAGACCCAAAAGAACAGTAATTAGGTAAATCACAAAGAGTTCTATACTAGCTACGCGGATAATCTGACTCTTGTTCATCCCAATAATATTATAGAGACCAAATTCTTGATGACGTTGCTTGAGGAGAAAATGATAGCTATAAAGACAGAGGATAGCTGATAGGATAGCTAAGACAATGTAGGCTAGCCCCAGAGCCATTTGCCCTGTTCCCATGGAAGCAGCCATGGGACTCATTTCCAGTAACAGCGTGATATTACTAAAGACAAAGGTCGTCACACCTACCAGGAAAAAGGGAGCAAAGTGTTTGAAAGAATGCTTTAAATTGTTGAAAGCTAGTTTGAAATAGAACATCCTACTCACCTCCTAACAGGGCGGTCATGGCGAGTGAAATATCCTTGCTGAACTCTTGATTAGTCTTATTGCCACGATATATCTGATGGAATATACGGCCATCTTTGATGAAGAGCACTCGCTTAGCATGACTGGCTGCATTGGCAGAGTGGGTTACCATGAGAATGGTTTGCCCGTCTGCATTGATGGTTTCAAAGAGGTTGAGAAGGTCTTCAGAATTACGATAGTCCAGCGCAGCTGTCGGTTCATCTGCCAGAAGAAGCTGAGGATTAGTAATCAGACTACGTGCGATAGCAACGCGCTGCTTTTGTCCACCAGAAAGTTCAAAAGGTCGTTTATCCAGCAAATCCTGAATGTGCAATTTGGGTGCAAGTTGACTTAGGCGAGCTTCCATTTCTTTATAATTCTTACGGTCTAAAACCAGAGGAAGGAAGATGTTATCCCTGACATTGAGTGTGTCTAGGAGATTGAAATCCTGAAAAACAAAACCTAAATTTTTAAGTCGGAATGCTGCAAGTTGACTTTCCTTGATCTTGGTAATGTCTTGACCATTCAGCAAAACAGAACCGTTGGTTGGCTTCTCCAGTGTAGCAAGAATATTAAGCAAAGTGGTTTTACCGGAACCTGACTCTCCCATGATAGCGATGAATTCTCCTTGATCTACTTTAAAGTCCACATCTTGCAAGGCATGAGTTTCCTCTTTTGAAAAGCGCGTGCGGTAAACTTTTTCTAAATGATTGATTTTTAGTAACATAATAATCTCCTTTTTCTATTATAGCTTATTTGCTAGCGTATGGTTGGATTGGGGTTGCCTTATAGATAAATATCATAGCATCATATAAGTCTTTGGGTGTTTGTTTAACACGGTTGCTCATAGGTAGAAATGTCATCAAGAAACTGTAACCTTCTCCTAAACTCCCCATAGACATTGGTTTGGAAATTATTTTTCCTACCTGACTGTCTTTATCAACACTTGTAAAGTCTAGGTAATACCGAGAGTTACCAAATCTTCTAGCTTGTGCTGCTAGTGGGTCAGCTGAGTTAAAATAATGATTGCTACGACCAACATCGGCTCCAATATTATTAATGTTAACTCTTGTGTGAAAATAGTCTGTTCCAATGACAAAATATTGTTTTTGGAATTTTTCACGTAAACGACTGCCCATACTAGTATAATATGCTTCTTTTAGGCTTACATGCCCATTGTGTCCGGAAATCATCAGACGACTTTGCCCTTTCCTTTCTTCAAAATTTTGAATCCATGCGACATTATCAGCCATGTACTGATCACGAGTATTATTCATCGTGACATAATCGGACGAAGTCTTTTGATAATAATCAAAACTATTAAGAATACAAGAGATGTTGTGAGAAATGAGTTGTCCTTCTGAGGAAGGAGTACTGTTATCAATAGCTGTTTGAAGTTTTTTAAGAGTGCTAATAGCAGCTTCTTTTTCTTTGTCAGACATTTTACCAATATTTATAATGGGCTTGAGTGTTTCCAGTTCCTCATCAGTTAAGAAGTTTAGCCGCTGACCATAATTGCTTACCAATTCTACACCAATTTCAGGATTCTGCATGTCAAAACCATAAAAGGACAATTGATCAGACTCAGGCTTACCAGCATTATAATCTTTCATCCATTTTATCAAGGCTTTCATCTGATCTGTACGATAAATGGTAAAGGATAAGTTTTTGACAATCTTGTTGAGATTTCCCTGACTTTCATGAATATAGTTATTGATGGTGAGACCTTCTGCAAAATCAATCTCTAATGCAAAACTTCGTACCTTTTCTTTCTTGACCAGAGTTTTCAAAACTGATAGTTTGAGTTCTTGAAACTCTCTATTACCGTGTGTCGCTTCACCAAGTCCAATAATCTTGGCTTCGTCAGGAATATCAAAGTCTGATACACTTTGGGCGTATGGATTGATAGCATCGATTCTTTGCGTTGCTAAAATCTGTGGGCCATATACCCAAACCGCATCTGCAACAGCAATAATTGTGATTAAGCTGACTATCAGAATGATCACCCATTTACAAATCTTTTTCAACATCTTCATGACAATCTCCTAAATCTGGTGATAATGCTTTAGAGGCCTTATGCCAGCCTAATACCAAAGACGTAGGCTACTAACCCCGATAAGGATAATAAAAAGAATGCTTATCAGGATGTAAAAATTAACAACTACTTCTACTACTTGTGCATGCATGAGATTTCCCCCCTCACTAAATGAAAGGATTGAGTCAAACCATAAGCCACTAGGCTAAGACTAGCCACTATTAGCCAAAGAAAAAACATTATACTGTTTTTTAAGAGAGCTAACATCTGCTCACCGCCTTTCTTTATCTTACACCTTTATTTTATCGAAAAATGAGACTGGTAAACTTACAATGCCAGTCATTAACCTTACAATTTTGTAAGGTTTCTTTTTGGGAAATGGGCAGCTTTTTGCTATAATGAAGAAAAACTCCCTGTATGAGATGACAATAAAGGAGACACAATTATGAGTCAAAAAACAAAATGGGCTAAGGCTTTAGGCACGGTTGGTAAAGTCATGGCAGTCCTGCCAGACACTACTGAAATCATCGGCAGAGCTATCGACAATACTAGACCCATCATTGAAAAGGAACTAGACCGTCGCAACGATCTGAAGAAGCATTACATTGACCTAGATAATGTCATTCATCTTGATATTACTGATGCCAAACAGCATTTAGAAAAACAGGGCTTTATTGTTAGAGCCATTACTGAAAATCCTCATCCAAAGTATGCTAATACCCCTGTCAATCAAGTGGTTAATATGTATCCACGCAGCAAAAAAGCTCGTAGTGGTGCTTTGATTAAACTCTACTACGTAGACGATACCGTCCTCAATGCTTCTAGCATTTTGATTAACGAGCAAGAGCATAGGAAGGAAGAACTTGGACAGAAAGTTGTCGAGTCCTTGACTGGTGTCAAAGACCTCTTTGACAAAAAGAAAAAGTCACGCAAAGACGTGACTCCAAAATAATCAAGAGAGAAAGCTGTCTTAAATCCACGGACCAAGGTGTGATTTAAGACAGCTTTTTTAGTCTAATATATTGACCAGCTGCTTAACAATCCAAATAAGCATCTAAATCTGCTAAGGCGCGCTCTGCAATTTTTTCATAGCGGGCTTTTTTATCGCGAATACGCGGCCCGTCAAGCTCTTTGATAATGCCGAAGTTGACATTCATAGGTTGGAAGTGTTTACTTTCTGTATGGGTGATGTAGTGTGGCAATGCACCAATCGCTGTTGTTTGTGGGAAGATAACTTCCTCTTCGCCTTTGAAGCGACGCACGGCATTAATCCCTGCCACAAGTCCACTAGCAGCTGATTCAACATAGCCTTCGACACCAGTCATTTGACCAGCAAAGAAAAGATTTGGATTCCGACGCGTCGCAAAAGTTGGATTTAGCAAATTTGGTGAATCCATGTAAGAATTGCGGTGCATGACACCGTAACGGACGAATTCTGCATTTTCTAGACCTGGAATCATGGAGAAGACTCGCTTTTGTTCACCCCATTTAAGATGTGTCTGGAAGCCGACAATGTTGTAGAGCGAACCAGCTGCATTATCTTGACGTAATTGCACGACTGCATAAGGTGTCTTGTACTCGCCGTCACGCGGTCCTTTGTAGTCATCCGGATATTCCAGACCAACTGGTTTCATCGGTCCATAGAGCATAGTTTTCACACCGCGCTTAGCCATGACTTCAATTGGCATACAGCCTTCAAAGTACTTTTCTTTCTCAAAGGAATTAAGCGGAGCTTCTTCAGCATGAATCAAAGCTTCCTGGAAAGCCAGAAACTCTTCCTTGGTCATTGGACAGTTAAGGTAGGCTGCTTCTCCCTTATCATAGCGCGATTTGAGATAAACTTTGTCCATGTTTATAGTGCTTTTTTCTACAATCGGTGCTGCTGCGTCGTAGAAATAAAATCCATCACCGCCATTGAACTCGTGAATTTTTGCAGCTAGAGCATCTGAAGTCAAAGGGCCAGTTGCGATAACTGTGATGGCATCATCTGGAATCTCAACAATTTCATCACGAATCACTTCAATCAACGGATGATTTTCGATTTCAGCTGTTACTGCCTGAGCATAACCTTCACGATCAACTGCCATAGCACCGCCTGCTGGTACACGGTGTGCCTCTCCCGCACGCATGATTAGAGAATCCAAGCGACGCATTTCTTCTTTGAGTAGACCGACAGCATTTGTTAAACTGTCACCACGAAACGAATTAGAACAAACCAACTCAGCAAAATGACTAGTTTTATGTTGTGGTGTTGATTTGACACCACGCATTTCGTATAACTTGACTGGAACGCCGCGTTTAGCAATTTGGTAAGCTGCTTCGGAACCAGCTAAACCTGCACCGATAACATTGATATAAGATTGAGACATGACACTAATACCTCTTTGGGAAAAAAATTCCCACAAATCTTTCTAAAATTTTAATTTCAATTATTTAGTATTAAAATACCAAATTAAATATTAATAACTTTGATTTTGAACAATTCTTCACTGAATTCTTTGAAAAAGATATAATATATTTACTATTCAAAAGTCAAGCTTCGTAGAGAAGGCTACTTAGAAAATTAGTATTACGATACTATTCTATTAAATTCATCACTCTATCTAAAATAAGCAAATCCACGCCACCAATAAAACGCTTAAGATACTGAAAAGTGAGCCAATTAGATAATATTCTGCAAATGCCGGATCTTTAGATATCTTATCATAGCGCGCAATAGACTTGGCTGTGAAAACCAAGCCGATTGAAGCGAATTGATTGAAATACAGACAAACCGCAATGATAATTCGCTCTAACAAACCAATAGTTGCCCCTGCACCAGGAATTGTGTCCATTTTTCCAATATCTTTGGGTTGGTATTTTGTAAAATACAATTTAAACGCAATATTGGTTGGTTTAGTAATTAAAACCACGAACAAAATAAGATTTAAACTAGTTGGTGATAACCATTCGGGTAAAACGTAATTTCGAGCTGATAAGCCTAGAAGAATAATGATAACCAGATGCAGCATCTGGTCCAGCGAGAAACTGGCACTTTGAGTAAGTTTCAGAAGCCTTGTTAATCGTGGTTTGAAATAATCTATACATGCGTGACTTATCCAGATAAGCAGAGCAAGCCACCAAATTTTAGGCTGAAGCACTGTCATGATGAGTAGCGGAATAGCAACACCAACTAGATGAAAAGATAGATAAATAAGGTTAGAACTCTTTCTATCAGCAACTCGTTGACTTTGTAGCTGGAAGTCAGAGAGGAAATGACAAATTAGCAAACTAGTCAATATAGGATTATCGCTCAAAATATGTGAAAGTCCAGTCATTGCTCTTCCTCCTTCATTCGACTGCTTTCTCTGAGAACCGTCAAAGCGGTCTTACGAGTTCGCAAGTACACCTTGAGACTACTACTCTTCAAACGTTTTGATAGGGCACTAGAACTTATTTTAAGCCTCTCACTTAGATGCTGCTGGTCAAAACGTTCGTCGTAAATTCCTAACTCTAAAAGCTCGTCAAGTATAATTCTTTGGCTAGCTCGCCAATTGACTTTGATAGCTTCCCCTGCCGATATAAGACTATTAACGACCTCTGTAGTTAATGGATCTTTGCACTTTACTGCTATCTGGGTATTGCCATAATCATTTTTCTGATGAATATGGTTAATCGCTTCTCTAGCATACCAATATGCAGGGCCATCAGCACCTAAACTTTGTTCTGGGTTGATACTTGTCTTTATTTCTCCCATTCCAAGACCAAAACGGATACTACACGGTAGCAAGGCTGTTTCAATTTGATCAATAATGTGAAATATAGGAGCTTCCATTCTTAAAAGTCCCTGAAATTCATCTCCTAAAGTGACAGAAAACTTCGAAGCCAATACTGTTTCATAATCTTGATTTAGGCGTTCTAGACAAGATTTTAAAATATTTTGCACTTCTGAACGATTAGGTAACGACTTGGAATTTATTAAATCTCCAATTAAAGCAAAATACATCATAAAAGTCACCTCAAAGTCTATTATAACAGATAAAATAAAAAAGTCCATTATAACGGCAATTTTTTGTTTTTTCCATTATAACGGACTTCATAGACTTTATACGGGAAATCATTCTAAATATCTTAGGAAATCCCTTTTTGCGACTATTTAACCACTTCTTCCTTGTAGTCACACTTTTCGCTACTACAAACGACTTGTTTTCCGCCACCACGAATTTTCTTCTCAACGAGGAAATCACCAGATTTAGGACAAGAACGACCAACTGGCAGATCCCACGACGTAAACTCACACTCTGGATAACGGTCGCAACCATAAAAAATACGGTTACGTTTAGTTTTACGTTCAATGACCTGGCCTTTGCCGCAGATTGGGCAGGTGACACCAATCTCTTTAGTAATTGCTTTAGTATTGTGACATTCTGGGAAATTTGAGCAAGCATAGAATTTGCCATAGCGACCAAGCTTGATCACCATAGGGTGTCCACAAACATCACAGTCAAAGCCAGCTGGTTCGTCTTTGATTTGGATTTTCTCCATTTCGGTCTCAGCCTTAGTTAATTCTTTTTCGAACGGTTTATAAAAGTCATCAATAACTTTCTGCCACTGCTCCTTGCCAAGCTCAACTTCGTCCAGCTTTCCTTCCATCTCCGCTGTGAATTTAACATCAACAATGTCAGGGAAAAATTGAACGATGAGACCATTGACAATTTCTCCTAACTCAGTTGGTTCAAAGCGTTTGGCTGCTAGCCTGACATAGTAGCGTTTTTGGATGGTTTCCAAAGTTGGAGCATAGGTTGAAGGACGTCCGACACCGTTTTCCTCTAGAGTCTTAATCAGCGTTGCTTCTGAATAGCGAGCAGGTGGCTGGGTGAAATGCTGTTCAGGTTGTGTATTGATCTTTTTAACAATCTCACCTTCTGCCATGTCTGGTAACATTTTATTTTTATCAGAATCGTTATAAACAGCCAAATAACCGTCAAATTTAATCTGACTACCGTTGGCTGTGAAAATGACACCGTTTTGAGTCAAGGTAACTTTCATAGTATCAAAGACAGCTGAGGTCATCTGACTAGCCACAAAGCGATTCCAGATGAGCGTGTAAAGTTTCAACTGATCTTTATCCAAATATTTGGCAATAGATTCAGGTGTTTGGTTAACATTGGATGGACGAATCGCTTCGTGAGCATCTTGAGCTCCGCTAGCATTTTTGACCATATTGCCATGTTTGGAATATTGACTACCAAATCGCTCAGTAATAAAATCAGCTGCCTGACCTTGTGCTATAGGACTGATACGAGTTGAGTCGGTACGCATATAAGTAATCAATCCCTGCTGACCAGAGCCAAGATTGATTCCTTCATATAATTGCTGCGCAACCATCATTGTTTTTCGGGTACGGAAGTTAATTTTATTTGCAGCATCTTGTTGCAAGGATGAGGTTGTATAAGGAAGCGGTGCATTGCGACGACGCTCTTTCTTCTCAACCTTCTCAACGAGGAAATCGTCACTAGTAATGCGAGCCAAAACTGCCTTGACATCACTGTTATTATTAAGTTTGAACTTTTTACCATCCACGCCATAAAAGGAAGCCTGGAATTTACGTGTGCCCTTTTTGAAAGCACCATCAATTGTCCAATATTCTTCGGGTTTAAAAGCCTTAATTTCATTTTCGCGGTCAATAATCAGTTTGAGAGCGACGGATTGAACACGACCTGCTGACAAGCCCTTTTTCACTTTTTTCCAAAGAATTGGTGAGATAGAGTATCCCACAATACGGTCAAGAACACGACGTGCCTGCTGTGCATCAACCAAGTCCATATCAATCTGACGCGGCTCCAAAAAGGCATTTTTGACAGCATCTTTAGTAATTTCATTGAAAACAACGCGATTTTTGGCTTTTTCGTCAAGTCCTAGGATATGTGATAAATGCCATGAAATGGCTTCTCCTTCGCGATCAGGGTCACTAGCCAGATAAACACTTTTAGCATTTTTAGCTTCTTTTTTAAGAGAATTAATCAAGGGACCTTTGCCACGAATATTGATATACTGCGGTTCATAATTGTTTTCAAAGTCGATAGACATGCTAGATTTCTTTAAATCACGGATATGTCCTACCGAAGCTACAACCTTATAGTTGCGACCCAGATATTTTTCAATTGTTTTAGCCTTAGCAGGTGATTCCACAATAACCAAATTTTTTTTAGTAGCCGCTTTTTTTCTAGTGTTTTTCTTACCAGTCTTTTTAGCGCTTGTTTTTCTCTTTGTAACAGTTGCTGTTGCCATAAATTCACTTCCTAATTACATGTTTTCAATGTCAAACTTATAGCATAATAACTTACTTTTCTTAAACTGTCAATAAAAAACTTTTTGCTATAGGAAAAGAAGGATTAGAATTGATATTCAGAAAGAATGTCTAAGCCTGTCATAACGCACTTAGCGCCCTCTTGGATAAGATGGTGGCAGCCATCAGATTTTCCATCTAAAATATTTCCTGGAACAGCAAAGACGTCTCGCCCTTCTTCTAAGGCACGTTCACAAGTGATAAGACTACCAGAACGCATCTTAGCTTCGACAACGATGACTCCCTGCGCTAATCCAGCAATGATACGGTTACGTTCTGGAAAATGAAATTTCAAAGGCTGTTCGCCGGCTACGTATTCTGTTAAGACAAGATGATTTTTAGCCATGTAATCTTGCAGCTTGGTATTTTCTTTAGGATAATACCTATCAAGCCCAGTTCCTATGATGGCAATGCTCGTCCCACCATTTTTCAAAGACGCCACATGAGCACAAGTATCAATACCACGCGCCAAGCCAGACACAATCACAAACTGGTTCCCCAGCTCCTTAATCAGCTTCTGAACAGACTTTGCACCCACATCCGAGCAATTGCGTGAGCCTACGATTGCTAGCCTAGGCTTTGCCAGCAGATCCAGATTGCCTTGGTAAAATAGCAGAACTGGTGGATTATAAATTTCTTTAAGTTCTAGGGGATATTCTTGGTCTAGTATTGAAATACTAGGATATCTATTAAACTCTTCTCGCAGAGTTTTACTGTCTAGGTGCTTGTAAGACTCCATGAAAAGAATTGGGTTTTTGCACTTTGACACAACAGCCATGTCGCGTAGTGATAAGGATTTACCAACACGTGCCTGATAATCCAAAATGTTGATAATATTAAGATTAGTCAATCCAGCTTTTTTCAATTTATACAGTTCAAAATTATTCATGCTTGTTCCTCCACTTTGATTATTCGAAAAAGCTCTGCAAAAATAGCAGAGCTTGAATGAGATTTTAAAGTGTTTTAATAATTTTAGCTGGATTCCCTGCTATGACAACATTGTCTCCAAAAGATTTAGTCACTACTGCTCCTGCTCCGACAACAACATTATCGCCTAGTGTTACTCCAGGTAAAATAGTTGCACCGCCACCAAGCCAAACATTATTACCAATAGTGATTGGAGCGCCATATTCCAGACCAGAGATACGCTCTATAGCGTCAAGTGGGTGAAGTGGGGTCAATAGTTGACAATTCGGTCCTAGCATTGCATTGTCACCAATACGAATCTCACAAACATCAAGCATGGTACAGTTAAAATTGGCATAAAAATTCTCACCAACATGGATATTAACCCCATAATCACAAGCAAATCGAGGTTCAATCATCACATTATCGCCTGTCGATCCAAACCAGGTTTTTACAAGTTCTTTTCGCTTGCTACGGTCAAGCTCATCATTGAACTGTGCCATTTTTTCACGCGCAGCTAGGCGCAAGGTCTTCAATTCAGTATCAGCTGCATCATAAAGCTGGCCTGCCAGCATTTTTTCACGTTCTGTTGTCATTTTTACCTCCGTATTGTCATTGAATAAGGTGTGTCAGGATTGTCCCGATGATAAACACAAAAGTTAGTACACCAAGTATAGTTATATGCCATTTTTTAGTATAGACAAGATAACCAACGAACTCACGAATGAAAGCATTTAAACTAAAATAAAATTTTGTTTTAGCACCGTAACCAATACATTTAATTCTCATTTGTCGTGCTATAAGTAAGGCGCGAAAAACATGATAGTAATTGGTAACAAGAGCGAATTGACTTCCGTTTGTCATGAGATTGCGGGAAAATTTTATATTTTCTTTTGTATTAGTCGATTTGTTCTCAAGAATAATATCGTCTGCTGCTACTCCTTTTACGAGAGCATAGTTAGTCATTGCTTGTGCCTCAGAGATGACTTCATCTGGCCCCTGACCTCCTGACATAATCAGTTTACTTCCTGGATTTTTATGATAAATAGCAATGCCTCTATCAATACGTGACGCTAGAAGTGGTGTAACCTGTTCACCAATTAAGCCAGCCCCCAGAACAACAACATAATCTAGTTTGGGTGGTAAAATGTTGATTAAATTAACAAAACTAGAACTAGTATAAAGTATACTAAGTCCCACAAGATAAGCCACTAAAATCCCTAGATAGAAAAAGAAATAGTTGAGAACGGGGATGGAGGATAAATACTTCGTGATAAAAGGAAAAATAAAGCTATAAAAGGTGATAGCAAGAGCCAAACCAAGGGACAAAAAGTTTTGAAAACGAACCCCTTCACTTTTTAGAAGTTTAAAACCATTATAATAAAGAGCGCATAAAAAGAAAAAGGGGCCAAGCATAAGACAAAGTAAAAAGGTTGCGAAAATAGCGATTCCTAGCAAGCGCAAAATGTCATTCGTTTCTAATATACGAGCAGAAAGAATCCATATCCCTAACCAAATAAACAGATTAACAACCAAAAGCGCTATAAAAATAGAGCGTCGTTCTTTAAAATAAGCAAGAACAAAAAATCCCAGTGACAGCAAGAAAAGTAGAAAAAACAGCCACATGATTAGTCATTCCCTCCTAGGATAGATTTTATTGGCTCAAAGGTTCTGCGATGAATTGGTGTTACACCAAGATTATGAAGTCCTGAGAGGTGGTCTTTTGTCCCATAACCTGCATTTTGAGCAAAAGCATAGCCCGGGTATTGCTTATCATAAGCTGTCATCATACGGTCACGTGTAACCTTGGCAACGATAGAAGCTGCCGCGATAGATAGAGAATTGGCATCTCCCTTGATGATAGATTGCTGAGGAATAGCTAAGTCTAACTTCATAGCATCAATCAACAAATAATCTGGTTCTTTCTTTATCTTTCCGACTGCTTCTATCATAGCTAATTTGGTCGCTTCATAGATATTAACACGATCGATGACATCATTTGATTGTACTCCAATACCTACTGCCATTGCCTCTTTCATAACTTGTTCATAAATGGCTTCATGTTTAGACTTAGGGATTTTTTTGGAATCATTAAGTCCCTTGATTTTACAATATTTCGGCAAAATAACGCAGGCTGCTACCACTGGTCCTGCTAATGGGCCTCTACCAACTTCATCAATGCCAGCAATCTGATTGAAGCCTTGTGCATACAAATCTTTTTCGTAGCGCAGCATATTTTCCAAACGCAAATCTTCATCCAAATCAGCCTGAATGGCTTTTTTACGCTGCCTAATGGCCGTTTGAACCCCTGCACGGCTATCTGCTTCAAAGCCAGCCCAAGCTGGGTCGGAAAGCTCTGTGAGACTTGCTAGTTGCTGTTTGACTTCCTTAATCGTTGCCATCAGTTTCTCCGACAATATCAAGCGTGTAACGCCCTAGTTTACCATCACGTACATCCTTAACAAAAAGATTATAAAAACGATCGTAGTCGTCACGAAAACCAAGTTTCTGAGTCATAGCCATGATGATTTCAGGTGCTTCTTCGTCAAGATTAATCCCTTTATAACGTTCGAGCAAACGATCGGCATAATGCTGCTTGAAATAGTTTAAACCGAAAATGGTTACCTCATCCATAGGTAAGAGTTGGTCTTTAATAGCACCAGTAAGCGCAAGTTTTAGTCCGACAACTTCATCTTCAAACTTAGGCCAAAGTATCCCTGGAGTATCTAAAATTTCTAAATCTTTGTTGGATTTTAGCCATTGTTGCCCCTTGGTAACACCCGGCTTATTGCCAACAACAGCAATTTTCTTTCCTGCTAGACGGTTCATCAGGGTGGATTTGCCAGCATTGGGGATACCGATAATCATAGTTCGTAAAGTTTCCTTTTGAATACCACGTTCGCGGAGCTTTTCAATCTTGTCAGCCATCAATTCCTTAGCGGCATCGGTCACTTTTTTAACGGTAGATTGTTCTTTTGAGTTAATCGCCAAGGTCTTAATACCTTGGCTCTCAAAGAAGCTGCGCCATTGTGCCGTATGAACACTATCAGCAAGATCAGCCTTATTTAAAATCATAAGCTTAGGCTTATCACCAACAATCTTAGTTAACATAGGGTTTTGACTAGATAAGGGCAGGCGAGCATCGACCAGAATAGTCACAAAGTCAACATGCTTAATATTTTCCTGAACCTGTCGGCGCGCCTTGGACATATGGCCCGGGAACCATTGAATTGTTGCCATGAGTGTATCTTCCTTTCGTATCAAGGGTTTGACGGTGGTAAACTTGTCTAAACTCTATCAGGTCACCAAAAAGTCACCAAATATAGACTGATTTTACCAAACCATTTCATACCCAATAATTTTTTGCTTTCCTTCACGAAGACATATAATCTCAAAATTTGAATGATATTTCTTAATATCTTTTAATAATTTTGGTAGGATATTTACATTAATATGTCCTGGAAGATAGCTTTCTTTAATTCCAATTATATCTCGGAACTCTTTTAAATTCAAATTCGTTGGCTAACACCTCACGAAAAGAGTGCGACGTAATGGGGGGAACTATATTCTGTCCGAAAAATACTTTCTGTATGTGAAAAGGATTTAGCAGAGTTTTCTAAAGTGTACTTATCAAATTTATCACTTCTTTTAATTGCTCGTAAAATTGCTTCGCAAGCTACTTTAGGTAATGCAACTTCTCTGTCGGCATTTATAGTCTTAGTTGTGTCAAAATAAAAGTCCGCAACCCTCAAATCATGATACTGAAGTGATTTATCTATTGTTACAACTCTGGTATCTGGATTGAAATCTTCTGTTGTAAAAGCAGCTTCTCCAATTCTCAATCCTGAACAAAGCAAAACAATAGCTAAATCACAATTGGTATCCAAAAGAAAATCAAGATTATGTTAAATAGAAAATTCGGCAATGTCTATTATACCACGATTCTACCCATTTTTCCGCCCTTTGATTCCATATTAAAAGCTAAAAACTCATCTAAAATTCTTATATTTGGTAAGGTATTCTCTAAGCCATAACTCAGATGAGTTGTGGCTTAGGAAAATTAGTGTTTTATCAGCCAATTCTTCTGCATCTAAGAAAGTCCATACAATCATTGGACACTCACTCCGCCAAACAGGTAATCCAAGAAAAATTGTCTCATATCCAGAATTCTCAGATGAGTTATTGGCAATTGCAGGACGTATATTTACTTCCTGCTCTCCATCCTTTTTGCTTCAATCATTGAAATGGTTCATGATAAACGAAGTCATTTCATCAAATGGAATTTTGTCCAGATTATCATAAAGGTCCACGTGGACTGCACCAGGTATAATCAACAATTCTTTATTGCTACCTTTTAACACTTTAAAAGCATCTTCACTAAAATAACGCGAATGAGCCTTTTCACCATGAATGATCATCACGGCATTGCGAATCTCATTGGCATAATGGAGAAAACGTGTGTTTAAAAAACTTGTATTAGCCTGAACTGCCCAACCTGCATTGGAATTTAAACTGCGAATATGATAGCCGCGAGGTTCTTTGTAATAAGCATAGTAATCTTTGACAAATTGTGGAGCATCTTCTGGTAAAGTGTCTGGCACTCCTCCTGCCATTTTATAGGTGCCAGTTTGATAGTCTGCCGTTCTCTGATTTGCTAAGGCAAGACGCGTGTGATAGCGAGCTTCTTCCGAATCTGCTTCATCAAAATAACCATTTCCAGTCACTCGAGACATGTCATACATAGTCGAAGCAATCGTGACCTTAATTCGTGGATCGATGGCTGCAGCATTCAGTGCAATACCTCCCCAGCCACAAATACCAATAATACCAATTTTTTCAGAATCTACTAAGTCATGCGTTGACAAATAATCAACTGCCGCTTGATAATCTTCTGTATTGATGTCTGGAGAATTCATATAACGAGGCTGTCCACCTGATTCCCCTGTATAAGAGGGATCAAAAGCTAGGGTTAAAAATCCTCTTTTTGCCAACTCCTGTGCATACAAACCAGATGCTTGTTCTTTGACAGCACCAAATGGACCAGAAATCGCCAAAGCTGGCAGTTTTCCAGTGTGTTTTTTAGGATAATAAAGATCAGCAGCTAGACTAATGCCAAAATGATTGTGGAACTGAACTTTTTGATGATGAACGTCCTCACTTTTTTCAAATACCTTATCCCACTGCTCTGTCAACTCTAATGTTTCAATATTCATTTTCTTTCTCCTTTTTTCAAATATTACTTTGACACTTTTATTGTCTAATACTTCTTTTAAGATTTGATGATTCTATTATTTTACCAATTTTAGTACAGAAATACGGTGATGTTAAATCATCATAAAATATGACAAGACCACTATCACCATACAACATTACATCACCAGAACGGATGTAAAACGGCTTGCATTCTTCCCTAGGTAAGGGGTTGTTCAAAAAGAAAAAACTTTTCATTCCCGTTGACATGATCCATTCTGATTTCTAAAGGAAAGCGATTATAAAGCTCCATGCTAGCCAGATTCCCTTCCAGCTGTAGGGTAAATTCTTTCTGATTGATAATCAAGACCTTCTCCATATCATAATACAGTCTATGCCTTTACATCACCTATCATAGCATGATACAATAACCATATCAAATACCTATATTGCATAATAAATATTACTAGAAAGCATAGAAAAAACTATGGACATTCGTGTGTTAAACTATTTTGTCACAATCGTTCAACAAAAAAGTATTACAAATGCTGCGCGCTCCCTTCACGTCACTCAGCCAACTCTCTCCCGTCAAATAAGAGAGTTGGAGGAAGAATTAGGAGCACCACTCCTTATCAGGGGAAGCCGAGAAGTTCAAATGACTGAACAGGGTCAGTTCCTCTATAACAGAGCCTTAGAAATTTTAGCCTTGGTGAAAAAAACAGAACAATCCATCCGCTTTGATGAAGAAATTTCCGGTACGATTTCGATTGGGGCTGCAGAGAGTCAGTCACTGGCTACGGTAGCATATGTGGCCAGCAATCTAACGCAAAACCATTCGCAGTTACAATTTTCCATTTTTAGTGGAAATGCTGATGAAGTCCAGGAAAAATTAGACAGTGGACTCTTAGATTTCGGCATTATTTTTGGTGAGGTAAATCATAAAAAATACGATTCATTGCCACTTGGAAAGGGGGAACAATGGGGTGTGCTAGTCCCAAATTCTCATCAGCTCACTGCCAAACATCAAGTCACATTTGAAGACATTGCTCCATATCCAATCATCGTATCTAGTCAGGCCAACAAAGATATAAAGTGGCGGTCAATTTTCAAAGATTTCCATATTGCAGGTAGCTATAATCTATTATTCAATGCCGCTCTCTTGGTTGAAGCAGGGATGGGAATTGCTATTGGCTTAGACGGGATTGTAAATAGAGCAGGTCTCTCCTTCATCCCTTTTGACACACCAATGGAAGAAAATTTAAATCTTATCTGGAGGCGTTACTCCCACCAACCCAAAATTGCTAAAGTATTTTTAGATGCTCTGAAGGATAACATTTTGGATGCTTGATATCATTTTTCATGTTTTCAGATTTGTCATTCTTGACAAGAACTTACCATTTATACCAATCAAGTCTTTTATCACTTTGCTCCTTCATACTACTAAAAAACTAGTGTTTAAAACTTTTGCCTTGTTGTTAAATGAAGTTAGACTTTTTTGCCTAACTCAGAAAAACTTGATAGACGGTTTTTATTAACTTTATAGCGTTTATAGTGTCACTCCTTTGGAAAGTTGAAAACATTATTATGTAACTTTCATACCTTCTTAGTAGTATGCCTATTTGTGTTTACACAACTTATTTTACACTATCAAATATACCGCCTTATCAAGGTTGATTGCTTAAACAAATATAATTACTCTAGGATCACAGATGATAAAAATATATTTTTCCTCAAAGTTACACCGATAACTGATAGTTTTATTGATAATTTATAACTTCCATCTTTTTCATTGCTCAAAAAAATTTGTTATAATTTTTAGCAGAGGTAATATTAATGAAAAAACAAGCTTTTAATTCTGAAAATACTTAAACTTGCAACGTGACCATATTTTGGAGCGCATTAATCAATTTGATGGTAAACTTTATATGGAGTTTGGTGGAAAAATGCTGGAAGATTTTCATGCAGCCCGTGTTTTACCTGGTTATGAGCCAGACAATAAAATCAAATTACTAAAAGAGCTCAAAGACCAAGTTGAGATTGTCATTGCAATCAACGCCAGCAATATTGAACATTCCAAAGCGCGTGGTGATTTGGGCATTTCGTATGACCAAGAAGTCCTACGGCTTATTGATAAATTTAACGAGTTGGATATCTACGTTGGTTCTGTTGTTATTACACAATATTCTGGGCAGCCTGCTGCTGATATTTTCCGCACTCAGTTGAAGAAAAATGGTATTACTTCTTACATCCATTACCCAATTAAGGGTTATCCGACTGACATGGACCACATCATTTCACCAGAAGGTATGGGGAAGAATGACTACATTAAAACCAGCCGTAACTTGGTTGTGGTAACTGCACCTGGTCCCGGTTCAGGTAAATTGGCTACTTGCATGTCAAACATGTACCATGACCAAATAAGCGGCATCAAATCGGGCTATGCTAAGTTTGAAACATTTCCAGTTTGGAATTTGCCATTGCATCATCCAGTCAATCTAGCTTATGAAGCGGCAACTGCTGACCTTGACGACGTCAATATGATTGATCCCTTCCATTTGGAGACCTATGGTGTGACAACTGTCAATTACAACCGTGACATTGAAATTTTCCCTGTTCTCAAGCGTATGTTGGAGCGAATCCTTGGCAAGTCTCCCTATGCTTCTCCAACGGATATGGGTGTCAACATGGTCGGCTTTGCTATTGTCGATGACGAGGCAACTATTGAAGCTTCTAAGCAAGAAATTGTCCGCCGCTACTACCAGACTCTTGTTGATTACAAGGCAGAGTGCGTGACTGAGTCGGCTGTCAAGAAAATTGAGTTGCTCATGAACGATCTCGGCATTAGACCTACCGACCGTAAAGTGACGGTATTGGCGCGTGAAAAGGCAAAGATGACTGGCGAGCCTGCCCTAGCCTTGGAGTTGCCAAATGGAGACATGGTTACTGGTAAGACATCTGATCTCTTTGGACCTACTGCTGCTGTACTAATTAACGCCATTAAAAAATTAGCCAATATTAGCAAAGAAACTAATCTTATTGAGCCTGAGTATGTTAAACCTATTCAGAGCCTTAAGACAAATCATTTGGGTAGCCGCAATCCGCGTCTCCATTCCAATGAAATCTTCATTGCGCTAGCTATTACCGCCATGAATAACGCAGATGCCAATCTGGCTATGCAGGAACTAGGTAATCTCAAAGGTAGCGAAGCTCATTCAACTGTAACACTGACCGACGAAGACAAGAATGTCCTACGAAAGTTAGGTATTAACACTACCTTTGACCCATTCTACCAATACGACCGCCTCTATCGCAAGTAGCGTAAATAGCAAAAAGTCTCAGTATGTTGTACTGAGACTTTTTCTTTTATCTAAAATTGATTAAAATCCCAGACCTCTGTCCAGCCTTCATAGAAATCAGGTTCATGACAGACCATGAGCACAGAGCCTTTGAAAGTCTGGAGAGCACGCTTGAGTTCATCTTTAGCGTCAACATCTAAGTGGTTGGTTGGTTCGTCTAGAACCAGAACATTATTTTCCCGATTCATTAGTAGACAGAAACGAACCTTGGCTTGTTCCCCACCTGAAAGGACTTGAATTTGACTTTCAATATGTTTTGAGGTCAAACCGCATTTAGCAAGAGCTGCACGAACCTCAGCCTGATTGAGAGCAGGAAAAGCATTCCAGACAGCTTCAAGAGGTGTTTGGCGATTGCCTCCAGCTACTTCTTGTTCAAAATAGCCCAATTCTATAAAGTCACCTCGTTCAACTTGACCAGAGATGGGCTTGATTTCACCCAAAAGGCTACGTAGCAAAGTTGTTTTCCCAATCCCATTAGCACCAATAATGGCGACTTTTTGATTGCGTTCAAAGGTGAGATTGAGGGGTTTGGTCAACGGGCGGTCATAACCAATCTGTAAGTCCTTAGCTTGGAAAATAAAGCGACTTGGAGTTCGACCTTCCTTGAATGAAAATTCTGGTTTTGGCTTTTCAGCTTGCAACTCAATGATATCCATCTTGTCCAATTTCTTCTGACGAGACATAGCCATATTTCGCGTAGCCACGCGCGCTTTATTTCGGTTGACAAAATCCTGCAAGTCAGCAATCTCTTTCTGCTGGCGCTCGTAGGCTGCTTCCAGCTGTGCTTTCTTCATGTCATAAACCGCTTGGAAATTATCATAATCCCCAGTATAGCGCACCAAATCAAGATTTTCCACGTGATAGACGATATTGATAACGTCATTTAGGAAAGGAATGTCGTGGGAGATGAGAACAAAGGCATTCTCATAATTTTGCAGATAACGCTTAAGCCAATCAATGTGCTCCGCATCTAAATAGTTGGTTGGCTCATCCAGCAACAAAATGTCAGGTTTTTCAAGAAGGAGCTTAGCCAGTAAAATCTTAGTCCTTTGTCCACCTGAAAGCTCAGAGACATCTGAATCCATACCAAAATCCATAACACCCAAGGCACGCGCCACCTCATCAATCTTGGCGTCCAGCGTATAGAAATCTCGTGACTCAAGACGATCTTGCAACTCACCTACTTCTTCCATAAGAGCATCAACGTCAGCACCTTCTTCTGCCATGGACATGTAGATATCGTTGATACGGTTTTCGGTTTTAAAAAGTTCGTCAAAGGCTGTTCGCAGAACATCGCGGACAGTCATTCCTTTTTCTAGGACTGTGTGTTGATCCAGATAACCAGCGGTGACATACTTGGACCACTCTACCTTCCCTTCGTCGGGTTGCAGGTGTCCTGTCACAATAGACATAAAGGTTGATTTCCCTTCGCCATTAGCACCGACAAGACCAATATGTTCACCTTTAAGAAGGCGGAAGGACACATTTTCAAAAATAGCACGGTCACCAAAACCGTGACTAAGATTTTTCACTTCTAAAATACTCATATTTTACTACTTTCACTATTCTTGGCAACGCCAGCCTCTCCATTATATCATGAGGCGGCTTTGTCTGACAATGAAAATCGCGGCAAGAAAAAACTGTTCAGAAAGATGAACAGCATTAAAAAAGAAATAAAAGACTGCCAGTGAGCAGACCAATGACCAGACCCCACATCACATCGCGAGGAGAATGTACACCTCCAATCACTCTGAGACAAGCAAGGAGAATTGAACAAAATAACCCAAATATTCCCAGAGTAAGATTGACCTTCAAGGCGCACATGGCAATGATACTTGCTGAAAACACATGACGACTAGGAAATGAATTTCCCTTGCTTTCTTTGATAATCAGCGGCTGAATGTCCCAAATTTCGTAAGGTCTAGGATAATTGAGCTTGCTACGCACCCAAGATAGTGAAAGAAAGCTGATACCAGGAATGAAAATGAAAGGCAAAATCAACTCTCTATTAGTTGTAATTAAGTCAAGCAATAAAAAAGAATAAAGCAAATAAATAAATCCTGTTATGACCTGGTTCCAGTTCGTAATCAGCTTTTTTCCTTTATCATTTCTGAAAGGTGAGGATATTTTTCTATAAAATTCTTTATAATCCTTGACCATAAGTTTCCCTTCAATAATCTTAATATTGAAAAGACTAGGAAGCCATCCCAACCTTCTCTTCACTACATCTATTTCAATCTTTCAAAATGTAGGTGAACGGCTAACTGGTCACCATAACCATTACGTTCCAAGTCGCGTTGGAGACGGTATGAAATGTAATGCTCTGCTATTTTGACAAAACCAGCGTCCATAAGACGATTCTCAACCTGAGACTGAATCATACTGATAGTAGGACGTTCAACTTGCGCATCTTCCAAATCCAAAACAACTTTTTTAGTCACCTGTGCCAAATCCTCACGAAGCTGGTCATCGAGGACATAGACAGTCTGTGCTGCTTTCAAGATGGCTTGATAAATTTTATCTGGATTGAAATCGGTCACTTGACCGTTACGTTTAATGATTTGCATAGGCTTCCCTTTCACGGTTTTTCATCTTTTACATTTATTATGCAAGTGTTTTCATATTTTGTCAAGTTATTAGCTTTAAATAGTCCGTCTATATCTAAAAAGCCAAGCTTCTCAACTTGGCTTTCGATGATTAAAAAACGGATTTTAATAGTCAGGTCTCACCACGCCTGTAACAGTTTCTTTGGTAGCTTGGTAGTCACCGTCTACGACAACCTTGATAATGCGTTTGGCATCTTCTTCTGGCGCCGCAACCAGTGGTAAACGAAGAGGGCCAGTTTCAAATCCCAGATAATTAAGTACAGCCTTAACTGGTGCAGGACTTGGATAAGAGAAAAGTGCATTAACTTTAGGAATGAATTGACGTTGAATAGCTGCTGCTTTTTTAATGTCACTGTTTTCAATCGCTGACAACATTTCGTACATTTCATCGCCGTTCGTGTGGGAAGCCACAGAGATAACACCATCTGCCCCCAGATTCATAGCGTGGAAGGCATCACCATCTTCGCCAGTGTAAACCAGGAAGTTATCAGGCTTATGTTCAATTAGGTAGGCCATATTCGCTAGACTAGTGCATTCTTTAACCCCGATGATGTTTGGATGTTCTGCTAAACGTAACATGGTTTCAGGCGTCATTTCCACAACGACACGACCTGGAATATTATAAATGATAATTGGCAGGTCACTGGCATCCGCAATGGCTTTAAAGTGTTGGTACATACCTTCTTGGGAAGGTTTGTTGTAGTAAGGGACAATTGCAAGTCCTGCTGCAAAACCACCAAAGTCTGCCACTTCACGCGCAAATTCGATGGAATCGCGAGTATCATTGGTTCCGACTCCCGCAATCAAGGGCACGCGTCCCTTGACGATGTCTTGAACTGCTTTAAAAAGTTGCAATTCTTCGTCGTGGGTAAGCGTTGGACTTTCTGCCGTTGTCCCTGCTAACAGCAATGCTTCTGTATGGTGTGCCAAAAGGTGTTCCACCAATTTTGGGAGAGCATCAAAGTTAATTGCCCCATCTTCCTTAAAAGGTGTTACCATGGCTGTAATAATTTTAATATCTTTTAATTCTTCAATTGACATAAAATCCTCCTCAATTCAGTGGGTTTGATACTGATATTATACCATAAAAAATGAGGTAAGACAGACGAGTCTCGGCCCCATTTTTGGCACTTAGCTAACTATTATTTCAATTCAAACTTAAGTTCTACAGTTGGATGAACAAGGCCACGTTCATGCAATGTTTCAGCGATTTGGACAGAGTTCCAAGCTGCACCTTTGAGAAGATTGTCAGAAACAACCCACATATGAATACCATTTTCAATATCAAGGTCTTTGCGAATACGCCCAACATAAGTCTCGCGGCTGCCGACAGCATTAGCTGCCTGTGGGTAAACTTGATGAGCTACATCATCTTCAAGAACAGCACCTGGGAAGGATGCGATAGCAGCTTTTACTTCTTCAATTGGGGCAACTGCCTTGGTTTCAATATAAACAGACTCTGAATGAGAAAAAAGGACTGGGATACGCACACAAGTTGCTGATACGGCTATAGAATCATCTTCCATGATTTTCTTCGTTTCATTGGTCATTTTCATTTCTTCGTAAGTGTAGTCATTGTCAGTGAAAACATCAATTTGTGCCAATGCATTGAAGGCAATTGGGTAATGCTTTTTATCGCCGCCAGATGGCAAGATGTCTGCGTGAACGTTCTTAGGTTCTACACCATCATTAACAACTTCTTTGATTTCACGGATGGTTTCATTGATAGCTGATTGGCCAGCACCTGAAACAGCTTGGTAAGTTGACACAATGACACGGCTCAAGCCCCATTTTTGACGAATAGGTTCAAGGGCAACCATCATTTGAATTGTTGAACAGTTAGGACAAGCAATGATACCATTATGAGCATCTAGAGCATGCGCATTGACCTCAGGAACAACCAAAGGAACATCAGGATTTTGACGGAAATGAGACGTATTATCAACCACTACCGCACCCGCTTTGACAGCGTAAGGCGCAAATTTAGCAGAAACAGAGCCACCTGCTGAGAAAAGAGCAATATCTACGCCATCGAAAGAATCTTCAGTGGTCAATTCAACTGTAATATCTTGTCCTTTGTATTGGAGAACCTTGCCAGCAGAGCGGCTAGAAGATAAAAGACGAAGTTTATCAATTGGAAGTGTAGATTGTTCAAGTTGTTGAATCATGCGAGTTCCAACGGCACCTGTAGCACCAACAACAGCGACTGTATAACCCATTTCAATACCTCTTTCAAGAAAATAGCTGAACTATTCTCGAAATTTTCTAAAAATTTATATAATAAATAAATTATACTATTTTTTTATCTTCTTGAAAAGTCTATTTTCAAGAAGATAAAAAATCCCCTGCCAAAAATAGCAAGGGATTAGAGGCATGTTTCCATGAGAACAGCAGGTTCACACAACTGTTCAAGATCCGCTCCTGCGTTACAATTAAATGTAGACCTCCTCAGCGCAAAATGGTCAAAGACCAAATCGACTCATCGCATACTCTTAGTATAACAGATTATCAGACTTCTTGCAAAAGTCTGATAATCTGTTATTTTTAAAGAAGAGGAGCTAAAGCCTTAAAGACCGTTCCTGTCAACTTCTGCAAGGCAGGACGCTCCTTCTGCATCTCAGGAGTTACCAAACGACAAACTTTTAAAGTATTTTGGTAGTCTTTATAAATATCTGCTATCGCATCTACTTTGTAAAGGTAAGTGGCACACTCAAAATGGTGGTAGAGGCTGCGGTAATCAAGATTAATCGTCCCAACAACAGCTTTTATATCATCACTAATAAAAATTTTGGCGTGGACAAAACCAGGCTCATACTCATAAATTTTAACACCAGACTGCATCAAGGAATTATAGTAAGTTTTAGCCAAGGCATAAGGGATTTTTTTGTCAGGAATACCAGGCATGATGATGCGAACATCCACACCACGCTCGGCAGCAAAACGAAGAGCATGTTCCATTTCACTATCCAAAATCAAATAAGGGGTCATGATATAAACATATTCCTTGGCATGGTTTAAAATGTCAATATAAACATTCTCCCCCACTTTATCCGTATCCAGAGGTGAATCTCCGTAAGGAATCACATAGCCATTTGCTAAGAAGGTTTTTTCATGTTTTCCTAGGTAAGGTTCAACAATCAATTCTTTTTCAGTGATTGACCACATCTGCAAGAATAAAACAAGAAAACTATCTACTGCCTTCCCTTCAAGCATAACAGCGGTATCCTTCCAATGGCCAAAACGTTCTAATTGATTGATATATTCATCCGCTAAATTCACGCCACCAGTGAAAGCAACTTCTCCGTCTACAACAACAATCTTGCGATGATCGCGATAGTTGTAATAAGTTGAAATAAAAGGTGAAATAGGCGAGAAAGCTTTGGCTTTGATACCAATCTTTTCAAGCCGCTTAGTATAATCAAACGATAAAGTTGAAAACTCAATCATACCATCGTAAAGTACGCGAACTTCAACTCCTTCTTGAACTTTCTTTTCCAAAATACTAAGAATTTCACCCCACATACGTCCTTCGGCAATAATGAAAAATTCTAGAAAAATATATTTCTCCGCTCTGAGCAGTTGTTTTTTTAACTCAGCAAAAAATGTTTCTCCGCTGGGAAAATAGATTACCTTTGTATCTTGATAAGCTGGAAAATCTCCTCGACTGCGGTCAAAATATTGTACTAGATGGTAGGTTGAAGAGGTATTACCCTTCAGAACCTCTAAAATATCCTTATTATCAGGGAGATAAACAGCACTCTGATCAATCAAAGTATTCAAACGTAGCTTGAGTCCTTGATAGCCCCAATCTAGCTTAGTGTATATCAAAAATAGCGAACCTAAAAGAGGAAAAATCATGACCAGAATCAACCAAGTCACACGCGATATGGCATCCATTTCACCGTTTACCAAATAAAGCACAACAGCAATAGTCAAAATGCGTTCTAAAGCCTGCAAAATCAAGCGGTACTGGTCCAACCAAACAAATGACGTTAGTAAAAAGAGTAATTGTAGGATGAGAAGTACAGCAATTACCGTTGTCCTACTAAAAATCCCTCGGAAAAACCCTCGTTTACTTTTATTCAATAAATGTAATACCTTAGTCTTATTGTTGATAATAATAACCTCCATGCTTCAATTATTTACCAGTTATTATTATATCATATTCATAAGCAGCTTAAAAATAGCTGATATTAATCAAAGCTCCATAATTATGGAGCTTTGATTAATAATTTTATAAATTTTTTAAATTAAACAAATCGTTGAAATTCTCAGCCATGGTAGGGTGAGTGAAAATTTGTTGTTGGAAATAAGTGTAGGGAATCTTATTATCCATTGCCATGGTGATAAGGTTGATGAGTTCGTGTGATTCTACTCCAAAGAGTGTGGCACCGAGGATGAGGTTAGTATCTGCATCAACAACAACTTTGAAGACACCACGAAGGTCCCCATTGACATGACCGCGCGGCATCCCAGCAACTGGCAGACTGTTGGCTTTGTAGTTCAGGCCTTGTGCTTTAGCTTGCACTTCATCAAGCCCAACACGTGACAATGGTGGATTGATGAAGGTTGTATTTGGCACATGATGTCGGTTGGCAGCAGAATAAGACTTGTCACCATTGAGGAAATTCCAAACGATGCGGAAGTCGTCTAATGACACATAAGTGAATTGAAGACCGCCATTAACATCACCAACAGCAAAGACATTTTCAACGCTGGTTTGACAGAAGTCATCAACTTTGACAGCGCCACGTTCAGTCAATTTGATATTTGTATTTTCCAGACCGAGATTTTCAGTGTTAGGTTTGCGTCCTGTCGCGTACATCACTGCGTCAAACTCGTAGTCACCATTTTGTGTTGTGATGACAACCGCTTCTCCCTTGTTAGAAACTTGAGAAATGTTTGAGTCTAATTCGAAAACAATGCCCTGTTCTTCAAGGTAACCTTTAGCCATAGCAGAGATTTCTTCCTCTTCACGACCGAAAATACGTGACATCGGATCAAAGACAGTCACTTCAGTACCAAGTTTGGCATAAAGGCTAGCAAATTCCAAACCGATATTTCCACCACCAATCAGACCGAGGCGCTTTGGCTGTTCTTTAAGCTGTTGAATGTCTGTGCTGTCGTAAACGTGCTTGCTTTCTTTGAGACCGGGAATTGGTAAAACATTTGAGACAGCACCAGTATTGATGATGATAACATCAGCAGTCAAATATTTACTTTCACCATCTGCTGTGATTTCAACCACTTTGTTAGAAATAAATTTTGCTGTCGCATTATAAACATCAGCGGTTGGAGCATTGTCAAGCATTTCAAAGTTTTTAGCGCGTAGACGGTCTGTCACGGCTTTACGCTCTGCCATTGCTTGCGAAAAATCATGACCAGTTTCAGCAGCGTGAATCAAAACTTTTGTCGGAATACAGCCAATATTGATACAAGTTCCGCCGTACATACTAGCGTCCTTTTCAATCATCGCAACTTTCTTACCTTGTGCAGCAGATTTTGCTGCAAATGTCTTTCCAGCTTTACCAAACCCAATGACAATCACATCGTATTGTTCCATAAGGGAACTCCTTTTCATATTGTTACGCTCACATTGTACCAACCGGTCAGTTATTTGTCAAAAATTTAATCTGAAAAGTCATTCTCTCTCTTGCAAAGTCATTTCAACCTGGTCCCCAATGCTTTTACCGATAGCTTGTTGAATGTCTTTTCGAATACCAACAATGTAGCAAATATCACCATTGTCATCTTTTACTCCCATATTGACAACAGATCCATCGTAGGGATATCCATCAAAAGTCACATGAACTTTTGCCCTGCCCTTGCCAAATTCTTGACGGACATTGTATGGAAAAATAGTGTAGGCACCCCCGCGATCAGCAGGGTAAATTTTTGAAGTGTAAGTATAAGTTTTTGTGTTCATGCTTCTATGATAACACAAAAAGCCAACCGAAGTTGACTTTACGTTTATTTAATTAGAACAAACCAAGTGCTGTGCCATCTTCTGCGACGTCCATGTTAAGGGCTGCAGGTGCTTTTGGAAGTCCTGGCATGGTCATGACATCTCCTGTAAGGGCAACGATGAAGCCTGCACCTGTTTTTGGAACGAATTCTCGGATAGTGATGTCAAAATCTTCTGGCGCACCTAACAAGAATTGATTGTCTGAGAAACTGTACTGAGTTTTGGCCATACAGACTGGCAATTTATCCCAACCAAACTGTGCAAATTGTTTGAGCTGATTTTTAGCTTTCTTTTCAAAGACAACTGACTTACCGCCGTAAATGTCTGTGACAATCTTCGTGATTTTTTCTTCTAAAGTATCGTCATCTGAATAAAGACGTTTGTAGTTAGCTTCGCCATTTTCCACAGCATCAACGACAGCATGAGCGAGGTCAATACCACCGTCAGCACCGTTTGCCCAGACGCTAGCAAGCTCAACTGGAACATCAATCGCTTGGCAAAGCTCTTTGAGGGCAGCAATTTCAGCTTCCGTATCAGCGACAAATTCATTGATTGCGACCACGACTGGAATGTTGAATTTACGCATATTTTCCACGTGACGCTTAAGGTTGGCAAAACCAGCTTTAACTGCTTCAACATTTTCTTGCGCCAGATCAGCCTTAGCTACGCCCCCGTGCATTTTAAGGGCACGCAGCGTCGCCACGATAACCACAGCGTCAGGTGTCGTTGGAAGGTTCGGTGCTTTAATATCAAGGAATTTCTCAGCCCCAAGGTCAGCGCCAAATCCAGCTTCGGTGATGGTGTAGTCGGCCAATCGCAGAGCTGTTGAGGTTGCAAGAACTGAGTTACAGCCGTGGGCGATGTTGGCAAATGGACCGCCATGAACGAGGGCTGGTGTTCCGTAAATGGTTTGAACCAGATTAGGTTTGATGGCATCTTTAAGAATGAGCGTTAAAGCCCCCTCTACCTTCAAGTCACGAACATAAACTGGTGTGCGGTCATAGCGATAAGCTACGACAATGTTAGCCAAGCGCTCTTTCAAATCTTGAATATCTGTTGCCAAACAGAGGATAGCCATGATTTCAGAAGCAACAGTAATATCAAAGCCATCTTCACGAGGAATACCATTGACTGGGCTTCCCAAGCCGACAATCACATGACGAAGGGCGCGGTCATTGAGGTCAACGACACGTTTCCAAATGATGCGACGTTGGTCAATTTGAAGGGCATTTCCTTGGTGAATATGGTTGTCAATAAGAGCTGATAGGGCATTGTTAGCTGTTGTAATGGCATGCATATCACCAGTAAAGTGGAGGTTGATGTCTTCCATAGGCAGAACTTGGGCGTAGCCGCCGCCTGTTGCTCCTCCTTTAATCCCCATGACAGGACCAAGTGATGGCTCACGAAGGGCAATCATGGTTTTTTTACCAATTTTATTGAGTGCATCAGCTAGTCCGATAGACATGGTTGATTTTCCTTCACCAGCTGGCGTTGGGTTGATGGCAGTAACCAGAACAAGTTTCCCTGGTTTGTTTTTTTGGACAGCCTTAATCTTGTCAAATGACAACTTAGCTTTATATTTTCCATAAAGTTCAATATCATCAAAGGTAATGCCGACTTTTTCGACAATTTCAGTGATTGGTTTAAGTTCGACACTTTGAGCGATTTCGATATCAGATTTCATGGGAATCTCCTCTATTATTGAAAAATCTGAGGGGGTTCCCCCTCAAGTAAATGTGATAAAGTAATTATAACACACCTTGACAAAAAACGCACATTATTTGAATACATAAATGAAAATGTTCGTTTTTAGCTCTGCTATTTTTAACAATTAAAGTATTGCAAGTCAAAATTGGAAAAGATGAGATTTCAATATATTTGACGTCTGAAAGTGCAGATACAGTCTTCTAAATTTTAAATACTGCATGAGCCAAGTGAAGATAGAGACTTTAGATACTGAAAATGATCATCTGCAAAAGCAGACGATTGTTTATAAATTAAGACTAATTACTCAATAATAGGGAAAGCTAAAATCGCTTTATCAAAGGCTTGCTTGGTTATTCCCTTCGTCTGTCAGTTGCTTTTGTAAGCCTTTTTTTGTAAAATACAACTATGAAAATTTTGATTACATCCGGTGGGACAACAGAAAAGATTGATTCTGTTCGCGGTATTACCAACCATTCAACGGGAACTTTAGGAAAATACATTGCAGAGGCTTTCTTAGCTGGAGGGTATGAGGTGACCTTGGTGACGACAAAGGCAGCTGTCAAACCAGAAGCACACAAAAAAATGACTATTCACCTGGTGTCGGATGTGGCTAGTCTGATGGGAACTCTTAGACCTCTGGTCAAAACCCATGATGTGCTCATTCACAGCATGGCGGTGTCAGATTATACGCCTGTTTACATGACTGACCTTGATGAGGTGGAAGATAGCAGCAATATAGCTCAGCTATTGACCAAAAAGAATAGCGCAGCAAAGATCTCCTCTAAGTCGGACTACCAAGTGCTTTTTCTTAAGAAAACACCTAAAATCATTAGTCTAGTCAAGGAGTGGAATCCAACTATCCAGCTGATTGGTTTCAAACTGCTAGTGAGTGTGCCAAAAGAAGAACTTTTTGCTGTGGCGCGTGATAGCCTGATCAAAAATCATGCTAAGTTTATTTTAGCCAATGATTTGACAGAGATTACACCAACTCAGCACCACGCCTACTTACTGACAGAGACAAAGTCTTACGAGGCTTGGACCAAGGCTGATATCGCTCAATTGATTTACGAGAAGGTGACGACAGATGACTAAAACGATTTTATTAGCTGTTTCAGGCTCAATTTCAGCCTATAAGGCAGCAGATTTGACCAATCAACTCACAAAATTAGGCTATGATGTTCATGTGATGATGACTAAGGCTGCTACCAAGTTCATTACTCCGCTGACCTTACAGGTTTTGTCTAAAAACTCTGTGCACTTAGATGTCATGTTGGAAGAAAATCCCAAACTGATCAACCACATTGAACTCGCCAAGCAGGCTGATCTTTTTCTTTTGGCTCCTGCTTCTGCCAATACTCTGGCTCATCTGGCGCACGGCTTTGCTGACAACATGGTAACGGCTACAGCGCTTGCCCTGCCAGCTACAACACCCAAACTGATAGCGCCAGCCATGAACACTAGAATGTATGACAATCCTATCACTCAGTCTAATCTTGAGACATTAAGAAAGATAGGTTATCAAGAAATTGAGCCGCGTTCAAGCGTCCTGGCCTGCGGTGATGTTGGACGTGGTGCGCTGGCTGATTTGACCTTTATTTTGAACAAGGTAGAAGAAATCTTATAACCAGTTATAGTTATTTTCTATAATAAAAAGCTTGTCAAGACAGCTGTAAACTTGTATAATGAGCCTAGTTAACTATTACTCCAGTTAACCGTTAAATCTTATCTAATAACAGGAGAAAGTTATGAAAACTAGAAAATCGTCTGATGTCGCAACGATTGCTATCTTTTTTGCAGTCATGCTAGTCATTCATTTCCTGACTAGTATTGTCTTCAACCTATGGCCTGTGCCGATTAAGCCGACCTTAGTTCATCTTCCCGTTATTGTCGCTTCCATTGTATATGGCCCTCGCATTGGAGCTATTCTCGGCGGACTCATGGGAATTATCAGTGTAGTGACTAACACCGTTGTTCTACTTCCAACCAGCTATCTCTTTTCACCTTTTGTTGAAAATGGGACAATAGCTTCGCTGATTATCGCCATGGTGCCTCGTATTCTTATCGGAGTCACACCGTATTTCATCTATAAATGGCTGCGCAATAAAATAGGTTTGACTCTGGCTGGCGCTGTCGGGTCAATGACTAATACCATCTTCGTTCTGGGGGGAATTTTTCTTCTCTTTTCATCAGTTTATGATGGCAATATCAAGGCTCTTCTGGCAGTTGTTTTCGGTGCCAATGCACTTGTTGAAATGCTAATTTCGGCAATTGTTACTTTACTCATCGTTCCTAGCTTACTGAAAATCAAAAAATAATTTATGAAAATCACGGAAAAACCGTGATTTTTCACTTGCAAAATGATATAATGAAAGCGGTTATAAAAATATAATAAATTGAACGTTTCAGAGGGTTTTACCTTTGTTAGCGTTCCTTTTTAGGAGGAATTGCATTCTATGACTTATACTGAAAACTATCAAAAATGGCTCGATTTTGACCAACTTCCAGATTATCTCCGTGAAGAATTGGTAGCTATGGACGAAAAAACAAAAGAAGATGCCTTCTATACAAATCTTGAATTTGGTACTGCTGGTATGCGTGGTTATATCGGAGCTGGTACCAATCGCATCAACATTTACGTTGTCCGTCAAGCTACTGAAGGATTGGCAAAATTGATCGAAACTAAAGATGAAGCAACTAAGGCTCGCGGCGTTGCTATTGCCTACGATTCACGTCACTTCTCTCCAGAGTTTGCCTTTGAATCTGCTCAAGTTTTAGCAAAACATGGTATCAAATCTTACGTCTTTGAATCACTTCGCCCAACTCCAGAATTGTCATTTGCTGTGCGTCACCTTGGTGCTTTTGCTGGTATCATGGTAACAGCCAGCCACAATCCTGCACCATTCAACGGTTACAAGGTTTATGGTGAAGATGGTGGACAAATGCCACCTGCTGATGCCGATGCCTTGACTGAGTTCATCCGTGCTATTGAAGATCCATTTACTGTTGAATTGGCTGACCTTGAAGAAGCTAAAGCTGCTGGTCTTATTAATGTTATCGGTGAAGCTGTTGACGTTGAGTACCTCAAAGAAGTCAAAGACGTTAACATTAACCAAAAATTGATTGACGAATATGGTAAAGACATGAAGATTGTCTACACACCACTTCATGGTACTGGTGAAATGCTTGCCCGTCGCGCACTTGCTCAAGCTGGCTTTGAATCTGTTCAAGTTGTTGAAGCGCAAGCTGTTCCAGATCCAGACTTCTCAACAGTCAAATCACCAAACCCAGAAAACCAAGAAGCATTTACTCTTGCTGAAGAACTTGGACGCAAAGTAGACGCTGACGTTTTGGTTGCAACTGACCCTGATGCTGACCGTCTCGGTGTTGAAATTCGTCAAGCTGATGGTTCTTACAAGAACCTTTCAGGTAACCAAATTGGTGCAATCATTGCTAAATATATCCTTGAAGCACACAAAACCGCCGGTACTCTTCCTGAAAATGCTGCGCTTTGTAAATCAATTGTATCAACTGAATTGGTAACGAAGATTGCTGAAAGCTACGGCGCAACCATGTTCAACGTCTTGACTGGTTTCAAATTCATTGCTGAAAAAATTCAAGAATTCGAAGAAAAACACAACCACACTTACATGCTTGGTTTTGAGGAAAGCTTCGGCTACCTCATCAAACCATTCGTTCGTGATAAAGACGCTATTCAAGCTGTCCTTATCGTTGCTGAAATCGCAGCTTACTATCGTTCACGTGGCTTGACACTTGCTGACGGTATTGAAGAAATCTACAAGGAATACGGCTACTTTGCTGAAAAGACAATCTCTGTTACCCTTTCAGGTGTTGACGGTGCGGCTGAAATCCAGAAGATTATGGATAAATTCCGTGACAACGGTCCAAAACAATTTAACGCGACAGATATTGTTAAATTGGAAGACTTCCAAGCTCAAACCGCTACAACTGCTGCTGGCGTTGAAAAATTGACAACGCCACCAAGCAATGTGCTTAAATATACACTTGAAGATGATTCTTGGATTGCCGTTCGTCCTTCAGGAACAGAACCAAAAATCAAATTCTACATTGCAACAGTTGGCAAAGATATGGCTGATTCTCAGGCGAAAATCGCAAATATTGAAGCAGAAATCAATGCTTTCGTGAAATAATAAAGATAAGAAACATTCAGTCCATTGAACTGCACCCTGTCAAGTGGACAATGACATAATAAAAGATTAGGCAATGGCCTTGTTCCTCATTTCAAGAGGGGCAAGGCCATTGTTGCGCTCTTGAAAACGGGGTCTTTTTTTACCATTTGTCAAGTATATTAAGGTGCGAAGAAAAAATATTTTTAAGATAGTTGTCAATTTAAGGTAACTATCCTATTCTGATAGAAGAATATCTGTAAAAGGGCATTCATCATCTGGCTTTTTTTAAAACAAGGTGTTACAATGATATGACATAAACAACTTTACTGACTTTTGGTTGAAGTATAGTCGTAAAGTTTGTTATGCGTTATGAGGTAATACATTGTCCTGATGAGGCGATGCATAAAGGCAATCGTATGTGGCTTTGTTGAAGTCGTTTGCGATTGCCCTTTTCGTTTCTCATAGAAGTTTGCGATATGACATGGATTGGTGTGACTAGCTGAGGCGATATTGTGAATGCTCTTGAAAGAATCTTTCTGACATAAGAATTACTACAGTTGGTTTGCGGTTAAGGCTGAATTGTGATGAAGCTAGTTTTTCAGCGTCAATCTGATCAGTTTTTCAAATACGTAATCCATCTAGTTGCTTCTTAGCTTCTAGAGGATTCACAGTGGCAATTCTTGTTCAATGAGACCAAAGAAATGGTCTGAGTTCTTCTCTTGGAAATGGAATACGAGAAGCTGATAAAGTTCATAGTGCTGACGTAGTAGTTCCTCTGAGAATGATAAGAGTTTTTCTAGGATTTCTTTATTGGTCAAATGTATCCGAAATGTAGGGCGATAAAATCGTTTATCGCTAAGCTTACGATTATCTTGTTGAATCAATTTCCAGTAGCGTTTCAAGGCTTTCTATTCGTTAGATTTTCTTTAGATTTTCTATCGAATTGATTCATGATTTGAATGCGGACACGGTTCATAGCGCGACTAAGATGTTGCACAATGTGGAAGTGGTCGAGTATGATCTTGGCATTTGGAAATAGCTGTCTAGCTAATTTGTAGTATGGACTGAACATATCCATGGTAATGACTTTGACATGATTTCTGACCTGTCTAGGGATAGCGTAGGAAGTGGTTTTGAATAATTTCTTACGTTCTCCCGTCAAGAATAGTAATGACATTTAGGGAGTTGAAATCTTGGGCGATAAAGCTTATTTTCCGCTTATTGAAGGCACACTCATCCCAGGACAGGACTTCTGGAAGTTTGTTCCAATCCGTTTCAATTGTGAACTCATTGAGTTTTCTCATGACTGATGATGTTGAAATAGATAGCCTATGTGCAATATGTGTCATGGCTTGATTCTCAATAAGCAATTGGGCAATTTTCTGGTTAAAGACAACAGAGATTTAGTGGTTTTTCTTAATGAGAGGAGTTTCAGCGACAGCCATTTGTCTCTTACATAGTGGGCATTTAGGGGCGGTGTAATCTAAGTGACCGTGGAGTTCTATGTACGTTCCCATATAATATTCATCAGTGATAAGGATATTCTGGTTTTTAATTCTGAGAAAATTTGTAATAAGTTTTAGTTGTTCCATATGAGTCTTTCTGATGTGAGTTTGGTTGCTTTTCATTATAGGTCATATGGGACTTTTTTTACACTAAAAAAGGCTCCCTAATCCCCACAGTGGATTTACCAACTACAGAAATTATAGAGCCATAAAAGTAGGATGGAAATATCCTATCAATATCAGACAAGCTTTACTAGGAGTCAGCCCCTAGTAAAGCTTAACAAAAAATAACATTTATAGTCTCACATCATTGACAAAGGTACAGATTTTTATTCTTGACTTTTACTGTGGCTGTGACCTAGCCAAACTGAAATCACTAATCCAATCAAATATAGCCCAATGAACACTCCTAGAGTAACAAGATAGCTTCCCGTTTGTTCAAATGTGATTGATAACAACATTGGACCTACTAATGCAGCCATAGCCCAAGCCGTTAAGATATAACCATGAAGCGCCGCTAACTCTTTGGCTCCAAAAAAATCACTCAAATAAGGAGGAATTAGAGAAAATCCTGCACCATAACATGTCATCAAGATAGCCATTGCTGTAATAAAGAGTGTTGGCGTATGCGAAATCATGAGGAGACCTGACATTATAATGCTGACCGCGAAAAGTAGGATAAACGTCAAAGGACGCCCAATATAGTCGGATAAAACAGCCCATAATAAACGACCAAAACCGTTAAAAATCCCCATCATACCAACAACCACAGCTGCAGCAGTAGCTGACATATTAGCCATATCTTGAGCCATAGGAGCTACCACTGAAATCAATCCCAGACCACAAGCGATATTAATAAATAAAATGGCCCAAAGAAGGTAAAATTCTCTCGTTTTTAGAGCCTGGTTAGCAGTAATTCCTGTTGTTAAGTCAGAAACTTTATGGTCGCTACTTCTGCTTATTAAGTTGTCAATATCTTGCTGACTAGGACGTTTAATAAATTGTGAGACAGTCAACATCACCACAAAATAAATAGCCCCTAGAATATAAAACGTCGCTACTAGCCCACGGCTAAAAATTAACTGCTGAGCAATAGGACTTGTTAATAAGGAAGCAAAACCAAATCCCATAATAGCCATGCCCGTGGCCAATCCTCGTTTATCAGGAAACCACTTGATAATTGAAGAAACTGGCGTAATGTAACCAGCTCCTAAACCCAATCCACCTAAGATGCCATAGCCAAGATAAAGCAACCATAGCTCTTTTTGCTGGACAGCAACACCAGTTAAGACTGTCCCACTAGCATATAGCACAGCTGAAATGCTACCTGTTACACGAGGGCCGAACTTTTCTACCAAATGCCCCATAAAAGCCGCTGACATTCCTAGACAAAAAATTGCCAAAGAGAATGCAAACGCGACAGATGACTGATCCCAACCTGTTTCAGTCATAATCGGATTACGATAGACACTCCAAGCATATGTTGACCCCAGCATCAAGTGCAGAATAACCCCACAAGCAGCAACAAGATAACGATTGGTTTGTTTCACGACAGCCTCTTTTCTATTTTGACAGAACTTTAAAACGTTAGGGGTTTAGTGTAACAAACTTCAACTTCAACTGCAAAACATATGCTCATAAATAAAAAAACGAACTAAATATTGAACAGCTCCCTGTCAAGTGGGCAATGAGATAATAAAAGATTAGGCAACGGCCTTGTTCCTCTAATCTTGTGTTTTCCTGTTCAGAAGTTGTTTCCTGATGAAGTAACCACTTGTAGTAGCCTGAGCGAGANACCTTTAGAATACGGCACAAGTGGCTGATAGGAGCCTCTTCCTGTTCATCGGCGTATTCTTTAATATCTTGGAAGAAATCCAGGTGGCGACCGAGTCTTACCGTCGGTTTCGTCGCTTGATTTCTTCTAACTTTTTTAGCAGGCCATTCTCCATTTCAAGATACTTAATCCTCTCTTCCTGTTGCTTGATTTTGAGGCGTAACTCTTCTTCTGGAGTCAGATTAGGCTTACTTTCCAGNCCTTTNCCACGACGGTCGAGGAGACCGTTAGAACCCTCCTTTTCGAACTTTCTAACCCAAGAATAGACCTGTTGATAGGAAACACCATACTTCTCAACAGCCCCTTGGTAATCTTTTTCATGAGCAATGGTGTAATTGACAATCTCAACCCATTCTTCAAATGTTGTTTTCTGTCCTTGTTTCATGCGGCTCATTCCTCTACTAGTAGCTTTCAGTTTTTTACCACTAGTATAATCTTTTATCCATGATCTGAGAACATAATCACAAGAAATGCCATATTTTTCAGTCAAATCTTTGAGACTTCCCAAGCCATTGAGATAGTCAGATACATCCTGTTCTTTCAGTTCCTTACCATACTTCTTCCAGTGATAACTTTCCTCTAGCTCATCAACTACTTCCGAACCCTGTTTGTCTTTGGAGACACCATGGTTCCTAGCTAACCAACTAAGTGATTTCCCTTCTCCTAAGTGGATTAGAACGATTTCTAGCTTCTCAGATACAGGTTTTGAACTTCTTTTGGACATAGTAAAACTCCTCTTATAGTTTCTAATGAAAAATTTTTGTTTTTCATTAGAAACTATAAGGGAAGTATCTCAATTATTTAACGAACTGAATGTTTTTTACTTGTCAAAATTTCTATCTATCACAAATTATGCTTAGCCATACGTTCTTTGAAAATATCATTAACAATCAAAGTCAAGGTTTCTTTTGCCTCCTTTGATAATTCTCCTTCTTTTTCAGCTTCAGCATAGGCTTCTGGAAATTCTCTAGCAATTAATTGACAAGTTGCTTTCGTGGCATGTCCGCGTACCAATCGTGGAATGCGTTCCATGTATTCTGACTTAACTAGAGCAATAATTTTTTCATTTGCGGTCATTTCATCCTCCTTTTTCACTATATAACTATTTTCCTTTTAAGAATGAAAGTAACTAAAAAGTGCCACTGGCACTTTTTAGTTCTAAACAGCTCCCATAAAGATGGCTACTAAGAAGAAAATAGCAAAACCAAAAAGGTAAATTAAACCGACGATTGATAGACCTTTAAGCCAACCTTTTACCTGATGTTCCTTATTGTTTACCAAAGAATAATTTAGATAAGCAAAGAACGGTGTCGTCAAGAAGGAGGCAATCATGGCAAAGCGCAACATTGTTGCCACGTTACCAGCAAAAAGATAAACAATAACTAAGCCCGCTAGCGAGGTCAGGCTTGTCCATGCTATAAAGGCTTTAGGAGTTGACTCTTTTTTACCAAGCAATAGTCGTAGGGTCTCGTCATTAGCACGTGAATAACCATCAATAACTGTAATAACAGTCCCAAAGATGCAGAGAAATGCAATAAAAGTGATAAGTAAACGTGACCAGCCCCCCAAAACAGAGGCATACATACTTACAAACTGAGCGATATAAGCTGCTGATGCACTCTGTACTGCTTCGCCTGAGCCAAATTGGATGAGAGCTCCAAGAGCACAGAAGATAAGAGCCAAGATAGCTGTTCCGATATAACCAACGTTAAAGTCAAAAATGCCATCAGCTTCAGACATTTTAACTGTTTTTTGCTTTTCAACAGACCACATAGAGTTAATGGCTGAAATTTCGATTGGTGCTGGCATCCATCCCATGAGAGATACAATAAATGGTAGAGCTGCCATTCGCCATGGTGTTGGCGCTTCAAAATTTGGAGCATATTCACGGTGTTTGAAAAGAGCGATAACAACAGCTGCTACCGTTGCAATTGTCAGAGCTGTCATTACCCATTTTGCTAAACCATCCAGAAACTTATAACCACCAATGAGAATCATAGCCCAGATAATGACAATGATAATGGTTGTCAATTGAGAAATATTCAAACCAAAACCATCTGGAAAAATGTTGTACAAAATGGCCGCGCAGAGGATTCCGACACCTGCTGTATTAACAATAGCAGAGAAGATGTTCATAATAAAGAAGAGCCATAAATAACCTTTTCCCTTTTCACTATAACCCTCAATCAAACTTTTTCCATTCTCCATGGTATACTGTGAGCCAAATCGGAAAAAAGGATACTTGAAGACATTGATTAAAAGAATCAAACCTGCTAACTGCCAACCGTAGATAGCACCTGCCTGTGTTGATGAAACGATATGTGAACCACCAACAGCAGCCGAAGCCATCAAGATACCAGGTCCCATAGCTTTAAGCTTTGTTTGCCAAGTGGATACTTGCGTAGAATTTTCAGTCATCCTAAAAACCTCTTTCTAAAATAATCCCGTAATATTCAGATAATTCAGAATATATATTATATATTAACTCTTGCTAGTAAGTTTGTCAACCTCCTTTTCTGAAAATATTCAGTAGTATTTTCAGAACATCATCTCCATAAAAGCTTGACATAAGCCGTTTTCATTTCGTTTTTTAGACTTGATTTTTCTTTCAGAAAACGTTATCATGATATATATGACAATTTATGGGAGGTGACATTTTGCAACTTTCTCATAGCCTGAAAATGATGGGAACCACCATTGATATCCTGATTAATTCGGAAGATCCTGAACCTCAGATACAGACAGTCTGTCATTTACTTGAGCTTTATAAAAATCGCTTTAGTGCTAATGATGAAGATTCAGAACTGATGCAAATTAATCAGCATGCTGGTCTCACTCCTGTCAAAGTAGAACCCGAATTATTTGAGCTCATCGCTATTGGAAAAAAGCATAGCCTAGCCAAACCAAGCAATCTCAACATCGCTATCGGTCCTTTGGTTCAAAGCTGGCGCATCGGCTTTTCAGATGCCAGAGTGCCAAGCGATGAAGTTATCAAAGACATCATGCCTTTGACTAATCCTGAAAATATCATTCTGGATGAAGAAAAACAAACTGTTTTTCTGCAAGAAAAAGGGATGAAAATTGATTTGGGTGCTCTTGCTAAAGGTTATATTGCTGATAAAGTAATGGATTATCTCAAGAAGGAAAAAGTAACTTCTGCTCTGATTAATCTAGGTGGAAACGTCCTAGTCTTAGGAGACAATCCAAAACGTGAACAAGGATTTTGGAATATTGGTATTCAAAATCCACATAAAAAACGCGGTGAAAATCTAGGCATCGTGACCGTGAAAAATAAGTCCGTCGTGACTTCAGGTGTTTATGAAAGACATTTAAAAGTTGGTGACAAAGATTATCATCATATTTTTGATCGTCATACTGGCTATCCTATTAAGACTGAAATAGAGAGTCTTACAATTATTTCAGATCTATCAGTAGATTGTGAAATCTGGACAACTAGACTTTTTGGTCTTCCCATACTTGAAGCCTTTATGACCATTGAGAATACCCCAAATATTGAGGGCATTCTTATCACTACGGATAATCGGATCGCTGTGTCAAATGGTCTGAAAAAAGATTTTCACCTGCTGTACAATACCTAAGAAAAGAGGATTTAATATGAAACTTATTGGACTAGTTGGAACCAACTCAGCTAAATCAACTAACCGCCAGTTGCTCCAATACATGCAAAAACATTTTGCTGACAAAGCAGAAATTGAACTAATTGAAATTAAGGACATCCCAGTCTTTAATAAACCTGCCGACAAAAAAGTTCCAGAATTAGTACTTGAAATTGCTGATAAAATTGATGCTGCTGATGGTGTTATCATTGGAACACCTGAATACGATCATTCAATTCCAGCCGTCTTGATGAATGCCCTAGCTTGGTTGTCATACGGTATCTTCCCACTACTTAACAAACCAGTTATGATTACTGGGGCATCTTTCGGAACATTGGGCTCTTCACGCGCACAATTGCAATTGCGTCAAATTCTTAACGCACCAGAAATCAAAGCCAACGTTTTACCAGACGAATTTCTTCTTTCACATTCACTGCAAGCTTTCGACAAAGAAGGTAATCTCATCGATTTGGACACCTGCAACAAACTAGACGCCATCTTCGACGATTTCCGTATCTTCGTTAAAATGACTGAAAAATTGCAAAGTGCTCAAGAATTATTACGCAAAGAAGCTGAAAACTTCGATTGGGAAAGCTTATAGGATAAGAAGGAGAGTTAAACTATGAAATTTGTAGGACTTGTTGGCTCAAATGCCGACCAATCATATAATCGTATGCTTTTGGAGTACATCAGAAAACAATTCAAGCTCAAATTTGAATTGGAAGTTTTAGAAATTGATGAAGTTCCTATGTTCAATCAAGACCAAGATTGGAAAGAAAGTTTCCAACTTCGTCTACTCTACAACAAAATTACACGTGCTGACGGTGTTATCATTGCGACACCAGAACACAACCATACCATCACCGCTGCCCTTAAGAGCGTCCTTGAATGGTTGTCATACGAAGTGCATCCTTTTGAAAATAAGCCGGTCATGATTGTTGGTGCTTCTTATTATGACCAAGGAACATCTCGTGCTCAAGTACACCTACGTAAGATTTTGGATGCTCCCGGTGTTAATGCTTACACACTTCCTGGTAATGAATTCTTGCTTGGTAAAGCCAAAGAAGCCTTTGATGAAAATGGCAGTATTATCAATGAAGGCACTGTTAAATTCCTTGAAACTTGCTTAGATAATTTCATCTCTTACGTAGGAGTTGTATCAAAATTGAAAAAACCGAAACCAATTGAAACAGAAGATTTGGATTGTAATCACCCAATTTCAACAACAATTACCGAAGTTGATCCAGATGATCCTGACTGGGTTGAAAAAGTTGCTGAAATTACTGGAGCTGTTTCTGGCAACACCTATGTCAAGCTTGACCATGGTATTTTAACAGTTGATCAAATCAACATGTTCCTAAAATCAATGCCATTTGAATTAACTTACGCTGATGATAACAACCAATTCTTGTATTACAACAATGCTCACCAAGATCCTGATACCATGTTCGCTAAACGCATTCCATCACAATCAGGAAATCGTATGTCAACTGTTCACTCTTCTCTTCCTGCTGCCCGTATGAAAAATGTTGAGTGGGTTATTGGAACGCTCCGCAATGGTAATCAAGAATATGTCCGTACGTTAATTCCGAATCCAAACCCAGCAGTTCTCAATACTCACAACTATCAGGCAATGTACTACGACGATGGTTCTTACGCTGGTATTAATGAAATCGTCTTTAATTTTAAACCTTGGTTAGACTGGTATCTTGAAACAACTGGTCAACGTTTGGTAGGAGGGGGAACTGGTGCAAGTTCTGGTGCTTCTAATAATAGCAATCATGGTGCAAGTGATGCTACTTCTGGAGCTTCTGACAGTGCCCACACAGGGGGCTCTACTCCTGCTGCCGATGCAAGTTCTGGTGCTTCATCACATTAAGAGCTTAGAGGTGGGGGAAATGATTATCTCCCCCACCTTTAAATTTAAAAAATGGTTAAAAGGAATGCCATAAAATCTTTTTCATTTTTAGAGAAATAAGATAGATATCGTTGTAAATAAAATAACAAAGAGGTAAATTTATGACTCCATTTCAAGAAAAAATCGGTGCTGCTTGTTCCAAAAAAGAGGCACTTTTTGACGAAAGTTGAGGAAGATACGCTTTGCGTTCCATGTTTGCTGGTGCTTACTTAACCATGAGTACGGCAGTTAGAATTTTCGGAGCTGATATTATTTCATCACAATTCCCATCAATCGGTCGTTTTGTCTTTACTCTTCTATTTGCCATTGGTTTGGTGTACGCCCCGATCTTTAATGGAGAGTTAGCCACGTCTAACATGATGTACTTGACAACAGATGCCTACTACAAGCAAATTTCCTGAAAAAAGGCAACTATCATCTTGGTTTATTGTACTTTTTTAACTTGATGGGTGCAGTCATTCTAGCTTGGTTCTTTAACCAATCTTTCTCTTTCATTAATCTTAGAGATAAAAGTTTTGTCGTCTCATCCGTAGCAAAAAAACTTGGTAAGACTGACTGGAGTAACTTTATCGAAGGTATTACAGCCAATATGTTTGTCAATATTGCCATTCTTGGTTATATGCATCTGAAAGAAAAATCGGCTAAAATATCCATTGCTATCTCAGCTATTTTCATGTTTATTTTCCTAGTCAATGAAGATTTGATTGCTAACTTTGCATCCTTCATGCTTTTAGCTTTCAACCATGTTCGTGATCAAGTACCAAGCTTCACACTAGCAAACATCCTTCGTCAATGGATTGTTGTTTTCTTTGGTGACTGGCTAGGCGGTGGTCTTTTCATTGGTATTGCTTACGGTTGCATTAACAAAACAAAACACATAGAAAGTTAATCATCAGATCAGCTGGTGATTTTTTATCCTCAAAATTGACGGCAACAAAAAATAACTTGGAGTCCTCTCCAATGCTATCTATACAAACACGTTTTTTCAATTTTTCATTTAAAATAATGGCAAAAAATGTTATAGTGACACTACCATTTGTTAGAAATATTACAGTGTCATTGGTAGACTGGTAAAGATATTTGTGTCATTAAGTCCGACAACTGCAACCTTAGTACCTGCTTGACTGATGATTTCCAAAAGTCCCTTTGCAGGCTTGACCTTCTGTCAAAATATCATCAACAACCAGCACTAAATCATTTGACGACAGAAACTTGCTAGCGATAGAAGCAACGCTGACCACTTGCTTGGTAAATGAATAGACCTCTGCTCTCAAATGTCCCCTAACACGGCGATACTCCTTTGATTCTTAGCAAAATTCATGGGAACATTGAGTGCTTGGGCAGTGTAAACGCCGGTGCTATTCCGGATTCTTCAACCGTAACAACATTGGTAATGCCCGCACCTTTATAATTATCAGCCAAAACTTTCCCCATCTCCTGCATAAACTGGTGATAAACTTGGTGAGCCAAAAAGCTATCCATTTTCAAGGTGCTTTCAGTCAACACGACGCCGTCTTTTAAAAAAACGATTTTCCAATAATTACATGGTAACTTGTAGGAAGACTGCGCCCCTTCGCAGTATATATAAGCCTATGATGCTATCATTTTAACGTTTCAACTTGTATATTAAAGGTATTTTTAGAAATATCACTAGAATAAATTTAATAAAAAAGATACAAATCAAAACAGCGCAATCGATTGCATTATTTTTCTAATTTGGTAAAATGATAGAAAAGTGTAGAAAGATTGAGGAAACAAAATGGTAAACGAGACCCTAATGCAATATTTTGAATGGTATTTACCAAATGATGGTAACCACTGGAAACGATTAGCTGATGATGCACCTCACCTAGCTCAAAAAGGTATTTCTAAAATCTGGATGCCACCAGCTTTTAAAGGGACATCCTCTGCTGACGTGGGCTATGGTGTCTATGATCTCTTTGACTTGGGCGAATTTGATCAAAAGGGAACTGTTCGTACTAAATATGGTAGCAAGGAAGATTATTTGAAAGCCATTGCTACGCTTAAGGCAAATGGAATCATTCCAATGGCTGACATTATCCTCAACCATAAAGCATCAGCTGACCACACCGAGCGCTTTGAAGTGGTTGAGGTGGATCCGACGGACCGTACCAAGATTCTGACAGACCCTTTTGAAATAGAAGGTTGGACCAATTTTACTTTTGATGGTCGACAAAAAATTTATAATGACTTTGAGTGGCATTGGTACCACTTCACAGGAACTGATTTTGATGCCAAGACTGGGCAGACTGGTATTTTTCAAATTCAAGGCGATAATAAGGGTTGGGCTAATAATGATCTTGTCGATGATGAAAATGGAAACTATGATTACCTCATGTATGCCGACTTAGACTTTAAGCATCCCGAAGTCGTTCAAAATATCTACGATTGGTCGGACTGGTTTATCCAGACAACCGGAGTCGGCGGTTTCAGGCTAGACGCTGTGAAACATATTGATTCCTTTTTCATGAAAAATTTTATTCGTGATATTACTGAAAAATACGGTGAGGATTTTTACGTCTTTGGCGAATTCTGGAATGGAGATGAACAAGCTAATGATGATTATCTGGAAAATATTGACTACGGTTTTGACTTAGTTGATGTCAAACTGCATCAGAATCTTTTTGATGCTAGCCGTCAATCTGAAGCTTATGATTTGCGACAAATCTTTGACGGCAGCCTCGCTAGCAACCACCCTCAATCGGCAGTTACTTTTGTTGATAATCACGATACGCAACGTGGTCAAGCCCTAGAATCGACTATTGAAGAATGGTTTAAACCTGCTGCCTATGCCCTAATCTTACTGCGTGAAGCCGGGTTACCCTGTGTCTTCTATGGCGATTACTATGGTATTCAGGGTGATTTTGCACAGGAGAGTTTTCAAGACATCATTAATAATCTCTTAGATTTACGACAAAATTATGCCTATGGTAAACAAGAAGACTATCTAGACGATGCCAATTGTATTGGCTGGACAAGACTTGGCGACGATGAGCATAAAAAATCACTAGCTGTTATTCTGAGCAACAAAAATGCTAGTCATAAATTGATGTTTGTCGGAAAGAAATGGGCTGGTGCCATTTTCACTGATTATCTTGGACACTGTCAAGAAAGTGTCAGCATTGATCAGGAAGGTTGGGGAGATTTCCCTGTCGAAGCTAAGTCTGTCAGTGTCTGGACTTGCTAATAATTCTATGCTCTATAAAAGACTTAAAAAGGTGATTCTGAGAAAGAACCGCCTTTTTAAGTAGTAATTTTAGGATAATTAGCTTCTCAGGCGCAGAACAAGTCAAAATCACTATAATTTATCATCAGCTAAACGAAATAGTATTTCCAGTTCAGTGACTTGCGAAGGAATGACTTTAGACTCACTTAGGAAATCAGATAGCAAATTTGGTTCCACCCAAACATGCCCATCAGTGTCATTCTCCTGGTAAAGTTTGGTATCTTTACCTGCACCGGTCCAAGCTAAATATTTATCGAAATGCATGTGATTTTCCTTATCTGTTGCTTATAGAGCAAGAGAAACTGATCAACTTCTAACTCTTCCTTCGATTCACGTCTAGCTGCCCCCTCAGATGTTTCTCTACACAAGGCTGCTCCTCCTGCCGTTGCCTCGAAATAATCAGGAAAAGTAGCTTTATTTCTCGCGCGATGCATAAAAAGAACAGACTAATCTTTCCTGTGTAAAAGCAAGACCTGAACAACTAAGTGAAAGTCATCTGTTGATGAAAAAGTGTCGCAATTAATGATTTTCCCAGACAAAAGATGACGATTTTCATCGTAGGCATCCCAATATTCTGTCATCCCAAAACTTCCTGTTAACAGATAAAGCAAAATAGAGTTGGACTATTTCCAACTCTATTAAATCTTATGATACAAATGACTTAAAGAAATTGACAATTTGTTGCCAAATATTAGCAAAGAATCCCTTGCTAGATTCTACAGCCTTACTAGCATCAAAATTAAGGTTAATGCCTTTAAAACTAGAACCCGCTTTTGAAACGATACTGTCTTTTAGAGAATTAAGGGTTTGTTTAAAACTGGCGCTGTTGATGACACTGCTTTTTGACAGATTAAAAGCAAAATTAACAATCAATGTAATTTGATCGGATGTCATCGAATTGGTTAAGCCATAGTTTTTCAAAGTATCCTCAACAATTTTTTGGACATCCTCTTTACTAACGTTTGAACCCGCATCTGCAACTGCCGATTTAATATCTGTCAGGGCAACGTTCAATTTATCTGCATCATAACCATCCTTACCCGTATTTTCAGCATTAATATTAGACAGAGTGCTCAATTCTTCTTGAGCAAGTTGCTTGTTCTCATCTGAAACCTGAGCGCCATTTTCTTCCAGGGAGTAATAAATACCAGCTAGAGCACTCTCACCAGTCACAGGGAGTGGCGCGGCAACCGTGATTGTCGCATGCTCAATTCCTAAGGTAACGGCAGCGTTACGATACATATCTTGTGTTACCTTTGTGATGTTTTCTGGAGTAACAATATTAACTGTCAAAGTCTCTGATTTACCCAATTTTTGAATTTTGACAGATGAATATAATTGCAGGCTAGAATCATCAGCAACATTCATGATATTGGCATAGGCACTGGTTGTCAGCGTTTTGACATTAGTATCCTTGCTATTATTGTAATTTAAAAGTTGCAGGGTTTGAGACTTTTGTTCGTTTGATAGAGAATATCCCAAAACATAGTCTGGTTGAACATAAGATTCATCAATAACCTTTTGAACAGAGCTAGTTGCAGCATAGGCTGGAGAAATAACAAAGACACTCACTAATATAAGGCCTGCAGTCATTAACAATTTTTTTAACTTCATGATTTTACCTTTCTTATGATAAAATTTCCTATTTTCTTAATCAGGACTTTCATTATACCACTTCTCTCGGTCAGCGTCTTAGAAAAACTTTACTCATGAAGTTCCAAAGGAAGACCGTCTGGATCAAAGAAAAAGGTCATCTTTTTGCTTGTAAAATCATCAAAGCGAACAGGTTCGACAAAGATACCCAATGCTTCCAATTCTGCTTTACTTGCCTCCACATCTTCGACATAGAAGGCTAAGTGGCGCAGACCACAAGCTTCACGTGGCCAGTCTGGCAATCCAATTCGCTTCGGCGGAGTAGAATATGCAGGATCGCTCAGCTTATTGCCAAAAATTTCCAATTCAATAGTACCACAACGCAAATCAAGCTTGTAATCATGACGTTCTGGACGATGATTTTCTCGAATAATCTCAAATCCCAGCTTATCAACGTAAAATTCACGCGAACGATCGTAGTCTGAGACAATAATAGCAATATGGTGAACAGCCTTAAATATCATAATTTAACTCCTTTACTTCGAAAAAAGAAGCTGAAATATAATTTCCACTTCCTTTAACTCTATACACTGATTACGAATTCATTTGGTTATACTTTTTATTAAAGCTGTCTACAACATTTTTGTCAGCCTGATCAAAAGCAACCGACGATTCTAATTGACCATGCACAATGATGCGCTCTGTGGCTTCTAAATCAGTACAAGTAATTAAGGTTACCGTACTTTGACCCCAAACATTATCAATAACTTCAGAATGATCAGGAGTGACCGATTTAACATCCGTGATGGCGTAAGTATAAATGTATTCCTTGTCTGTCAGGTATATTTTCATTCCTATCTTAGCCTTATCAAGCGGTGAAAAGAGCATTTGGGATGAACCTGTCATTCCAAATACGTGATGGCTAGCCAAAGCATAGTTGTTCTGACCCCCCATCACTTGATTTTCTTTCATCGTACCTGCACCATAGTAGAGACCTGCATTTCCCAACCCCTTAAAGATAGGCAGATTAATCCCAACGTCTGGGATAGCAATACCTCCGATAACTGGTAATTTCTGAGCCTTCATTTGGGCATCAAGGACAGCTTCTGTACTTATAGGCTTGACAGCTGAAAAGTCAAAACTTGTTTTCGCTTTTTTATTTTTATCAATTGTTTTCTGACTAACTTTAGTGACTTGGTATTTATTGGAGTTCCAACCAATGATAAAGTTGCGAATGGTTTTATTGAAAATCAGAGCTAAACCAATGATAACCATCACTAGCAAGATGAAGGTACGAATGAATCCCCAAATTTTATGGACTTTTTTTCGTTTTGTCATGAAAAGTTGTTACCTTATTCTTCTGACTCAATTTCTGAAGCTTCTTCCTCAGAATCAACAAGGGCAAAGGTTACAATTTTAGTGTCTTGATCTAAACGCATGACTCTGACACCTAGTGTTGCGCGACCAGTTTGTGAAATATTAGCAACACTTGTTCGAATAATAACACCTTTGTCAGTAATAACCATCAAATCTTCATCTCCCTTGACTGTCACAAGACCAGCAAGTGAACCATTTTTCTCGGTGATATTGGCTGTTTTAATTCCTTTACCACCGCGCCCTTTAGTTGGGTATTCACTTGCAGCTGTTCGCTTACCATAGCCTTTTTCAGTGATAATCAGAACTTCCTGATCATCGGTCACGCGCGCTGCACCAATGACTTTATCATCAGGACGCAAGCTAACACCGCGCACACCTGTTGCAGTACGCCCCATTTGACGAACCACACTTTCATTGAAACGTACGGAATAACCTGAACGTGTACCAATAATGATATCATCAGTCCCATTAGTGAGGATTACGTTAATCAGTTCGTCACCTTCCTTAAGATTGAGAGCTTTAAGCCCATTCTGACGAATATGATTAAATTCCGAGACACTAGTCCGTTTGACCAGACCTTGCTTAGTTGTGAAGAAGAAATTGTTATCTTGAGCTTCTTCCTTACGTAGATTAATAATAGTCTGGATAGTTTCTCCTTCATCAAGTTTAAGTAAGTTGACGATTGGAAGACCCTTAGCCGTTCGACCATATTCAGGAATTTCATAAGCCTTCAAGCGGTAAACACGGCCTAGATTGGTAAAGAAGAGGACTGTATCATGCGTACTTGCTGAAACCAAGTCGCGTACAAAGTCATCATCATTTACGCCCGTTCCTTGAACACCACGACCACCACGTTTTTGAGCACGAAACTCATCTTGAGCCAAACGTTTAATATAGCCTTTGTTCGATAAAGTGATAAGGACATCTTCTTCTTCAATCAAGTCTTCATCTTCTAGAGACAGAACCTCACCAACCATCAACTCTGTACGGCGTGGATCAGCATATTTACGCTTGATTTCATCCATTTCATCTTTGATAATGGAAATAACACGCTCAGGATTAGCTAAAATATCCGCCAAATCAGCGATTAACGCAAGCAAAGCATCATATTCCGATTGAATCTTATCACGTTCCAAACCTGTCAAACGACGCAGACGCATATCTAAAATAGCTTGACTTTGACGCTCTGACAACTCAAAATGGCTCATTAATTCAGCCTGGGCGATTACGTCTGTTTCGCTATTACGAATAATAGAAATCACTTCATCAAGGTGGTCAAGGGCAATCAGTAAGCCTTCTAAAATATGAGCGCGTGCCTCTGCTTTGGCCTTATCAAACTGTGTCCTGCGGACGATGACTTCCTTTTGATGAGCGATATAGTTCTCAATGATTCGTTTCAAAGAGAGAATTTTAGGTACACCATTTTCAATAGCCAGCATATTGAAGCTAAAGTTGGTTTGCAAACTAGTCAACTTGAAAAGATTATTCAAAATAACGTTAGCTGAGGCATCTCGGCGCACTTCAATGATAAAACGTACACCTTCACGGCTGGATTCATCACGAACAGCTGTAATCCCTTCAATACGCTTCTCCTGTGCCAAACGAACAATATGTTCATGAACCTTGGTTTTGTTGACACCGTAAGGGAACTCAGTAACCACAATACGTTCACGACCTGATTTTGTCGTTTCAATCTCTGTGCGTGAGCGAAGAACAATTGAACCTCTCCCCGTATCATAAGCGCGGTGAATGCCTGATCGTCCCATGACCAGAGCTCCAGTTGGGAAGTCCGGTCCAGGCAGAACTTCCATTAATTCACGCGTTGTCACATCAGGATTGTCCATGACTAACTTAACTGCATCAATTGATTCAGCCAGATTATGTGGTGGGATATTAGTTGCCATACCAACAGCAATCCCTGTCGCCCCATTTACCAAGAGGTTAGGAAAACGAGAGGGCAAGACCAAGGGCTCACGTTCAGAACCATCATAGTTATCTTGAAAATCAACCGTATTTTTGTTGATGTCGCGCAGCATTTCCAATGCAATCTTACTCATACGAGCTTCTGTATAACGCTGCGCAGCGGCTCCATCACCATCCATAGAACCAAAGTTTCCGTGACCATCTACCAGCATATGACGATAAGACCACCACTGAGCCATACGAACCATAGCTTCATAGATAGATGAGTCTCCATGTGGGTGGTATTTACCCATGACATCCCCAGTGATACGAGCTGACTTCTTATGTGGCTTGTCTGGTGTAACACCTAGCTCATTCATTCCATACAAAATCCGACGATGAACAGGTTTCAAGCCATCTCTGACATCTGGCAATGCACGAGCAACGATGACAGACATGGCATAGTCAATGAAACTTGTTTTCATTTCACTCGTCAGATTGACATCTACTAAATTTTTATCTTGCATTAAAAAATGCCCCTTTTCTAGTCTAAAACTCTATTATATTATAGCATAAATTAGTCTAAAAAGCCTTAATTTTCCTAAATATCAAGCCCATTTTCAAAGATTTTCATAATTAGTCCGTGACATCTTTCACTTAAAGTGTTAGAATATAAGTGTATGGACATAAGTCCGAATAAAATTAAGGAGATGTTTAGAAATGACTGCAACTAAACAACACAAAAAAGTCATCCTTGTCGGTGACGGTGCCGTAGGTTCATCTTACGCATTTGCTCTTGTGAACCAAGGAATCGCCCAAGAACTTGGTATCATCGAAATCCCACAATTGTTTGAAAAAGCTGTTGGGGATGCTGAAGATCTTAGCCACGCCCTCGCCTTTACTTCACCTAAGAAAATTTATGCTGCTAAATATGAAGACTGTGCAGATGCTGACCTTGTTGTTATCACTGCTGGTGCTCCTCAAAAACCAGGTGAAACTCGTCTTGATCTCGTCGGTAAAAACCTTGCCATCAATAAATCAATCGTTACTGAAGTTGTTAAATCAGGATTTAAAGGTATCTTCCTTGTTGCTGCTAACCCAGTGGATATCTTGACTTATTCAACTTGGAAGTTCTCAGGTTTCCCTAAAGAACGCGTTATCGGTTCAGGTACATCTCTTGACTCAGCACGTTTCCGCCAAGCACTTGCTGCTAAACTTGGTGTTGATGCTCGTTCTGTCCATGCCTACATCATGGGTGAACATGGAGACTCTGAGTTCGCCGTTTGGTCACACGCTAACGTTGCCGGTGTTAACCTTGAGAACTACCTTCAAGACATTCAAAACTTCAACGCTGCTGAATTGGTTGAATTGTTCGAAGGTGTTCGTGATGCTGCTTACTCAATCATCAACAAGAAAGGGGCTACTTTCTACGGTATCGCAGTTGCACTCGCTCGTATCACTAAAGCTATTCTTGATGATGAAAATGCTGTACTTCCACTTTCAGTATTCCAAGAAGGTCAATATCCTGGCGTAACTGACTGCTTCATCGGTCAACCAGCTATCGTTGGTGCACACGGTATCGTTCGACCAGTTAATATTCCATTAAATGATGCTGAAAAACAAAAAATGCAAGCTTCTGCTGCTGAGTTGAAAGCTATCATCGAAAAAGCATGGGAAAATCCAGACTTCCAAGCTGCTTCTAAAAACTAATATCAAAAAAGGTTGAGATATTTTATCTCTGCCTTTTTTGATTACCTGACTTTCAGTCCACTACAGCGAAGCGGACTGAAAGTCACATAAATATAAAAACGGGCTTCTAAGTCACCAATGAATGACTTAGGAGTCCGTTATTTTATTATTTTGCAGCAAGGGCTGCTTTAGCAATATAGCTAAGTGGTTGATTGAAATGTGGCAAGAAGAATAAATCCAGTAGAGCAAGGCGATCAATTGTTACGTGCTCTTGGATAGCTAAGGAGAACATGTGAATTCCCATCGAAATATCTCCATGAGAAGCCATTTGAGCACCTAAAACAACTCTCGTATCCCTGTCATAGACGATTTTAAGGACAACTTCATAGTTACCGTGTTCAATAAAAGCTGCTTTTTGGATATCTTTGATTTCCGTTACTGCTGGATTGTAGCCAAAACGTTTCGCTTTTTCTTCGGTCAAACCAGTAGATACCATATTTAAACCAAAGATTGAAATACCATTAGAGCCCTGTACACCTAAAGATTCCAATTCATGACCAGCTGCATTGTGGCCTGCTACCATACCTGAACGAAGGGCATTTGAAGCAAGGGCAATGTAGTTTATATCATTTATAGCATTGTCATAAACGGTTGCACAGTCCCCAATCGCATAAACATCAGGAATGCTTGTTTCTTGCTTCTTATTAACAAGGAAAGCACCATTTCTGAAAGTTTCAAGTTTTCCATTTCCAAGGGCCGTATTAGGACGGAAACCAACAGCTAAAACAACCATGTCAACTTCACGACTAGACTTATCTGTCACAATACGTTCTACTTTTCCATCGCCTTCAATTGCCTTCACAGTTTCACCAAAAGCTAACTCTATACCATGGTCAACAAGATTTTGGCGCATCATATCTGATAAATCACGATCATAATAACCTGCTAAGCATGTATCAACAACATCAATAAGAACAACTTCTTTTCCAAGACGCTTAAATGCTTCTGCTAGTTCAACGCCAATATAGCCCGCTCCCACAACAGCTACTTTATTGATATTCTGTGCTTTATCTTGTAATTTATCAATAACTTGTTGCGCATTTTGGAAAAGCTTAACAAATTGAAGGTTTTCAAGGGTCGCTTCAAATTCAAGACTTCCTTCTTTGATAGCTGCTCCTTCAATTGGTGGCAAGATTGGCTGTGAACCAGTTGCTAAGATTAACTTATCATAACTTTCAACGTGTTCTTGACCATTAACTAAAGCAGTCACTGTCTTAGTATCGTAATCAATGGATGTGACAGGAGAGTTCATGTAAACCTTAGCCCCCTTAGATTCTAGCAAGTCTTTATTTGCATAGAAAAGACCATTTGGCCCTGAGATTTGCTTACCAATCCAAAGTGCCATACCACAACCTAGAAAGGAAATATTTGAGTTTTGATCAAAAACCACTACTTCATTATCAGAAGCATAGTTATCAAGAATAGTATTGACACTTGAAGTACCTGCATGGTTTGCACCAACAACAACAATTTTACTCATAAGAAAATCCTCTTTTCAATATAATCTAATATGTCACTATATTAGTATAGCATTGAATTGAAACGCTTACAAATAATATGCTCATCAGATCACAAAAGGCCCTATAATTTCTGTCTAGTTTAGGTTAACTGATTCACAAGCGGTCAAAGTCACATTAGAAAGATTCTAGAATCACCTACCTTGAATCTGCTGGCTTACCCTCTGCTTGTCCACCTTAGAAAGCGCCATTTCAAGTGTAAAGAATGCAGGAAAATGACTATCACAGAAACTTCTTCATTAAAAATGAATCATCAAATCTCTGTCGCTGTCAACCAGAAAATCACCCAATTACTCATTGAAAAGCAAGCTATGACACATATCGTACACAGACTTTCTATTTCAACTTCGACAGTTAATCGAAAGCTAAATGAGTTCAAGTTTGAAACGAAAAGGACAAGGATTTGATTGCCTTAAACCTCAAAAAAGAGAAGACCCTGTCGGTCCTCTCTAAAGCATAGCTTTCACAGTTGACAATGAGTCTAGATAGCCTGTGTCAAGAAACCACGGCTTTCCAGTACGCGCACCATAGCATCAGCTGTATCAAGTGCTGTAAAGAGCGGAATACCATGTTCAATGGCAGAACTACGAATAGCTGCACCATCTTCGTCAAAGGTTCTCTTAGTCCCAACTGTGTTAATAATAACTTGAACTTTTCCTGCACGTACAAGAGCTGGAATAGTATTATCTTCATTTTCACCTAACTTATTAACCAAGATACTTTCCAAACCATGTTCCGCAAAGTAATTGGCTGTTCCTTCCGTCGCCAAAATGCTGTAGCCGATAGCTGAGAAACGTTTGGCTAAGCCTAATGCTTCTTCTTTAGTATCATCAGCGATAGTAAAGATAACATTACCAAAGGCTGGCAAATGGAAGTAAGAGGCTTCAAAGGCTTTGTAGAGGGCTTTCTCAAGTGTCAAGTCAGACCCCATGACTTCACCAGTTGACTTCATTTCTGGCCCCAAGAGACTATCTACCTTAGCCAGTTTTGTGAAAGAGAAGACAGGTGCTTTGACATGTACTTGATTACTTTCAGGGTAAAGACCATCTGAATAACCAAGCTCTGCTAAGTTTGAACCCAAAATCAACTTTGTTGCTACCTGCGCCATAGGAATATCTGTTACTTTAGACAAAAATGGTACGGTGCGGCTTGCACGTGGATTAACTTCAATGACATAAACGGTATCATCTTTGATAACAAATTGGATATTCATCATGCCGATACAGTTAAGTCCTATAGCCAAACGTTTAGTGTAATCTGCAATAGTGGCTTGAAGTTCTTTAGACAAGGTTTGTGGTGGATAAACCGCCATTGAGTCACCTGAGTGAACACCAGCACGTTCAATATGCTCCATGATACCAGGAATAAGCACATCTTTACCATCAGAGATAGCATCCACTTCACACTCACGTCCAACGATGTAAGAGTCAACAAGGACTGGATGGTCAGGGCTGGCTTTTACAGCCGTACGCATGTAAGAGCGAAGGTCAGTTTCGTTTTCAACGATTTCCATGGCACGTCCACCAAGAACGTAGGATGGACGAACAAGAACTGGGAAACCAATCTTACGAGCAGCTTCAACAGCTTCTTCTTCGTTAGTAGCTGTTTGTCCTGGTGGTTGTGGGATAGCCAAGTCTTTAAGAGCCCTTTCAAAAAGATCACGGTCTTCGGCACGATCCAGATCAGCAACCTGAGTGCCTAAGATTTTAATACCAGCTTTTGAAAGTGGTTCCGCCAAGTTAATAGCTGTTTGACCACCAAACTGAACAATGACACCTTTTGGCTGTTCCAATTCAATAACGTTCATAACGTCTTCAAAGGTTAACGGTTCAAAGTAGAGCTTATCAGATACAGAGAAGTCTGTTGAGACAGTCTCGGGGTTTGAATTCATGATGATTGCTTCATAACCAGCAGCTTGAATAGCTTTAACGGAGTGGACTGTTGCATAGTCAAATTCGACCCCTTGTCCGATACGGATTGGACCTGAGCCAAGTACAATGACCGATTCCTTATCAGACTTAACTGATTCATTTTCCCACTCATATGTTGAATAGAAATATGGCGTTGCTGATTCAAATTCAGCTGCGCAGGTATCCACCATCTTGTAAACTGGGATAATCTTATTTTCAGTGCGGATAGCACGAATCTCATCTGCTGTCTTATTCCAAAGATCAGCGATTTTACGATCTGCAAAACCATTTCGTTTAGCTTCTTTGAGAACCTCTAGATTACCAATGTTAGATCTAAGTGCTTCTTCAATTTCAAAGATGTGAAGAAGTTTGTCCAAGAAGAAAATATCAATCTTAGTCAGCTCAGCCAATTCTTCAATAGTATAACCACGACGGATAGCTTCTGACAGATAGAAGAGACGATCATCCTGAGCTTTGACGATTTTTTCAATCAAAGCGTCATCAGTTACCTGAGTTAACTCAGGTATTTCGTTATGGAAAACACCGATTTCAAGCGAACGACAAGCCTTAAGAAGACTCTCCTCAATGTTGCGACCTATAGCCATGACTTCACCGGTTGCTTTCATCTGCGTGCCTAGACGACGCTCACCGTGCTCAAATTTATCAAATGGGAATCGAGGAATTTTAGCAACCACATAGTCAAGGGCTGGTTCAAACATGGCGTAGGTCGTACCAGTGACAGGGTTAATCATCTCATCCAGCGTTAGACCGACAGCGATTTTGGCAGCCAATTTAGCAATTGGGTAACCAGTCGCTTTGGAGGCGAGGGCTGATGAACGAGACACGCGCGGGTTAACCTCGATGACATAATATTTAAAGCTGTTCGGATCAAGGGCAAGTTGAACATTACAGCCACCTTCAATTTTTAGTGCACGGATAATGCTAAGGCTGGCGTCACGCAACATTTGATTTTCAATATCAGAAAGAGTTTGCGTTGGTGCAAAAACGATGGAGTCTCCAGTATGGATACCAACTGGGTCAAAGTTTTCCATATTACAAACCACAAGAGCATTGTCGGCTGCATCTCGCATAACTTCGTATTCAATTTCCTTGAAACCAGCGATAGAGCGTTCAATCAAACACTGTGTTACAGGAGATAGCTTCAATCCATTTTCAGCGATTTCGCGCAGTTCATCTTCATTAGCACACATGCCGCCACCAGTACCACCCAAGGTAAAAGCTGGACGAACAATCACGGGATAGCCGATAGATTTGGCAAAAGCTAGTGCTTCATCAACAGTATTGACAATTTCAGATTCAGGAATAGGCTGGTCCAAGTCTTCCATAAGTTGTTTAAAGAGGTCACGGTCTTCAGCCTGATCAATGGCTGACAGTTTTGTGCCCAAAAGTTCAACGCCAAGAGCATCTAAAATTCCAGCTTTAGACAATTCCATGGCCATATTTAGTCCAGTTTGACCACCCAAGGTAGGTAAAAGAGCATCTGGACGTTCCTTACGCAGAATACGGGTCACAAATTCCAGCGTAATCGGCTCAATATAAACCTTATCAGCAATTTCTTTATCAGTCATGATAGTGGCAGGGTTTGAATTGACAAGAACTACACTGTAACCTTCTTCCTTGAGCGCAAGACAGGCCTGTGTCCCTGCGTAATCAAACTCAGCAGCTTGTCCGATAATGATTGGACCAGAACCAATCACCATAATTTTTTTAATATCAGTACGTTTAGGCATTATAAGATATTAAGGGCGTGAAGCGGACACCGCCAAAAAGAAGTTGCGACGAAGAACTCAGTGAAGTTCTAAGAAAAACTCTCTTTTTGGCAAAGTTCGTACCCTGTATTCAGTTCCACCAAATACAGAGTAAGCCCTTTCTCCTTTCTTTCTATTCGCCGACTCTCAGGGCGGCATTAAATTGAAAATTAGTGACTATTGGCACGTTCAGCTTGGAAAGCATCAATCAGTTCCAAAAATTCATCAAAGAGGTAGCTAGCATCGTGTGGACCAGGTGCTGCATCTGGGTGGAATTGCACCGAAAAAGCTGGAAAATGGCGGTGACGAACGCCTTCCACTGACTTGTCATTGATTTCTTCATGAGTTACCATGAGACACTCTGGAAGAGTATCACGGTCAACCGCATAGCCATGGTTCTGGCTAGTGAAATCAATACGCCCAGTCGCAATTTCACGAACAGCGTGGTTGAAACCACGGTGACCGAACTTCATTTTGTAGGTCGTCGCACCATTTGCCAAACTGAACAGTTGATGTCCCATACAGATACCGAAAATTGGAATTTTCCCCTGCACACCACGAATCATATCTAAGGCTTCAGGAACATCTTCTGGATTACCAGGACCGTTTGACAGCATGACTCCATCTGGATTGAGATGTAAAATCTCCTCAGCAGTCGTACTATAAGGAACAACCGTCACATTGCAGTTTCGTTTTGAAAATTCGCGCAAAATAGAATGTTTAAGGCCAAAGTCAACCAAAACGATGTTCTTGCCAATACCTGGAGCAGGGTAGGCTGTTTTGGTAGAAACTTGCTCAATATTATTGGTTGGTAAAACAGTCGCGCGCAACTGGTCTTGTAAGTGTTCAATGGTATCACCCTCATTGGCCAAGGTTGCTTTCATAGTACCATGCTGACGAATGATTTTAGTTAGAGCACGCGTATCAATACTTGAAATACCTGGAATGTTCTTTGCTTTGAGAAACTCATCCAAGGTCATCTGATTGCGCCAGTTACTAGCACGGCGAGCATTTTCAGAGACCACGACACCCTTACAAGTTGGTGTGATAGATTCATAGTCATCACGGTTGATGCCGTAGTTCCCTACCAGAGGATAGGTGAAAGTCAAAATTTGGCCATTATAAGATTGGTCAGTGATAGACTCTTGATAGCCTGTCATCCCCGTATTGAAAACAATTTCACCAGTCACATCGAGGTCAGCACCAAAGGCTGTTCCTTCAAAAATTGTTCCGTCTTCTAAAATTAAAAGTCTTTTTCCCATTTTTATACCTTTCGTTGACTTCTCACAGGAAGCCTTTTAACGTTAAACTTTACCATTCAAGATAGCCTCGATAATTGCCATTCGAACAAAGACGCCATTTTGCATTTGAGCAACAATCCGAGATTTAGGAGCTTCTACCAATTGGTCAGCAATTTCTACATCACGGTTGACGGGCGCAGGGTGCATGATAATAGCAGAGCTTTTCAGATGATCGTAACGTTCCTGATTGAGACCGTGTAAAGTATGATAGCTTTCTTTAGAAAAGCCACCAACACCATCGTGACGTTCGTGCTGTACGCGAAGCAACATGAGAACATCCACCTCATCCACAATCTCATCAATGGTTACATACTTACCATAAACGTCAAAATCTTCTGAATACCATTCCCTTGGACCAGCAAAATAAAGCTCGGCTCCCAAACGTTTGAGGATCTGCATATTGGACTTAGCTACCCGCGAATGAGTAATGTCACCCGCAATGGCAACCCTGAGGTTATCAAAATGACCAAATTCTTCATAGATGGTCATGAGGTCCAGCAGACACTGACTTGGGTGCTGACCAGAACCATCTCCGCCATTAACAATAGCTGTTTGAATGGTCCTGCTATCGATAAGTTGTTTGTAATAATCTTCTTGCGAATGTCGAACAACACAGATGTCAACTCCCAAGGCACTCATAGTCAAAATCGTGTCGTAGAGCGTCTCACCTTTGTTGACTGAGCTGGTCTTGGCATCAAATTCAATAACATCCAAGCCCAACTTTTTCTCAGCAACTTCAAAAGATTTGTGTGTTCTAGTTGAAGACTCGAAGAAGAGATTTGCTGCGAAATACTGACGATCCGAGGCGAAATTAGCTGAGCTATTTTTAAAAGCAATCCCTCGCTTAATCAACCCCATAACTTCTTCATTGGATAAAGTTTCCATGGTCACCAGATGCTTCAGTGACACGACTCCATCTACTACTGCCATAATTTAATCCTTTTCTGGAAGAATTTGATACAAAATAATACCAAGGAGTGTTGATAAGGCAACACCCGTGATTTGTAGTCCCGCTACTTGCAAGGTCAGGCCACCGATTCCTGATACCAGAATAACACTGGTAATCAGAAGGTTTTTCTTGTTATCAAAATTAACCTTGTTTTCTACTAAAATTTTAAGACCGCTGGATGCGATAACTCCAAAGAGAGCGATGGAAATCCCACCAATAACAGGTGTTGGAATGGATGAAAGCAAAGCTGATATTTTTCCGACAAAGCTCATCACCACCGCAATCACTGCCGCTCCCGCAATCACATAAACCGAATAGATTTTATTGAGTGCCATGACACCGATATTTTCACCATAAGAAGTTACTGGTGGTGCTCCGAAGAAGCCAGCGATAATCTGTGCCAAACCATCACCAGTCAGGGTACGGTCAAGTCCAGGATCCTTAAAGAAATCACGTCCAGTCAAGCTATTTAGCACCATAACATGACCAAAATGCTCTGTCATGGTCACAAAAGCAATGGGCGCCATGGTTAAAATCGCACTAGGATACAATTTGAAGGAATAATCAAAGAATAAAATATCAAAGTCAGGTACTTGGAACCATGCTGAACTAGCAATCCCAGAGAAATTCACAATTTCTTGACCTGTCACTGTTCCAACAAAAAGAGCAAAGAGGTAACCGACAATCAAACCAAGCAAAATTGGGATGACACCGATGATTTTCTTACCGTACATGTTGAAAAGAATAACAGCAAGCAAGGTCACCATACCAATCAGAAGATAGGTAAAATTATACTTGCCATCCTTAAGCATGACATCGTTAACAGCTGTCGTCGCAAGACTGAGGCCAATCACAATGATAATAGGACCAACTACAATAGGTGGTAAAACCTTGTCAATCCAAGCATTGCCTGCGAACTTAACAATCAAGGCAACGATGAGATAGACCAGACCGCCTGCGATAGCACCCTGTGCTACTGCTGCAATACCATCAGACTTCATCAGCATCTGCATGGTAGCAATATAAGCAAAGCTTGAGCCCATGTAGGCTGGAATTTTATACTTGGTCACAGTCAAGTGTGCCAAAGTACCTAGACCACTCGAGAAGAGAGCGATGGCTGGGTCAATACCAACCAAGATAGGAACCAGAACAGTTGAGCCAAACATAGCAAAGAGATGTTGGAAAGATAGGCCCAAGAGCATTCCAGCCTTTGGCCTGTCATGAACATCGTATTTTATTGATTCCACTTGTAAAAGCTCCTCCTTCTTAGCTAGGATCAATCAGACTGACACGATCTCGGCCATCAAATTCAGTGACTTCAACAATGATTTCTTCGCTAGCACTTGTTGGAATATTTTTCCCAACATAGTCAGCACGAATGGGCAACTCGCGGTGACCGCGGTCAACCAACACAGCCAAGCTAACACGAGATGGACGGCCTAGGCTGATAAGATTTTCGATGGCTGCACGGATCGTGCGTCCTGTATATAAGACATCGTCAACCAAGATGACATCACGTCCAGTGATATCTACTGGTATATCAGTGGTGTCTTCCTTGACTTTAACATCATCACGGAAAGGTTTTGTGTCCAACTCTCCAACAGGAATATCCAAGCCTTCAAGCTGCTTGAGGCGTTCTTGGATACGACGAGCAATAAAAACACCGCGCGTCTTAATACCTGCCAGAACGATATTATCAAGATTCTTATTGCGCTCAATAATCTCATAAGTGATACGTGTAATGGCACGCTTCATGGTGACGTCATCAACGATTTCTTTTGTTTTCATAAAAGAACCTTTCTAAAATACAAAAAATCTCCTCTTTTTACAAGGAGATTGCACAAAATATGGGCACAGCCTGACAAACTGTACTCTTTTATCGTTCTCTCCTTGCCTGCCTCACGGGACAGTATTAAAGGATATATTTACTCCATTTATTATAACATACCGCCATGAATTTTCAAGCATTCTCAGTATTTTTATCAAATCTATCCGATACCTAAAAATTTGGTCAAAAGCGTCGTTAAGCCTAAGCTGTAAGCAAGTAAAGAAGCTGGTTTACCAAGAACGATAATGGTTGTAAATTGTTTGTAGGACATACTGGTAGTCCCTGCTAAATAACAGAGCATATCATCAGGTGCAATGGGGAAAAAGATGGCTAGAGAAAAATATTTGGCAAACTTACTGTCTGAGTTGGTATGTTTTTCGTAAGTCGCAAGCGTTTTAGGGCTAAAGAAGGCCTGCAAAATGGGACGACCAAATGTCTTAGCAATGTGAAAGCCAATCACAGAACCTACACAAATACTAATATAATTATAAACAAAGCCCCAGAAAGGTCCAAAAATAACCGTTCCAGCCAAAGTCGTCACCCCTCCTGGTAAAATGGGAATGGCAACCTCGACAATGTGCAAAACGACAAAGAAAAGCACCCCCCAATCGCCCCAAGCCTTAACCGCTGCCCGCAAGCGTTTAATATCTGTCAGATAGCCCTGCCAATAAAGATAAATAATAAAGGCAATCATACCAAGCATAATCAACCAAGACAAAGTACGAAGAAACAAACGCAGACGATTGAGCCGCTCCTCTGTTTTTAAAACGTTCACTGATTTCATACTCTCATTCTAACACTTTTTCTCAGCCAATTAATCCGTCTAAAGTCCTAATAGAGATCAAAATCTTAATCATTCAACCTTGATAATCTTTTACCCCCACCATACACATTCAACGAGCATTTTCAGACTAGATGAAGCCACTTGTCACTGTGCGACAGATATTTTCATCCCGACCAGGCTCATCACAATTTGTGGAAAGATTTTCAACTCAGATAAAGTTCGCTGCACCTTGTTAAAAGGCAGATTAGCATTGACAGCAAAAAAGGAAGAACTTACCTCCCTTTTGCCTACTTTATTAATTTTCTTGTCTTAATTGCTCCAGTGTCTCTTGAAAAATTGCTGGCACTGGGGCTGAGAAGGTCATGGTTTCACCTGTTTTAGGATGGGTGAAGCCTAGCGTTTGCGCATGCAAGAATTGTCCGTGACCTTTAAGGGTCTTGCGCGGTCCGTAAAGAGGATCTCCCGCTACGGGATGACCAATGTAGGCCATGTGCACACGAATTTGATGGGTGCGGCCTGTTTCCAAGGTAAGTTCCACCAGAGTGTAATCGCCAAAACGTTCCAGAACTTGGAAACGAGTCAGAGCTGGCTTGCCTTTAGCAGTAACTGCCTGCTTTTTACGGTCCTTATCAGAGCGACCAATAGGGGCCTCAATGACCCCGCGGTCATTGGGCAGGTTACCATGGACAATCGCCAAGTATTTACGAAGGGATTTTTTGTCCTTGAGCTCGGCAGCAAGAGCATTATGAGCCTTATCATTCTTGGCGATCATGAGGAGACCTGAAGTATCCTTGTCAATTCGATGAACAATGCCTGGTCGTACGACACCATTAATGCTAGACAAATCTTTGATGTGATACATGAGGGCATTGACCAGTGTTCCTGAACTATGACCAGCTGAAGGATGGACCACCATGCCTTGCGGCTTATTAACAACAGCAACGTCGTCATCTTGGTAAACAATATCCAAAGGGATATTTTCAGCCTGATATTCCAAGACCTCTTCTTCGGGCAATTCATAGCTAATCAGGTCATCTACTTGAACAGTGTATTTAGCTTTTTTAGCTTGGCCATTGACCAAAATCCTACCATTTTTGATAGCGTCATTGGCCTGACTGCGTGATAGGTCTGTCAAATCTGCAAGAGCCTTATCCAGACGATTGCCAGCTTCCTTAATTCTTAGTTCCATTCTTCTCTTCTTTCCATAAAGCAATCGTTAAGAGGACAACACCCACCGTCAGATAGGAATCAGCCATATTAAAAATCGCAAAATTCATAAAATCTAAGTGCACCATGTCCACGACATAGCCCAAGCGTAAACGGTCAATAAAGTTACCCAGTCCGCCTGTCATAACCAGCAAAAGCCCTGTCAGTAACCAAAGATCACCCTTGATATTTTTAATAAAATAATAAAGGGCAGAGCCAACAACAACGATGGTCATCAAACTAAAAAGCCACTGCTGGTTTTGTAGTATAGAAAAGGCTGCGCCATAATTACGCAAATAGGTTAAACTGAAAACGCCTGGAAGAAAAATCTTGACCTGACCAAGCTCTATATGGTTGACAATCCAGAATTTGGACAGCTGATCTAAAATAATCAAGAAGATACCAACTGTGGGAAGAATAACTTTTCTCATTTGATCTCCTTAGGGCTAAATTTAGCAAAGTAATCTTTCATGACCGAGACAAATTTGAGAGCACAAGATGTTAGATTCTTATCACGTCGTTTGACATAAACCATTTTATTGTCCAAATTGTCTTCTAAAGGGATAACGGTTATTCCATTAACACTGCGATTATCAAGGAAGCCCGAACCTGTCGCATAGGCATCTGTACGTTCCAAAATACCATTCAGGGTTGCACGATCGGTCACATTGTACATGAGCGAACTGTCAGTGGTATCTACAAAATTCTCAGAATAATAGAGGTATTCATCTTTTTCCTGAGTAAAACGAACCGTTGGTAGGTTGAGGAGATCATCCATCACCAAACTTTTCTTGACTGCCAGCGGATGCTCCTTGTTGATGTAAATATGAGTCTTGAAAGGAATCAATTCTACGTATTCGAGTCCTAATTTTTCCAGACGTTGCAAGAGTCCCTTGCGATTTTGGTTATTCATGTAGATGATACCAATCTCGCTGTCGCCCTGAGCCACTTCATCTAGGATTTGAATCGTCGTTGACTCAAAAATACGAAAATTTTTATAGTCAGGATGCGCCTTTGAAAAGGAGGTAATCAGAGGCGGCAAAAAATCGTAGTGCTGACTGGCGATGGAAAACTCGTTGTCAGCTGAGCCAGATTGCGAAAATTGCTTTTCAAAAGAATCAAAACTCTTTACTACTTCCAACGCCTTCTCATAAAAAGACATCCCTTGGCTAGTCAGAACAGTCCCCGTTGTTGTTCGGGTAAAAATTTGAAATTCTAGCTCAGCCTCTAAATCACGCACAGCCACAGATAGACTGGGTTGACTGACAAATAGCTTGGCGGCTGCTTCACGAAAAGTGCCACTATTGGCAATCGCCACCACATACCTTAATTGTTGTATATTCATTTGCTACTCTCTTTTTTTATTGCTTCTACTATTATACAAAAAAATCACACAACGCGCGTAATTTTCTTCTGATTAGCACTCAAAGAAAATAAATATAGACCAGGCAAGAAAGCACAGAAGGTTCAAAAGATTTGTGAGATCTTTTGAGTTTGGAAATAAAGAAAAAAGATGAAGTCAACTATGTATAGTTTTGGCTCTCAAAGAGTAGAGATATCACTTAAGGATTTGACTTGATTCCCTTCTTGGTCAAAATTAGTTGGCTCTAACCACTTCTCAAGTTTTACCTTGCTAAGCTGCCAATCCTCTTCAATCATGGACAGCCACAGAGTATCACGACTTCTTCCCTTGTAAACGGCATGACGACGAAAAAGTCCTTCATCTTTAAAACCTAGTCGTCTGGCTGCATTGGCTGAGGAACGATTGAGACTGTCGCATTTCCATTCGTAGCGGCGATAGCCTAGCTCCTCAAACACATATTTCATCAGCAAGTATTGCGCTTCCGTACCCGCCCTCGTTTTCTGTAAAGTCGGCGCATAGATAACGCGTCCCACTTCCACCGAACGATTCTGTGGATTAATAGCCATCAAAGAAAATGTTCCTAGAACCTTGTTTGATACTTTTTCACGGATGGCGAAAAAGTAAGGATTCTTAGATTTTTCATAATCCTTTAGACGCTGTTCAACAGCTTCCTTGCTGTCAAAGGGTTCATCATACATATAGGTCCAATCACTGGGTACAATAGATTTCCAGTAAAAATCGGCAATATCATCCAGATGCTCTTTCGCCTTGATATGTTCCAAGCAACAATACCGTCCCTCCAGAGTTTCAACATCAGGCATGGGACCAGCTATATAGTCAGTTAAAATCTGACCCACTTCTTGATGAAAGGTGTTAAATGGCATAGAATCCTCCAAATTTTTAACAGATTAACAATAAGAAAAAGCCTGTCAAAGCAGACTTTTCATCATTATTTTGCGATAGGGTAAACAGAAACTTGTCGTTTATCGCGTCCTTTACGTTCGAAACGTACAACACCTTCAACTTTAGCGAAAAGCGTATCATCTCCACCACGACCTACATTAGCTCCTGGGTAGATATGAGTTCCGCGTTGACGGTAAAGGATTGATCCACCTGTTACTGTTTGTCCATCAGCTGCTTTAGCACCAAGACGTTTAGCTTGTGAATCACGCCCATTAGAAGTTGAACCTCCACCTTTTTTGTGGGCAAAAAGTTGCAAGTTAGCAAGATTCATTTTTAACATAATGTTGTTTCCTCTTTTCAATTAGTTTATGATGACCTCGGTTGAAACAAACTCTACGGAATTCTCAGCCAAATTAGTCATCGCGAGAAGAAAGCTTTCAAACAATAGCTGCGCTTTCTCATCCGTGTTATGAGCTACATGGGAAATATCAATTTTCATGTAGCCGCCGTCAATGTCATCTATCTCTAAATCTGCTTGACAATTTGCTAAAATCTCTAAGGAATTAACAAGGCTAATAGATAAAGCCGAAACTGCCGCGCAGACGACGTCAAAGCCATACTCACCACTACCAGCATGTCCAGTCAGTACAACACTTTCCAGAATGCTACTCTTTTGACGAGTAAACGTTGCTTTAATCATTGAATCTAGAAATTATGCGTTGATAGCGTTGATAACAACTTTTGTATAAGGTTGACGGTGACCTTGTTTACGGTGGCTACCTTTTTTAGGTTTGTATTTGAAAGTAACAACTTTCTTTTGTTTTCCTTGCTTTTCAACAGTTCCAACAACAGTAGCTCCTTCAACAACTGGAGTACCAACTTTAGTTGTTTCTCCACCGACAAGAACAACTTCGTTAAATGTAACTTCTGCTCCAGCTTCAGCATCAAGTTTTTCAACGTAGATTGCTTGACCTACTTCAACTTTAACTTGCTTTCCGCCAGTTTTAATGATTGCGTATGTGCTCATTATGCACCTCCTATAAGATTTTAGTTTGAGGAAATCCTCGTGTGAAGACTCGCCTAGTGCCGTGGGGACAAACCCTCTTAATAACAGCAGTCGTGCGGTTGCACAGGATGTGCATTTAGTCAACGTTCATATTTTAACATGATAAAGTGATTAAATCAAGGAATATGCTATGTTTTTTTAGCAATATTACGTTTTCATTCTGCTTTTTTCTCAAATGAAATAGCAATTAAGCCTAGCACCGCTTTTTTCATTAATTTTTCCACTACTTGAATGTCAAGTGAGGCATCTGTTGCCATGGCTTGATACACTTCTTTTCCTTCATGATAATAATAATCCGTGATATTAAAGCCGTTCTTTTCATAAAAAGCAACTCGTTTAACACGTTGATGATAATTTTCAGCAGTTTTATCTAATGGTTCCATGGCAAGAATAATCGGACGTTTTCCTGCTAAATTTCTAATGTCTTGTAAAATGGCAGAGCCATAGCCACGTGAACGAATATTTGGATTAACCGCAAGAAAGAAAAGATAGATAACTTCTTCATTCTCCAACAAATACACTAAACCAACAAAGTCATCCTTATCATAGTAGGCATAAAAATTCGCTAAACGCCGATAAGCATTCAAAACTAATGGAAAATAGGGTAACCGTTCTACTGCTGGAAAAGCAGTTAGGTATAATTTTTTAACATCTTCATAACTCTTTGAAAATAGGTTAACTTTTTGACGACTTAATCCCATTGTAAATTCACCAATTCATTCATTTCTTGGTAGGCAGTATCCACTTTTTCTTGCATAGTTGAATCAAGAATATCACGATACTTTCCACCTTCAATAAAATCTTCCAAAACAAGCGTTCGATAATCGCGGCATTCATATCCTTCTTGAGCATATTTTCCATTTGCCCAAGACCAAACCATAGTTGGGTGAGCTTTGACCGTTTTAATAATGGTCTTCTTACCAGTCTTTTCAAAAGTCACGTCCATAAGCAGACCACGTTCTGTCCAAATGTCCTCCACCGTTTCCAAACGCTGATTGGAGATGAAATTTCCCATAGAGTAAATGATAAACTTCTTCTGCCCCTCTTTTTCAACAATCTCTGATGGCTCAATCACATGAGGGTGACCGCCCAAAATAACGTCCGCACCCCAGTCAATCATCTTATGGTAGAGGGTGACCTGTTCTGTTGTTGGCTCAAGCTGGTATTCGATACCCATCTGTGGCATGACAATAGTAACATCAGCCTTTTTCTCTGCTTCTTCAATCTCAGCTTTCATCTTATATTTATTTAAATCCGACAAATGTGCCTCATAAGCCGCTTGGCTGAGACTAGCTTCTTGTCCATTATAGCCATAAGCATAACCTAAAATAGCAATTTTAATGCCATTAACCTCCTTGATAAGAAAATCTTCCTCAGCACGATTTTTCTTGTAAACACCAATCGTGTCGATTCCCAAGCCATTAAAGGTCTTAACGGTATTCAAAGCGCCTGAAAGTTGTGAATCCAAGATATGATTGTGAGCCAGATCCACAACATCATAGCCTGTATCCTTGATGGCCTGAGCAATCTCAGCTGGCGCATTAAAGAGGGGATAACCTGCCAAAGGAAAATCTGAACTAATGGTACCCTCGTAATCACCAATAGCCAGATCTGCTCCCTCTATCCAAGGCTTGACATATTGGAAATAAGGTGCAAAATCATAACCGCCATCTTCTTTCCGAGCACTGGCATAGAGAATATCGTGAATCAATATATCGCCATTAGCCACTACGCGAGCTGTTCGCTTTTGAGATTTAGCAACCTTTACGCTAGTTCCCTGTGAAGAGTAATCTCCTAAAAAGCCAAAATCATGAAGAGTGCCTAGCAGCAAAGACAATAAAATTATAATCAAACAAATTAAACTCACTCTAGGGTATGTTATCTTTCTCATCATTTGTACCTCCACTACTATTATAACATTTAATGAGAACAGAGAATAATCTTTCAAGTAATATTACTAACAGACATTTTTAAAGCATATAGAATAGTCGAATATGTAAAAAAATCTAGGAGCTCTGATTACTCAGCTCCTAGATTTTTGAATATAAATTCAAATATAATTAGGGAAAATGTTAAAGATTAACTGACTTGATAGCCGCTTCAACTGCTGATTTTTCACTTTCAATCAGAGAAACGCGAGCAGCAATCTCTTTGATTCCCATAGCAATATTACGGCTAATAGCCATATCATCAAGTTGAGGTTCAAAGAAAGCCTTGTATTCTGCCAATCTTTCTGCTGTCTTAAAGACATTTGCAGGATAAATGACGAACTTGTCAAAACTCATATCTCCACCAAGGATAGATTTGATCCAAGCCCAGTTTTCACGCGCCCAAGTCCAAAACTGACCTTGAGTGAATGATTTATTCAAAAATGGATAGTACCAGCTCATGGCCAAGTCTTGAGGCTTAACTATATCCTTATTCTTCAATTCAGCTAATAAACGTTCAACAGTTGCTTCGGAATTTGTATTGGAAAGAGCAGCTGCCAGTTGTCGGCGGAAATTGCCGTCATTGGTTTTAACATAGGCTCTTAAATAAAGATCAACCAAATCTGGACTTTCAGCGTGTTTAACTTGATTTGACAAAATAGACTGACGAATTGAAGCTGGAATTCCTTCAATATCTTCATTGTGTGCTTCAAAAATTTGATTGGCTTTTGCGATAGCATCTGCATTGTCTGCATACAAAACTGCACTAATAGTTGATTGGCGAACCAATTCATCCTCGTCAGATTCACCAGCCACTGGTTCAAAACCAAGTCTAGCATAATTAGCTTGGAAAATCTTAGCCAACAAAGCTTTGAACTCAACTTCTGTCTCAGAATGCTCATCAACAAAGCGCATTAGGCCAGAAGTTACTTGATTAATTGCTGAAACAACAAGATAAGACGTCTCTTCCGTCAATCCAGCGATAACTGGCACTAGATCAGCATAGGAAATTTCTCTACTTTCAGCAAGTAAACGACGTTCTTGGATAACCTGCAGTTTAGAGGTTGCATCAAGATTAACCAAGTCAGCTAGGATAGCATCAAGCAAACCACCTTTATAGTTTGTGATATAGTGAGCTGTATTTTCAGTATTAAAACGAAGCGCCCCTTGATTTTGCTCAGCCAATTGACTAAAATTTGGAATTTCCAATCGTTCTCCAACTAGGGTATCAGGGATACCTGCCCAATTACTGTTCAAAGGAACTGGCCAAATGCGTCCTTTTGATTCATTTTCACCAATAAAGAACTGCTTCTGACTGATGATTAAAGTATCGTCAACTACTTCTGCTGAAACCATCGGATAACCAGGCTGTTCAAGCCAAGCATCCATAAAGCCAGCAACATCCTTACCAGAAGTTTCCGTTAGAGCATTCCAGAGGTCACGACCAATCGTATTGCTATACTGGTGTTTTTCAAAATAAAGCTTCAATCCAGCTCGGAAGTCACTGTCCCCTAGCCAGCGACGAAGCATATGCATCAAACGACTACCTTTAGCGTAGACAATAGCAGGATCAAAAAGCGTATTGATTTCGTCGGGATGGTTGACTGCCACGTGAACAGACTGAACACCATCAGTTGCATCACGTCCAAGCGCCAACGGAACTCCCGTTGTTTGGAAATCTTCAAAAATATGCCAACTTGGCTCAATAGCATCGACAGATACATATTCCATCATGTTAGCAAAACTTTCATTAAGCCATAAATCATCCCACCATTTCATGGTTACCAGATTTCCAAACCATTGGTGAGCAATTTCATGAGCCACTACAAGCGCTACATTTTGACGACTCTTAACAGTCGAATTGTCATCAACAAGCAAGTAAACTTCACGATAGGTAACCAATCCCCAATTTTCCATTGCACCTGCGGAAAAATCCGGTAAGGCGACATGATAGGAGTGGGGAATAGGGTATTTTACGCCAAAATAATCTTCGTAAAAGTTAATCACACGTACTGCAATATCCAGAGCAAAGTCCATTGATTTAACAGGATGAGCTTTGGTTGCAAAAATACCCACTTCAGTACCATTTTGAGTTGTGGCTGTTTTTCCTTGTAAATCACCCAAGGCAAAAGCCAATAGATAAGATGACATGCGTGGAGTTGTCGCAAAAGTCCATAAGCCAGTTTCTTGACGACGCTCTGCATCAACCTCTGGCATATTAGAAAGAACAACTTCGCCATCTTCTTGGTCAAATTTGACGCTTAAATCAAAAGTTGCTTTAGCTTCTGGTTCGTCAACACTTGGAAAAGCTTCGCGAGCAAAATGGCTTTCAAACTGTGTTGAAATAACCTCTTTCTTCTGACCGTCAACAGTGTAGTAAGACGGATAAATACCTGTCATATTGTCTGTAATGTGACCAGAAAATTCCAAAACAAGAGTCATGCTCCCCGTTTCAGGTAAATCAATATGAATAGCTTCATTAGCATCATCTGTTTTAAAAGTGAGCTCTTGATTGTCCAAAAGAACAGAGATAATCTCCAAATCTTTTTGGTGTAAAGAAATCTTATTATCAAAAGCCTCACCACTGATAGCAACATTACCAGTAAATGTCTTTTCTTGACGATTGATATCGAGGAAAAGATTGTAATTCTCAGGTGCGAACTTTTCTACAAAATGTTCTACAGTTTTCATATAGCTCCTTTAAACTAATTAGTTTATTCAAACTATGTTATTATATCATAATTCAATAATTTTACCAGTTTTGAGGTAAACGATCCATTCACAAATGTTTCTTGCATAGTCACCGATGCGTTCAAGATACATGAGAACTTGGAAATATTCCTTCCCAGCAAAGACTGCATCCGGTCGCTTACGGATTTCCTCAACGGCATAATTTTGAATATCAACAAAATACTGGTCAATGATCTCATCTGAGGCCGCAATTTCATACGCTTTTCCTTCATCGGAATTAATATAGGCATTAAGAGCATCTTCAACCATGCGTTTAACAGCCTTGCCCATCTCACTGATTTGTTTCTCAACTTCTGGAATGCGTTCTTCACCTTTCATACGAATAGTTGCTTTTGCAATTGAGGAAGCATGATCCCCCATTCGCTCAACATCGCTTGAAGCCTTCAAGACGGTAATAACAGTACGTAAATCTTGAGAAACAGGCTGTTGCAATGCGATGATTTCTAGTGATTTTTTTTCGAGTTTTGCTTCAAAAGTATTGACCACTTCATCGTCTTCAATAACTTCCTTGGCCAATTCACGATCGTGACTGACAAAAGCACGAACCGTTTTGTTAATCTGACCTAGCACTTCTGTTCCCATTGAGTAGAACTGGTTGTGCAATTTATCTAATTCTTCTTCAAATTTCGTTCTTAACATATCGGACTCCTATCCAAATTTACCTGTAATATAATCTTCTGTCTCTTTATGCTGCGGGTTGAGGAACATTTCTTTGGTCTTACCATATTCAATCAAATCACCATCTAAGAAAAATCCAGTTCGATTAGAAATGCGCGACGCTTGCTGCATCGAACGCGTCACAATAATCATTGTATATTTTTCTTTCAGACCATAAAGTGTATCTTCAATTTTACCTGCTGAGATAGGATCTAAAGCTGAAGTTGGCTCATCCAGTAAGATAACTTTAGGACTTGTCGCCAAAACGCGGGCTATGCAAACGCGCTGTTGCTGACCGCCAGATAATCCGATTGCTGAATCATGTAAACGATCTTTAACCTCATCCCAAATTGAGGCACCTTTTAAAGAACTCTCAACAGCTTCCTCTAAAATAGCTTTATCCTTAATTCCTTTCAGACGTAAGCCGTAGACAACATTCTCATAGATTGTCATCGGGAAAGGATTAGGTTGTTGAAAAACCATACCAATTTCCTTACGCAAATCAACCGTGTCAGTTCGTGGACTATAAATATTATGGCCATTGTAATTGATGGCTCCTGTCAAGGTAATTTCTGGATTAAGATCATTCATACGATTGATGGAACGCAAGAGAGTTGATTTTCCCGACCCTGACGGACCAATCAAGGCCGTAATTTCATTTGGATAAAAATCAATAGAAACGTTTTTAAGCGCCTTTTTCTTGCCGTAATATACAGACAAGTCTTTGACTTGTAAAATAGGTTCTGTCATTACTTATCCTTTCTAACCAAAGTGACCTGAAACATAGTCGCTGGTTGATTGCAATTTGGCATTTTGGAAAATATTATTGGTCTTATCATACTCAATTAAGTCACCTAAGTAGAAAAATGCCGTGTAGTCACTTGCGCGAGCAGCTTGTTGCATATTGTGTGTAACAATGATAATTGAATAATTTTTCTTAAGTTCGAACATAGTCTCTTCTAGCTGCATAGTTGCGATTGGGTCAAGGGCAGACGCTGGCTCATCCATGAGAAGAATATCAGGTTTAACAGCGATGGCTCTAGCAATACAAAGACGTTGTTGTTGACCACCTGATAAGGTGAAAGCTGATTTATGCAAGTCATCTTTAACTTGATTCCAAAGCGCTGCTTGCTTCAAAGAAGTCTCAACGATTTCATCCAAAAACTCTTTATCTTTAACGCCCGCACGTTCATAGGCAAAGGTAATATTTTTGTAGATAGATTTAGCAAATGGATTAGGCCGTTGAAAAACCATGCCAATATGCTTACGCATTTCATAAACATTGATATTTGACGCATTGACATCAATGCCTTCGTACAAAATTTGACCAGTAACTTTGGCAATATCAATGGTGTCATTCATGCGGTTAAGACTCCGTAGAAAAGTTGACTTTCCGCAACCCGATGGACCAATCAGAGCAGTAATTTTATTTTTTTTAAATTGCATATCAATCCCTTTGATAGCCTCTTTTTGTCCATAATAAACATGAAGGTCTTTGGTAGCCAGAGCTAAATTATCTTCGGGGAAAGTAATGATATGCCTTTCATTCCAATTATATTCAGTCATTAACTTATCTCCTTTATGACGCTGATGTCATTTTTTGATGGATTTTCTTGCCGAGGTAGCGAGCAGACAGGTTGAAAATTAGAATAAAAATCAAGAGTACTGCTGCACTTCCTTGAGAAACTTGAGTGGCATCAGGAATAGTTCCTTCACTGTTGACCTTCCAAATATGAACAGCCAATGTTTCAGCTTGACGAAAAATAGAAACTGGGCTGGTAACACTAAGCGGATTCCAATTGCCCCAATCTAAGGATGGTGCTGACTGCCCAGCTGTATAGATAAGCGCTGCAGCCTCGCCAAAAATACGACCAGAAGTTAAGACAATCCCTGTAACAATCCCTGGTAATGCTTCGGGAATAACTACATGAATCACTGTTTCCCAGCGTGAAATACCGAGGGCAAGCCCTGCCTCACGCTGCGTATGGTGAACTTGACGAAGGCTGTCTTCCACCGTACGTGTCATTTGCGGCAAGTTAAAGACCGTTAACGCCAATGCTCCTGAGATAATAGAGAAACCGTATTGGAATTGGACAACAAAAATCAAATATCCAAAAAGTCCAACAACGACTGATGGCAGTGATGATAAAATCTCAATACAGGTTCGAATAAAATTGGTCACACGACCTTTTTTAGCATATTCGGATAGGTAAATACCTGCGCCCATTGACAGCGGAACTGATATAATCAAAGTGATAATCAGCAAGAAGAGTGAATTGTATAGCTGGATACCAATCCCTCCACCAGCTTCATAAGATGAGGAGCGACCAGTCAAGAAATGCCAGTTAATGTGCGGCAACCCCTTGACTAAAATGAAAAGTAACAAGGAGGCCAAAATAGCAATGATAATCCCCGCAATGGTATAGAGAATACCTGTTGCTAATTTATCAATTTTTTTAGCGTGCATAGTTTTTCTTCCCTTTCTCTCTTGTTATAAATCTCATCAGCATGTTGAAAGCTAAACTCATAACAAGCAAAACTAAAGCCAATGACCAGAGAACATTATTTTGGACGGTTCCCATGACAGTATTTCCAATCCCCATGGTTAGAACAGAAGTCAACGTTGCAGCTGGTGTTGTCAGTGATGTTGGTATAACAGCAGAGTTCCCAACGACCATCTGAATAGCCAACGCTTCACCAAAAGCACGTGCCATGCCAAAGACAACTGCGGTAAAAATACCAGGTTTAGCTGCATTTAAGATAACACGCCAGATTGTTTGCCAGCGAGTGGCCCCCATAGCAAGACTGGCTTCCTTGTAATGACGAGGCACAGCACGCAGGCTGTCAACTGTCATGAAGGTAACCGTCGGCAAAATCATAACAAAAAGGACAAAAACCCCTGACAAGATACCAAAACCAGTACCTCCAAAGATGGAACGGACAAATGGTACAACGACTTGGAGACCAATAAATCCATATACAACAGATGGAATGCCGACCAGCAATTCGACCGTTGGCTGCAAAATCTTAGCACCATATTTCGGTGAAATTTCTGTCATAAAGACGGCAGCTCCAATAGCAAAAGGTGTTGCAATAATAGCCGAAAGAATGGTTACGATAAACGAGCCCAGAATCATTGGCAAGGCTCCTAGAAGTGGTTTACCATCCGCTCCTTTTACAGTTGGCTGCCATTCGGTCCCAAAAAGGAATTTCAAGGGATTGATTTTATCAACGAAGAACGTTGACAAACCTTTTTGAGCAACAAAGAGCAAAATCATTGCAACAATGAAGACAATTAAACCTAAGCAAATGAATGTGATAGTTTTACCAAATTTCTCCAACCGCGAATTTTTTGACGGTGAAGTCAATTGTTTTGCGAGTTCTTGTTTAGTCATGATAGCTCCTTTATTTAGTTGTGACCGTACCATCGGCACTTTTTACAACTTTCATATCATTGATTGAAATATATCCCATCCCAGCAACAACTCCATTTTGAACCTCATCACTCATCATATAGTCCAGAAATTCTTTGGTTAGACCAGTTACTTCTCCCTTGGTGTACATATGTTCGTAAGACCAGAGTGGCCAATTATTTGTTGTCACATTCTTAACAGTTGGTTTATATCCATTTAGTTGCAACGTCTTAACTGAATTATCTACATAAGCAAACGCCAAATAAGAGATGGCGCCAGGTGTCTGCGATACGATAGATTTGACCATTCCATTTGAATCTTGTTCTTGGCTTTGTTTAGCACTTTTGCCATCCATGACAACGGCATCAAAAGTTGCTCGAGAACCTGAGCTAGCGGCGCGATTAATAATTGAAATATCCAAGTCTTGACCACCTAACTGTTTCCAGTTAGTGTATTCACCAGTGAAAATCTTTTGCAGTTGGTCGATGGTCAAGTTAGAGACTTTTACTTTTTTATTAGTAATAACTGCCAACCCTGCAACAGCGACCTGATGATCAACTAGTTTGCTAGCATCAATTCCGTCCTTTTCTTCGGCAAACAAATCGCTATTACCAATTTGAACCGCACCAGACTGAACTTGAGACAGACCTGTTCCTGAACCACCACCTTGAACATTGACAATCTTACCAACATTGTTATGTCCAAATTCATCTGCAGCTGCTTCTACAAGTGGCTGCAAGGCTGTCGAGCCAACACTGGTAATGGATTGTCCCTTATCAATCCACTTAGCACAGGCCGTCAGTGGCAGGCAAAGGAAGATTAGACAAGTAAGCAAAAAAACTTTTTGTTTCTTTTTCATTTTTCTTTTTCCTATTCATTTTTGAAAATAAAAGTAAAATTTGAAAACCTTACTTTCAAATAGTAACACATCATTTATTAAATTGAAAAGCCTTTTTCTTCTAATTGATTTTAAAATGTATTCAATAACAGTTAAGGATTAAAACGAAGCCCCTTAGGAAAGTAATTTTTCAAAGTATTTCCAACAACCTTGGCAAACCCTATGCCGTTACCGTTTACCAGCACTTGATACCAGCCATTTGGCACCGACTCTGTCAGAGGAACTACATTTCCCGAGACATATAGTTTAAACTGTTCTATATCAATTTCCAGCGATTGTTCTATATCATCGCTAGTCAAAGCCAGACCAAGCGCAAATGAAGGTTCAAAGCGCTTCTTTTTGAAAGTCCCTAAATGGAGGCCATTCCTAGCAATTTTTAATTTGGACAAATCTGGCAAATCATTTGGGAGCAAGTAAAGTTGATCACCAAAAGTTTGCAAAAGACCATCTAACTGAATTTTCAAATGTTTGCTAGCAAAATCCTGCCACAATCCCAATTGTTCCTTGGTTAGATTGGATTTACCAGATTTAACTTTGATATCTTTTCTCAATCGCTTATCTTTCAACTTAGCCACAAATTGACCTTCACCCTTGAAATGATGTGGGTACATTCTGGCGACTTCTGGCATATTTATTCCTTCTACCATGCCATTGATTTTAGGAATATCAATTAGTTCTAGATCATCAAACTCTTCTAAGAGCCACTGGATAACTTCTTCGTTTTCCTCAGGTGCCCATGTGCAAGTCGAATAGACCAAGATTCCACCAGGCGCTAACATTTTCATCGCATCTAGTAAAATTTCCCTTTGCAGCGCAGCGCACTTAGCTGGATAGTCCCGCTCCCAATACTGAATAGCTGCAGGATCCTTTCTGAACATTCCTTCTCCGGAGCAAGGGGCATCAAAAATGATTAGATCAAAATAATTTTTGAAAACCTTAGCCAGTCGATCAGCACTCTCATTGGTCACAACAACGTTACGTGCCCCAAAGCGTTCAATATTCTCTACCAAAATCTTGCTACGTTTATTTGAAATTTCATTGCTGACGAGGACGCCAGTGTTGGATAAATAGCTGAGCAGATGAGTCGATTTTCCTCCCGGTGCAGCAGCCAAGTCCAGTACCTTCATACCTTTTTCGGGCTTAGCTGCTTGTGCAACCATCTGAGCCGCAGGCTCTTGTGAATAAACAAGACCTGAGACATGCTCTGCTGATTTTCCAGAAACTTTGCCATAATATCCCCATATCGTATTAGGAATGGGGGTCGGGAAACTGTGCTGCACTTTTTTCAGTGGATTAATACGAAAACCTGCAACAGCCTCTTGATCAAAGCTAATCAAAAAATCTTCAGCTTCAGAGCCTAGTATCTGATGGTACTTGTCTGTAAATTTTTCAGGTAATAACATATCTCTATTATACTATATCTTTTCTTGCATAGGCAGCTAAAAAACCTAAATTGAGCCCTCAAATTAGGTTTTTGTGACTTATGAGCTCCTTAATGGACAAATTTTTGAATCTCTGCTAACTTGATCCTTGGAACAAACATGACCATTTGACGCGTCTTAAAATCAGGTTTAGCCCCTTCAAGCGTCAATAAAGTGTAACCAAGCTTCTCTCCCATGACTAAGGCGGCAGCATAATCCCAAGGTTGAATATAAGAAAAATATCCTAAGAGATGACCAGACAGCACATGTGACATACTAATGCCAGCTCCGCCATAAACCCTAACCCCCAAGGTCTGGGCTGCTAAATCGCGAATACCGTGCACATTATCAGAACTCATGGCAAAGTTAGCCCCAATCAGAGAGCGATTAAAAGGGCGGTCTTTGTAGATCGGTAATCGTTTATTATTCGCATAAACATCAAACTGACCACCACCATGGTAAAGCACATCGTTCATGACATCATAAATCAAACCGAACTGACCGATGCCATCTTCAAAATAAGCGATCATCACCGCAAAATTATCACCTTGTACGATAAAGTTAACCGTTCCGTCAATAGGATCCAAAACCCAGACCTTGCCTTGGTCAATTGGATGACGGACGCCATTTTCTTCTGCCATAACCTTGTCATCTGGACAGGTGGCCTGAATCTGAGCAATGAGAAAATCTTGCGTACTCTTGTCCAGATTAGTCACTAAGTCATCAAAACGTGTCTTTTCCTCAATTTCCAGATGTTTAGCCATTTCTGACTTGATGAGTTGACCAGCTTGACGAATGATTTTTTGTGCAAAAAGATATTTATTTTCCAAGAGAAATGAATCCTTTCCCCTTTTTTTTAGCAGCCTGAACGGCACGATATGTTGAATAACCACTACTTTTCTCAAATTCACGATCAATTTGCTTTTCTTGGGACTTGCTTGTGACGACGCTTTTGAAAATAACGTAGCTATCCAAAAGACTTTTGACAGAAGCTTTGGTCTCATAAGCGTTTTCAACTTGATTCAAAAAATGAAGCACTGAAGAAATCTCATCAGTGCTCCAAGTCAAATCAAGTGGATAAGAGTAATTCTTAGGCATTGGTCCCCTCAATTTCTGCTCTTATAGTAGCTTGTCTCAGCTCCTGCTTGCGATAATCACGCGACAAGAAAGCACGAATTTCATCTTCGTTAAATCCGATCTGCATTCTCTTTTTGTCCAAAATAATAGGACGTCGCAAAAGCGTTGGGTTTTCTGAAATGAGCTGAATTAACTCAGAAATAGATAATTCGTCGACATCTATATTTAGTTTTTGAAAAACTTTTGAACGGGTCGAAATAATATCCTCAGTTCCGTTTTCAGTAAATGACAGGATAGCCATTAACTCCTCGGTAGTCAGAGGACTTGTAATAATATTGTGTTCTTGAAAAGCAACATCGTGTTTAGTAAACCAAGCACGCGCTTTTCGACAGCTGGTACAGCTGGGAGATAAAAATAAGGTAATCATGTGTTGGCCTCTTATCAAACAAACTTACTCTTATTATACAAAAAATTACTAGTTTTGGCTATCCTTTTTCCAATTTAAAGCGATGGATTTGTCACTTTTCAATTGAGCCACTAGATCATCAATCCCGTTAAATTTGACCATATCACGGATTTTATCAAGCCAAATGATTTCAATTGATTCACCATAAATGTCGCCTTCAAAGGCAAATATATTAGCTTCCAAACGTAAATCAGTCCCGCCAAAGGTAACATTTTTTCCGATTGACGTCATGGCTCGGTAGCGCTTCCCATCAACAAGTACGTCTGAAACATAAACACCATCAGCAGGTAAAAAAGTGCGGTCAATCGGCGCTAGATTAGCCGTTGGAAAACCAATAGTTCGCCCACGCGCATCACCATGTACGACAATACCACGCGTGCTAAAATTGTAACCTAATAAACGATTAACTTCTTTAATATTGCCATCAAAAATCAACTGACGAATCCGTGTTGAACTAATTTTTTCACCATTATCTTGAACTTCTGGCACAACGACAACGTCACCATTGAATTGCTGCGCTAAATCAGTAACGTCTTTACGGTCGTGTCCAAATTTATAATCAAATCCGACAACAATTGTCTTGGCACTCAGACTATCAATATAATATTTGATAAAATCATCTGAACTTGTTTTGGAAAAAGTTGTTGTAAAATCAGCCAGATAAAGCCTGTCTACGCCATATTCCGCAAACTTCGCATAACGTTTTTCTGGGTAGGTAAGGTGCAAAAGTAAATCTGGCGTGAATTTGACAAAGGCAAGGCGAGGAGACTCCTTAAAAGTAAGAACAACCACTTGCAAATTGTCCCGATCAGCTATTTCCTTAGCCTTATCAAATAAGGCCTTGTGGCCTCGGTGGAGGCCATCAAAATAGCCCAAAACCAAAACACTGTCCTGACTGACTTTGATATCCTTGTAATTTTTTATTTCTTGTATTTCCATCTAGTACCTATATTCTAATTATAAAAGAACCTTACGAGGCTTGTATTCTTGATCTCTTTTTTCCAAAATGGCAACTAACTTATTTGCGTCAAAGCCCGCTAACAAAGATTCATCACTGTCTAAAGTCACTCGACGCCCGAATGAAATTTCTCTGACCTGTTCTTGAGTCAGCTCAGCTTTTGGTAAATCCAAAACACCATATTCAATTGGAAGCATAAACGTCCAGTCGTTCTGGGCAACTTTTTCAGCAATCTCTGCTAGAGTCAAAGCATTTTCTAACTCCAAGCCTGCTGATGCTGTTCGCGCCAAAAATGACATGTGACTAGCATAGCCCAATTTAGCTCCCAAATCAACAGCCAAGGTTCTAACATAAGTTCCCTTGCTGCAAGCCACTCGAAAATTAAAGCGGCAGCAGCCATCAAAAAAAGTCAAATCACTGGTTCGTTTGAAGCTAAAAATTGTCACTTGACGCTCAGGACGTTCAACTTCTTGACCTACACGTGCATACTCATAAAGTTTCTTGCCATTAACCTTAACTGCCGAATACATTGGCGGAATCTGAATGATATTTCCCACAAAAGATTCCATGGCCTGATCAATAGCTTGCGCTGTTACTTGATTTTCATTGACAACAGTCTGTTCAATCATTTCACCACTAGCATCCTCAGTTGTCGTTGAAAAGCCAAGAGTTACTTGTCCTTCATAAACTTTACCGGCCTCTGTCATGTACTCAATGACACGGGTGGCTTTCCCAACAGCAATGGGCAAGACTCCGACTACATCAGGGTCAAGTGTCCCACCATGACCAATTTTCTTTTCTTTTAAAACCTTACGTAATTTAAAAACTGCATCATGGCTGGTCATTCCAGCCTCTTTTTTTAAGTTTATAATACCACTAATCATAAATTTTATTATACCTGTTTTCAACCTAAAAAGACAAGAATAAAAACTCCACTAAGGAGCATTTATTAGATATCACGATTAAAGTCACTGTCCAATTCAAAGAATGGTTTGATGTCCTGAACATATTCGAGCACACCTTGAAATTCACCGTTTTCATCACGAACAGCAGCGTAGGTGACATGGACAAATTTGCCGAGTTTTTCTGACTTGAACCACATCACAACTTTATCTCGTTCGCCAGAGCGCAAAAGCGTAAAAATTTTCTTGACTTTATCCAAAACTTTCGGTGGATGACAAAGCTCAACATGGCGTCCAATCTGACTTGGTGTCCGTTTAAAAATCATTTCATCTGGTGCTTTGCTATCGTTGTAATATTGGAAAATATCATCTTTATTGACGAAAGTGATTTCTAATGGTAAATGATTGAGAATAAGATTAGCTTGCTCAACGGATAGATAACCGTTACCGAATGATTGTTGACTCGTACGGTCAAAACTTTGATTTTCCTTTTTGGGTGTAAAGCTAATGGTGAACTGCCCTTCTGGCGTATCAATGACTTTGGTCAATTGATTATCAGTTATTGAATTTTCTTGACTATCTTCTGTTTGTTTTGTCGAATGCGCAAGGTCTTGTTTTGTATCCCAAAAATTTTCACGATGCGGTTGCCATTTAGCTGTTGGTTTAACAATTGCATAGCCATAAGCATCACTTTCTTCGGCAATCGACAGCCAATCATCTTGAGTTAATGTTTCCAATAAAATCATCAAGAGAATAGCTTCTTCCTTGAAAATCATTTCTTCGAATTCTTTTGCGAATGCTTCAAAGGCTAAAGAGACTTCCTCAATTGTTAGGTCAGGTAACTGCTCCACAGCAGCTTGCGCTTTTTCAAAAAGCGATCTAATATCATCATCAACACCCCACATGACTTTTGGCGGTGCATCATGCCCATATCGTTCCATAACTGGGAAAAAGAGGTTTTCTTTACGATTATAATGATTCTGGAATTGCCCTAAAAGACTCATCTGATGCTTCAATCCACGAATCAAATCTGGACGAAATTCCTCGTTTTCAGCCTTTTCATAATTTTCGATAATACGACGAATGCGTAACATGGCAGCACGTAAAGTAAGATTTTCTTGTTTAAAAACATAGACTGGATGCCCTTCTTGCTCCGCATCTGGCACATCAACATCTGAGATAGCACCTTTAAAAAGATTAGCATGAACATTACACAGGCTCATGACATCCTCAAAAGTAATGCCAGTATCAGTCCCCATTAGCTCATGTTCCATCATTGAGATTTCCAGGGCTGACACACCTGCAAAATGCTGATCAAAATCCTCTTGAACAGACTTAGCATCAGCGCCATGATGCAAACGTAACAGAATATCTTTTAGTATTTCGATACGATTTTCAGTCATAACTGCCTCCAATCACTTCATAACCATTAAATTCAAGTGTTCGTTGAATTTTTTTAAGTGAAATATTAGCTAACTTTGCACCAGCTTTTAGAGACGTTACTTTCCCAACTGTGTTTAGCAGGGCAGGTTTTGACAATGGCTTAAACCCCAAATCTACCAAAATCTCTTTCACTTCTGGGTGTTCCTTAATCGTCTCAGCGACTGGCTTCGATAAATCTATACTATTGTTCATAATAATTACCTCAATATTTGATAGCTTTATTATAACACATCAGAAAAGTGACAATGATTTTGAAACTATTAACAAATTAACATTATTTTAGATAGAGAGAATAACCACGACTAGCTTGCTTGAAACCATAATTTTCATAAAAACGATGAGCTATTTGCCGTTCTAAAGTATCCCCACTATTTAGCGCTAAAGCGTGAATATTTTCAGACAGTGCACGATTTTTGACAGCATCTGTCAAGGCTGTCGCAACACCTTTACGGCGATAGTTTTGTAATACTACCAGAATAAGAATACGATAGTAGGCGCCGTCATTTTCAAAAAATAACATTTTAGCATAACCAATCATCCCAATGATTTCATTGTCATCAACTGCGACTAAAAGATGGTAATCAGGATGAGAAAGAACTGTTTTTAATCGTCTAACCAATTCAGCTTCCTTGACAGGATAGCCAAGTTCAGCATAAAGAGGGGATAACTTTTCAATATCTAATAGTTGAGCAGGTCTAATAATCATTTTCAGTCCTCACACATTTCAGGAAAAGAAACAACACCACATTGAAAGGTCCTATTCTTCTTTTAACGCTTCAAATTTGGCACGCATGGTTGGATTTTTTCGTGTTAATTTTTTGACGGAAACATCGTCTAATTTATTGTTAGCAAGGCGGAGCTGATTTTCACTAGTTGTCAAAAAGCGCTTGACTTCTTCCATGCGGCGGATTGATTTATCAATTTCATCAATGGCTTTTTTGAAGTTATTACTTGCTGAAGTATAGTTCTTAGCAAAAGCGTTTTTGAAGGTTTCAAGGTCATCTTCAAAGTGTGTGATGTCAATATTTTGTTCACGTACCAAAGCTAACTCTTGCTTATATTTGAGTGAGTTGAGCGCAGCATTTCGCAAAATACCAATCAATTGAATGAATAACTGTGGACGGACAACGTACATTTTTTCATACTCATGACTAACATCAACAATACCAGTATTGAAGTAATCATTGTCTGCCTCTAGCATGGTTACTAAAACGGCATACTCACAATTTTTCTCGCGACGGTCTTTGTCTAATTCTTTATAGAAATCTCTATTTTTGTGCTTCGTTTTTGTTTCATCAGCTTCATTTTTCATCTCAAACATGATGGATAGTATTTCAATACCATTTTCGTCCGTTTCACGATAAATGAAATCCCCTTTTGAACCACGGCTTGACACTTCATTGTCTTTACCGAAAGTGGCATTTGGAAAAGCGTAAGCACGAACCTTGTTAAACTCCGTTTCAGCATAGACTTCTAAGCTTTCTCCGATAGCTTTTGTCGATTGTTGCGCTTTGAAATTTTTGTAAAATTCCACCTGCTCGTTAGCCGCTTTTAGTTGTGCTTCATAGTCACTCTTGACAGAAGCTAAGAATAATTCTGCCTCTTTTTCTTGAATAGCTAATTTTGATTTGGCATCATCACGTTCTTTTTCAACAGCCGCAACGGCTTCAATTAGACTGTTTTTATTTTCAAGAGATAAACGTTCCAGTTGATTTTGAACCTCAACTAATTCCTTATCTTTCTTAGATAACGCTTGATTTAGTTCTAGTTCTTTTACGGAAGTTAGATTTTCCAATTGCGATTTCAACTCAGTAATTTCTTGCTCTTTTTGACTTAAAAGGCGTTGGTTTTCTAAGGCTAGTGTCTGTTTTAGCTGTTCCAGCTGCGTGGTTAAGTCGCTGATTTCTTTATCTTTAGCGCTAGCTTGAGTTTGCAAATCGTTTTTTGATTTTTCTTCTAGCAATGCCTTTTCTTTTTCAAGACGGTCGTGGATTTCTTTGTCAAACTCATTGCTACGAACTTGTGCTAAAAGCTGACTGTATTCCGTTTCATTGATTGTAAAAACAGTTCCGCAATGCGGGCATTTAATATTATTCATAAATTCCTCATTTGAATCTTCTAATGCTACCATTATAGCAAAAAAAGCCTAGAAATGCTGCAATGTCATTAAGTTAAAGAACTTATGACAGTACCACTATCCAAAAGGAAGGCATTCTCCAAGAAATCTTTACGCGCTTTATCAACTTTAACTTCAGTAAATGGATAACTTCACAGGTTGCCATTAAAAAATCAAAGACTAAATGGTGCTATCAGATTTGTTTTTCAGACGTAGCCTATACTTGTCTAACATTCATGAGAAGAGAACTGACTTCCTTATTCCAAATGATAATCCCTGTAAAAGTCAACTTTGAGTCGAATCAAACGTTCTAAATCCTGAAAAATCTGAAATAAGATAGCCCTCATTTCAAACTCTTCACGACTCTTAGGCAGTTCTCTCTGACGAAATTGCTTTAGCACCTCTTCAATCTGTTCAATCAAAGCAAAACCAGAATTTTTCTCACTCAGTTGCAAAGCCGTTTTCCTAAATAAATCAGCTAAAATAAGACTTTCATCACTTTCTAACTGACAACGATTGATATTAGTTGCCATTTGTCTGAGCAAACGACTCTGCGATTGCCGCATTTCGAAATAGTGAACTTGATAATTAGTCTGATGAAAGAGGTGATTTTTCTGATCAAGATAGACCAAGTCCAAAGCCCAATGTCATTAAGTTAACTAACCTATCACGTTTTGTGGTAGGTTAGTTTTTTATGTTACACTAAAAATAAAAGGGGAAAAATCATGCTAGACCAGATTAAAGCTCATTTACTTGATAGTATTAACGACATCGTTTCCACCGCAAACCAGTTTGTG
>NZ_KB904084.1 GCF_000379985.1 Streptococcus caballi DSM 19004 | reverse complement strand
CGCCAGCCAAGTTTGGTCAGAGAAACCACTTCACTCTTAGATGCTGTGTAGTGATGGCTACCTGATTTAGCATTAGGATTATAAAGGCGATACATAGCAATTGTTCCTGCCGAATACCAAGCAATACCTTCATAGCGCCAACCCAGATTTGACAAATTAGTCATCTCACCCTTGTTTACTGTATAATGGTGATCACCGGCATTAGGATTATAAAGACGATAAACTTCCTCTCCTTTGGTCGGTGCATACCAGGCTACATTTTCATCACGCCAGCCAAGCTTAACAAGACTTACTTTTTCGTAACCATTTGAGGTATAAAAATGCTCGCCTGAGTTGGGATTGTAGAGACGATACATGGCTAATGTGGTGACTGCAGCTGACTGGGCTTGTGTATTAGTTGCTGACAAACTAGCTTCATCTTGTGACTTTACTTTAACTTCTTGCTTGACTGAGGGTGTTGCAGTTGTTGAGCTTGACTTAGCTGAACTTGGTTGATCTTGTTCAGAACTAGACACTTTTGACTCTTCTTGGAATGGCACAATTTGCTTAGGTTGGCTATTGGTGGATGATACTTGGCTATTGTCAGTATTTTCTGTACTTATTTCAGCAGTTACAGAGCCCGAACTGTCTTTTGACATTACCATGTCAGTTGATGCAATCTGAACATTTTCAGTCGATGAAATACTACTTGTTAAAGCAGAATTTGTTGTTGCCTGACTGCTTGCAGATGAGCTAGTCGTTTCAGTGACCGAATTACTTGATTCAGAAACAGTTGGAGCAACCACCTGAACTGAGCTATCAGTCTGTGTTTGGTTATCTCTTGTATTCTCATCAGCCTTGGCTAAGTTTGATAACAGGAAAGCTGACACTAGCAGCGGAGCTAATAAGTAGGGTTTTAAACTTTTCTTTTCCAAAATCTTCCTCATATATTAATTTTTCTAACATTATAGCATTTTTGATTTTCCGCTTCAAGGAAGTTTGATAATAAAAAGGAGACTTGAAGGTAAACTCAACTCTCCTTTACAAACCATTAATCTGGATAAATGTAGCTAACTGAGCCACCCCAGTAAGACGCTAAAGGATTGAACCAGCCACGAAAATTGCCAATATATTGCTTACCAGCGTAATTAGCTTCTTTGACTTGAATGCGTGTGGCACTTTCTACATGAGTGACATAAGCCACATGCCCGTACCCGCCTGCCTCATTTGGCCAAACAACGATAGAGCCTACTTTCGGGGTATTACCAATGCTGAATCCCTTAGCTCTCGCATTAACGGCCCAGCCAGTTGCATTACCAAGCCAGTTTGGAATCCAAGGTGCCAGCTCTTTGACACCCCAAGTGCACTGACCAACTGGATAAGTATTTGCCTCGTTGATATAGGCTGTAATTCTTGGCTTTGCTGGCTGCGAAGTCACTTGAGTCTGTACTTGTGGCACAAAATTTTGATCGCTTAATGGGAAATCTGTGCTGCTATTATCCGAATAAAGGACTGTCGCCACAAGACCGAATCTATCAGCAGTATTAGTCAGGCTTGCTAAATTTACTGCAATGCTTGCCTTGCCATAACTCACCGATTTAGCTTCAAACTGCTGGCTCAACTGAGCATTTGTCCGTGAACTTACTTGAAGTTTCAAGGCTGTGACCTTTTTAGACATAAGTGTTTCAGCTACGGACACCGTAAATTGATTTGTACCTGACGATGAAAAGCTAACTTGTGGATTTTCTAAACCTGAAATGCTACTTACCTGAAAACCTGGAGTTACTGCATAGCCCTCTTTTTTACCTAAAAGAGTATTTTCACCATAAACATGGACGCTATAATGACCAAAATCGTAGCCGTGATTTTCTAAATGAATTCTTTGCTTGTAGGTATTTGTACCAATTTTTTGAGCTTGATACCATTTGACATCATCTTGGCCATTAACGTCTGACCAGGTCGGAACCCAGATTGTCGAAATATAGTCAGGCACATTGCTAATCATCACATCATAGATTTTATCTGATACCTGTACTACTTGAGTACTGATATTGGGACGGTCAATTAAAAATGACTGGATGGCTACTGGCGTCATCTTACCGTTTTGATGCAAGTAGGTATGAGCTTGATAAGTACCATAACCTTTGTGGTTAGCAAGCGGAGCACTAGCTAACCCATTACCATCTGTGGTATACCATTTGATATCGTCCTGGCCATTCTCTTCCGACCATATAGCTGTCATCAGATGTCCATTAGACGGTGCATTCACTTCCGATGTCAACGAAACGTTCCCACCACCAAGAGTGATTTTAGGAGGAGTCGGATCAACTTTCGTATTTTCCAAAACATAACCAGTCTTTTTGCCGTCAGCAAAAGTTACATAGGCATGAGTGTTATAATTACCTGCTCGATTGCTGTGATTTGCAAGATTGAAGCGTACACTAGTTTGCCCCTGAGAAATAGCAGAGCTAGAATACCATTTGATGTCATCTTGACCATTCTCCTCTGACCAGACTGCAACATCAACAGTCTTTATGGCCTTTCCATTTGAAGCCTCTCTAACCGTCACATCAAAACTACGACTAGTAGCATTATAAGCACCCTTTTGAATAATCGGCCCTACTTCTTGAGCCTGACTTGACTGAGCAAACGTCACTCCGCCCAAAATACAGCTAGATAACAACAAAAACTTGAATTTTTTCAAATATTTTTCCTCCAATAGATAAAATGCTTACATTTTATCTATTCGGAAGAAAGAAAAAAAGCTTGGAAAACTTCCAAACTTTAATGCTAAGCCTTTTCTTTAATAATGTAAACTGGACGTTTTTTGGTTTCAAGGAAAATTTTGGAAATGTATTTTCCGATAATCCCCAGCGCCAATAACTGTAAGCCACCAATAAAGAGAATGATACAAACCAAACTTGGCCAACCGGAGACTGGATCACCAACCGTTAATTTTCGAATGATGATAAATAAAATACCAATAATTGAAATGATAAATGAGAAGGCACCTGCCCATGTTGCAAGATTTAATGGCGCTTCGGAGAAATTGATAAATCCGTCCATAGAGTATTTAAATAGACTCCAAAAACTCCAAGAGGTTTCACCGGCAACACGCTCCCGATTCTCATAACTGATGTAGGTCACATCAAAGCCAACCCAAGAGAAGAGACCTTTTGAAAAACGATTAACTTCTTCTAAATCAAGTATAGCATCAACAACTTGCCGAGTCATAAGTCGAAAGTCACGTGCACCATCAACCATTTCCGTGTCAGAAACCATATTAATGATTTTATAAAACATCTTAGAGAAGAACGTTCTGACAGGCGGTTCACCTTTTCGATCGGCGCGGCGTGTACCTACTACATCAAATCCTTCTTGAATTTTAGCATACATGTCTACCAACAATTCAGGCGGATCTTGTAAATCAACATCCATAACAGTTACTAAATCACCGCTGGCTGCTTCAAGTCCTGCTAAAAGCCCTGCTTCTTTCCCAAAATTACGAGAAAAAGAAATATAGTGAACATTGGTAAATTGCTTACTTACTCTTCTCAGAACTTCTAAGGTTTTATCTTTTGAACCATCATTAACAAAGATGTACTCAAAAGTTAGCTGATTATGCATCTGCTCCTCAACTTTTTGCGTTGCCTCTAAAAAAGGATAAATGGTTTCCTGCTCATTATAACAGGGAACAACAATTGATAGTTTCTGCATATTAAACCTCTCTAGACATTTTTAATGATTTTACAAATATATAAAGTCCTAGCACGATAAACGAGACTGTCTCTAGGGTATAACCAACAATCTGAAGGAAGGTCTTCTTATAATAGACCTTAACATGTCCTAACTTTCTAATAGATAGCGTTATTCTTCCGTCATATAAAGTCTTTTTAGATTTATCTGGACTATTATAGGCCCTAGCTATTGCCTTTTCATTTTTAGTGAGTGTTCCATAGGCCAACTTGGGAATTCCTCCGTCTGCTCCCTCAGAATAAGTAACCTGATATCCCTTATACCAAATACGAGGTAAAACAACAGTGATTGGAGAGTCTATTGTTGACCCATCTTTAGGAAGAATATCAAATTCTAGATTATTATAACCTTTTTTTATGTTTACAATTTTAACTTTTGAAGTATCATATTCAAAATTATTAATAGTGCCATCTCTAACATCAGAATTATTCACAGAAGATGTAAAATATTCATCGCCTGAAGTATCAAAACCACTAGAGGAAAAGGTAAAAGCTTCTCTCGATAAGGTATTATAGTTTGAGATATTTTGTATCACTGAGTGTCTCGGCAAATAATTCAAAACACTACTAAACATGTAAAATGCCAATTGGCATATCAAAAGTTGATATAAATTTTTTCTGCTCAACTCCAATGTACATGCCAGCATGATTAAAATTGGGGTAAAAAACACTATACGACGAGTATCTTGTAATGTTGCTAAGAAAGTAAAATGTAGTAAGCCTTTCCACGGAAAAATATCTGACTGGGCTATAAACATTATCGAGGAGACTATCAGTAATTGTCTTGAAAACTCACTCAATTTCCTATATCTAGAAAAAAGAATAATCATCAAAATCAAAATTATGGGTTTTTCATAGTTAACTAAAAGAGATGTAAAGCTCTCAGGAACAACCAAAGCTTCCGAACTAAAAGGATAGTTTCTTAATGTCCAATTAAAAAAGAACTTTTGTGACTTAACTTGCTCAACATATTGAATAAGATAGCCTATTGAAAGAAGAACAGCTATAACACCTGATTTTAAAAATGATATCATTTTTAAAAGAGAGCATTGTTTTATATTTAGTAGGAGAAAAACTAATCCATATATTCCAAGAATCAAGGTTGATAATAAATGTGTTTGCAGCAATAATGCTACAGAAACACCTAATAAAACTGGATTCAATTTTTCTTGGAATAAAACTTTATAAATCGAATATATAATTAAAGGAACAAACATCGCAGCCATGGTCATTCCATAACCAAACCATGGAAAAGTTACTGCTACAGTCATAGAAAACAGCAGTCCTTTCCTTTCATTATTTATCATCCCTTTTACTGAAAAGAACGAAGACCAAGTAAGAAATAGAAGCAATTCAAAAGCAAAACTAGTATAAGCAATACTTGCACTTCTAGTTAGTAGATAAATAATAGATGGAAAATAAAATTGCCAGTTTCCATAAAACATAGGCGACGCGTAGCCAATATTATTACCAAATACAAAGTTTAAGTTAGGGAGATAGTCACCATTTTTTATAGATTGCGCCAAACCGACCAGTCGTGCCAAGTGATATCCGTAGTCGTGCTGCAGATCTCCCACATTAATAAAATAATGCGAAATCACAGCTACGATTAAACTATAACATCCTAGAATAAAATACGGCGATTTAATAACTTTTTTCATAATCTTTCCTTGTTAAAAAATAAATAAAATATCCAGTTAATGAAAATCAGTAATGCAGTTTTAAAGAATTTTTTATGGCTGAATTTGCGCAACATCGTATTTTTCAATCCTCTTTTTTACTTTTTGTGGCTGAATTTGCGCAATATTATATTTTTGAATCTTCTTTTTTACTTTTTTTAGCTCGGATTTGGATAAATTACTTAACTTCCCTCCCTTAGTAGTCATAATGTTCGTTTCTGAACTAAAAATATGACTATAAAGTGAAGACTCTTTATTGGAAAAAAGACTTGTTCCTAAAAAATAGTTTGGGGCGGAAATATCAACATAGTCAAGAATAGTAGGTGCTAAATCTAAAGAGTTTCTACCATTTGCATTAATCGTTTGAGAGGTTCCATTTTTGTAATAGATAAACAAGGGTACTTGTCCAACCGCCTCGTTTCCTCTAGTATGATTTGGGTAAGTCTTTATGTAATCACTATTTACATGAGTAGCATGATCGGTAGTGAAGATTAGTATCGTATTATCCGAAATAGGGCTTCTATTGAATTGTTCAACAAATTTACCAAATTGGTAGTCCATATTATATACTCTATTCAATTGACTGTTCTTACCATTTCCAAACTTTTTATCAGTTGAATCTAGTGATGTGTGCGTTCCGAATGTATACATTGTGATGAAAAAAGGTACATCTGAATCCTTTTCTTCTGAATATTTCATTAAAAACTGGTAAGCCTCTTTATCAGACATTGTATCGTTAACGCCTTTTCTATCCTTAGTCTGGTAAGTAACTTCATCAAAATTCATCTGCTTAAGATAATTTGAAAAGGTCAAATTAGCTGGTTCCGTATTAATGAAAGTTGTATCATAGCCACTATCTTTTAATATATCTTCAATCGATACTAAAGTATTTTTATCATAGTTTTCAAATTGATAACCTGAATACAACTGTCCCCTTATACCTCTGTAAGTGGCAAAAGTATGATTATAATAATTAGTAAAGTTAATTGATTTTTCCCTTAGCATCCTAATATTAGGAGTTATATTTCTCTTATCATCAACAAACTCCTCAGACAACCCCTCAGTTAATATCAGTATAATATTAGGTTTGTCTGAAAGATTTGTTGGCTTACTAGTATAATTTGCAACTTCTGATTTATAAAATTCTGCAGTTACATTTTTACTGTGAGATATTTTCCAAGACACTTTTTCTTGTTCAATCTTTTGATTAACTAAATCATAATAGTTGAAAAATGGACTCGTTGTTACTTCTTTTAAACCAAATAGTGAAAGGATCCACAAAAATTCTAGTATAATAATACCTAGGCTTCTTTTCCAAGACAAATTGACTTCTTTAATTGGTAATAATAAGATAACAATTAGTGGAATTATTAAACTAAAATAGAGACCAAACTTTCCAGATAGAGCAGAAATAGAATCTAAATTTGATAACATAATTAGACTCAAATAACTATTTCCAAAAATTAAAACCACTTGTTCTACACTATACAAAAATAAAAGTAAAACATTAAATATATACGCAAAAATTTTATTAGTATACAACAAGGCATTAGAAATAATGAATATAATTCCTAATTCCAACAGGCCAACAATTACTAGACCCAAATTCTTAGTTGTTAAGTAAGTTAGACATGTTAGTAAAATCATGCTTAAATATTTGACTATGGAAAATAACCAAATATATTTTTTTATTTTCTCTATCATGATTTAAATTTCATCACCATTCTTTTTATAATATATTTAATAGCACTTCCAGGGCCACGGTAAATATACTTAAGCGCCCCCTTAATACCGCCAATATGATCAAAATTAACATAAGTATTTGGCATCAGTTCAGGCCGGATATTCAAAACAGTATTGTCCACAAAAGGCGTAATATAAATCTCATTCTTAGAGATGGCATAATCATAGCGATTAGCCCAAGCCAAATAAACTAAGATGCGTTCGATTGAGTGCAAAATAGTATGCTGAGGAATAGGCTCAGCTGGGATTTCATCAGCAGTCAGCTCCAAATCAAAGAGTGGCTGTAAGGTGTCTTTTTTAAACCAGATAAAGGTTCCATAAGACATGATGAAAGTATCCAAACTGTTAAAATCAATATGGCGGTCAAGGTTCATCCTTTCCCATAAATCATTCATATCATCTGCAAAACGATTTTCATTCCAAGGATCAACAATTTTAGTATAGCGGAAGAAGCTTGGGATATCCGCGATGACCAGTCCCAAATTATCTCTACTTTCAAGATTAGCAAGAATATTGTCAGCTGGCTCAATCAACATTTGATACAATTCATTGCGCCATGAATCACCAACCCAATAAGGGTATTCTGGTGATTTTTTAGTATGGAAATGGCCAATATAATCATAGGAAGCCAACTCTTCTTTCAATTTAAGCATCGGGATAATATCACGACCACGATTTCCCGTAATGAAAACTTTAGCAGTTTTTCCTGTCTTTTCCAAGATTGCTTTAATTTCCTGCTTCTTAGACTCCGAATCAGTCGTCAAGAAGAGGTCATAATCAAAATGAAAATGCTTAAATTGATCCAAGAATTCTTCCAATAAATCAACATAGAAAGTATGCAAATGCACTGCAACTTTTTTAGTGTTGGAATACTTTTGTGGTACTTGAGTCAAGACCTTCCTATCTAAAAGATAAGGTGGTGTAGGTAGACTGACATCTGACATATGATCCAAAATCAGTTGACTTGGATACTCAGAACGTTCCTCAATAGCCTTCAAAAGGTAGGGAGACAAGTGCTGTGTCAGGTCAAAAGTTTTAATCTTAATGAAAGGCACACCATTATCTAGCAAGACATGTGGATAATGGATAGTGAAATTCGAATGGAAAAAATTGTCTGCAATCGGTACTGTATTTAATACAGCCTGATACTTGAAGCCTGCTTCTGTGAAAATCTTAGTATACTTAGTTTCGTAATTATCAATAACCTTTTGAACGTCCGTATAAGCTTCCACTTTTTTCCAAAAATTTTGAAAAACTTCTGAAACGATAATACTCTTCTTAAAGGACATAAAATAAGACTGCAAATGTTCGTCAATATATATATGGCCCGCATCAATCGCGCGATGATTGGTCATGCCCCAGAAATCTACGGACTCATCTGATTCATATTTATCGTAAAGAGGCGCCATATCCCAAAGTGGACCAAAGCAAGTATCATTCATAGCCGTGACGGAATCATAGTCTTTCAAATTTTCAAAGCCGACCTGAGACATGCCATCGTGCCAAGCAGCAAAATCATAGCCGACATTTTCTCGTTGGATAAAGTCGTCAATCAGATCTTTTTGTCTAAGTTTTTCAACTTCTAACTGACTTAGTTGGCTATTTGAGATGAAAACAACCTTTGAAAAAAGAGGTTTCATATGTTCAAGTTGATAATAAACATGCTCACTAATGTTGTCATATTTGTTAAAATGAACATATAAAAGTAAACGTTTCATTTTTTTCTCCTAAAGAAATTTATTATTTTTGTTGGAATAGTCCATCGACGAGAACCAATAACGGTATGATAGTCTTGTAAAAGCCGATGGTAGTCTTGAGAAAGTTGATGATAGTCATTATATTTCTGAGATAATTCAGCTTTTAAGCTACTAATCAAGTGGGTCGTCTGTGCTTCTAACTGATTCAATTCTTCTTTTCGATTAAACTTATCTCGTGCAAGACATTTAGCAATATAATCCTGGGCCACAATATCATTAATATTATAACGCTTATAGGAAATCAAGAGATTATCATCCTCTTTTATGTTTATTTTGTAATCAATAAAAGGGTGAAAATCTTCAAAAATTACGGAATGACCATCCACAATACCATTTGACAAATTAGGCAAAAACTCTGTTTGATAAGTCTGTGAAGAAACCTTGAAATTCTCATAAAAGCTAGGAATATGAGAAGGTCTTACTCTTAAATGGCTATAACCTTCAGAAATCGCTAAAGACAGGCAATCTTTGAAACGAATGGGAAATTTATACTGTGGTTGCTCAGGAAAATCTGTTGAATTCGCCAGGTAAACTTCAAGGTACTCCTCTTTGATAGAATGCTCAATGTCTAGTTTTGTTAAGCTATTAAAATGGTAAGTTAGAGCTCTTCCCACTTCTTTTGGATAAGTAACAATATGCTTATTTAAAATATAGGCATATAAATGATAATATTTCTTAAAATTTCCCCGAGTACTTAAAGACACATCTAAAACTCTATAATTTAAAAAAGTAGAATCACAAAAAACAGCCTTAGCTTGCTTATCCAAAATGAGAGTCATAAAGAAATCATAATCTTCAACACCTTTGTAATTAAAGTAATTGTCGAATCTAGTCTCTCCTATTATACTCGTTCGGATAAGAGAACACATATCAATGAAATTTCCTTCAATAAAACGCTCTAAGTTAAAAGCCCCACCTGCAACAACTTGTTCATGATTGTCTGGATTTATTAAGGGAGCATATACAATATCAGCTTGTTCGCTTTGCGCTGTTTGATAAAGCTCTTCAACATAATTAGCTTGTAAAAAATTATCACTATCAACAAACAAGAGATATTTCCCTTGGGCAAGGTCAAAGACTTGATTACGCGTCGGAACAACTCCTTGATTATCGTGACTTATAAATTGAGTACACGCAAAGGGAGAATGCTGCAACGTTTCAGCAATAATCTCAGGTGACTTATCGGTTGAACCGTCATTAAAAACATAGAGTTCAATATTCTTGTAAGTCTGCTTAAAAATACTTTCCAAGCATTGCTTAATGTAGTCCTCATGATTGTAACAAGTTACGACAACAGAAATTAAATCAGTCATTTACGTAGTCCCATGTTCCATTTCGTTGGATTAAACCAGTTGCGGAGTCCTTAGCTGATAAATCATCAGAAGCGATGTCTTTGCGATTGATCAGAATAACCGGCGTATTTCTAGCATTAGCAAAGGCAATCATCTTATCTGTATTATCTCGAACAGACACTTGTAATTTTAGTTTTAAGTTATTTACATTAGGAATACTGCAACGGTAGATACACTTTTTAATTCCACTTCCACTTGTCATGTAATCTAAAGAGTTATCGTTATAAATCCAAATATTTCTATCAATGTCAGTCAATGAGAAGGCAATATAAGTTTCAATATCCTCCAGAACATCATAGGAAATCTCAAACTCGATTGGTTTACCTGGTTCTGTTTGCCCATCTGTTAAAAGATTAACTCTCAGATTGTCAACCATTAATTTTTCAACAATTTCGCCTTCGTCATTTTTTTCAGAATTAGCATTGTCGAAACTATACTGGTTAGCAACTTCGTCAGGTTCACCTTGCGCCTTGATTAAACCATCTTCAATAAGAATAGCCTTATTACAATATTTTTTTACAGCCCCCATATCATGGGTAACAAGAATAGTCGTCTTACCACTCGTTTTCCGCTCTAAGAAATAATCGTTGCACTTACGTTGGAAGGCTTCATCACCTACTGCCAAAACCTCATCCAGAATAAGAACATCACCTTGTGCTTTGATAGCAACAGAGAAAGCCAGACGAACCTGCATCCCACTAGAATAATTTTTCAGCTTTTGGTTCATGAATTCACCTAGTTCTGCAAATTCAACGATATCATCATACATATCATCAATTTCTTCAGTTGTAAAACCTAGCATAGCTCCATTCATATAGACATTCTCACGGCCTGTCAATTCAGGATTAAAGCCGACTCCAAGTTCAATAAAGGAAACCATTTTCCCGTTAACCGTGACTTTCCCTTTTTCAGGAACATAAATTTGTGAAATAATTTTTAAAAGAGTTGACTTCCCTGAACCATTTCGACCGACAATCCCAAAAAAGTCACCCTCCTCTACTTCAAAGTCAATGTCCTTCAGAACATGTTGTTTTTTATATCCCTTGATACCTTTAAAACGATTAACCAGGGCCGTTCTCAAGCTCTGAGTTGCTTCCGTTGGTAATTTAAAATATTTGCTGACGTGATCAACTTTTACTGCAATTTTTTTATCTGTCATTAGAGAATCTCCGCAAATTTCTTAGCATTTCGATGGAAAATATAGTAACCAAGACCAAAAATAAAGAATGGAAGAAGGTATGGAACTAGTGCGATAGCCTTGTGCCCAATCAAATCCCAACCACGCAAACTGCCTGAAAAAACAATGTAGTGACGAAGGTCTTGGATGATCTGAGCTAGCGGGTTAAGCATCATTAACTTAGCAACGGTAACTTGACCTTTTTGCAAGATAAAGGTCAAAGAATAAATGATAGGAGTCGCATACATACCAGCTTGCATGACAACCTCCCAAATAGGACCAATATCCCTGTACTTAACAAAAAGACTAGCTAAGACAAAGGCAATTCCTGTCGAGAATAGAACTAATTCAATAAACAAAGGGAAGATAGCTAGCCAACCCCAAGAAATCGTAACGCCATTAACAAGGGCAAAAATGAAAACAACAAGCAAGTTAATTGCATAGTTGATAGCCGCGCCAACAACAGACGAAATGACAATAATTTCCTTTGAAAAATTCAACTTGCGCAACAAGTCTCCGCGCGACACAATAGACATCATCCCCATGTTAGTTGCTTCTGAAAAAAAGTTCCATGTTACCATACCAATCAAAAGACCGATAGCGTAGTGAGGCGTTCCATCATCAAAACGCAGGAAACGCACAAAAACAAGGTACATGATGGTAAAGAGCATCAGTGGCTTCAAAATAGACCAAAGGTGACCAATCAGACTTCCCTGATAGCGCAGTTTAAAATCTGTTTTGACCATTTCTCTTAGCAAAATGCGATTTTCTTTACTAAAAATGTTCATTTATTTTCTCCTATAACCAAATTTGGTGATAATCAATGTTCGAAAGACGAGGGTGTGAAAACTACGATTTTTTCGCAATTTATAGTGAAATAAGTTCCTTATTCTGGCTAGTAAAGGTTGTTCTAAAATATTGACAAAAGTCTCAACTAAATCGCGATCAGTTTGACTTAAATTTAAATCTAGTAAAAATCTGGCCTGTGTCTGGCTAGAGGCAATTAGCCACCAATATTTTTCAACTAATTTGTGAGGTTTAACCCAATTTTTCATGCGCTTTGACCAAGTTCTAGCACCCAAAACATTATCCTCATGCTGACGATAAAGCTCTGTCGGGATGTCAATATAAACAAGGTCGCCCATGGCAGAGGCCACCAAAGCTAGATACCAGTCATGCATTAGCAAATTTTCTGTTGTAAGCCACTGTTCAGCCAAGGCGTGATTAATCAGTGCCGTGCCACCAGTCACCGTATTTTCTGTCAATTCCTGAACCAGCTGGGTATTGGCATGATGGGATTGCGTGCGAATCATGCTTTCGTGTAGCACCTCAAGTTCACTATTGACCACCTTCAAATCAGTATAAACCAGCAGAGGCTTGCTTGCGTCATACTTTTTGGCCTCTGCCAAGCTAATGTCAAGCTTATTAAACATCCAAACATCATCCTGGTCACTAAAAAAGTAAAAATCAGCTTTTTCATGTTTTAAAAGGCTGAAAAAACTCTTAATAACACCGTAGTTAGCTGTCTCATTTTCATTGACAAAATGAATTCGCTGATCTTTGAGACAATAGTTTTTGATAATGTCTCGCGTCTGATCCGACGAACCGTCGTCTCGAATAAGCAATTGCCAATCTTGGTAGCTTTGAGCAATAATACTATCAAGCTGCTCAGCCAAGAAACGCTCACCATTGTAGGTGGACATCAGAATATTAACTTTCATTTAAAAATAAATCCTCATACTCCCCTACAATTTTTTCCCAAGTGTAATTCTCAGCTACAACCGCCTTAGCTCGCTTACCATAGCTAGTAAAATCATACTTGCTATCCACATCATTAATGAGGCGACAAAGACTACCTGCTTCCTTTGACCAATAAAAGGCACTTAAGCCAGCAACTGTCTTATTAAAGTTAACGTCTAAAACCAGATTCAAATCCGTGTGGCTAAGAGCTTCTAGTAAGCCAGGATTCGTACCGCCAACTTCATGACCATGAATGTAAGCAAAGGCATTTTCACGGATATAATTGAGTAAGTCACGATCATAGACTGTGCCGACAAACTTAATACGCTTGTCTTTGTCAAAGGAAGTCTTTTCACGCAATTTATCGAAGTAGGCGTTACCCTCATGATTGCAAATAATCACTAAGTCGCGCTTGCTCTCCGATACCATAAATTCTCGAATAGCAGTCTCATAATTATTTTCAGGAACAAAGCGTCCAACAATGAGAAAATAATGCTTTTCCTTAATCTGCCACTTGTCAAAATAGGTTCTAACTCTATCAGATTTTGAGTTTAAGGTAGACTGACTCAAGTCCGTACCATAAGCAATGAAACGCGTTTCAACCTTAGGATAAGAAGCCTTAATATAATCCTCAATCCCAATGTTGTCTGAAATAATAAGGTCAGCCTTTTGTGCCATACGTTTTTCAGCGTATTTTAGATAGGCTTGGACTGGTTTGGACCATTTGCTACGCTTCCATTCCAGACCGTCAGGATTGACAAAAAGTAGTCCCCCTACCGCATGGATTTTCTTAGCAAAGCGAGAAATAAAAGCACCGATAGTATTACCTAAAATGTAAAAAATTGGTCTTTCTATCTGCTGATCCTTGACTAATTTCAAGCCATGATTAATCGCCAACATGTCATAGGCAATAACACGAGCAGGACCAAGCTTTGGAGCCCTTATATTGAAGCAGTCTGCGCTCAAATAATTAAAATGCGTCAGATGCTCCTCATCGCTTAAGCAAGCAACATGATATTGAATGTCTTGACTTTGCTTATTTTTAACCAATTCCTCAACAAAGGTTTCAAATCCACCATATTTAGCTGGCAAGCCCCGGCTTCCAATAATGAATACATGCTGCATGGCACACTACTCCATTCTAAAATACAATCACTTTATTATAGCATATTTCGACTCTTAGGGCTAAAGAAAAAAGGCTGACACACCAGCCCTTCGAAAATGATTATTTTTTCACATCTTGTTTGTAAAATTCTTGCAAAGCTTCTTGCCATGTTGGGATGACAAAACCAGTTGCTTTTGCCTTCTTCAAACTCATGGTTGAATTGAGCGGACGTTTAGCTTTAGCTGGGAAAGAACTTGAATCAACTGGTTTGACAACAACATCAGTATCTTTGAGGATTTCCACTGCGAAATCATACCAAGTTGTATCTTCAGTGGCATCATTTGACAAATGATAGTAGCCAAATTCTTTTTGATTTTCAGCCAAGTAAGTCATGAATTCTGCCAAGGTACGTGTCCATGTTGGTCGACCATGTTGGTCATTGACGACCGTCAACGTGTCATGGTTTTTGGCAAGGTTTTGCATAGTGAAAACAAAGTTTTTACCATAATTACCAAATACCCAAGCTGTACGGATAATGTAGAACTTATCTGCGTATTTTTCGACAGCTTCTTCACCCAAACGTTTGGTGCGGCCATACTCTGTTTGTGGGTCTGGTTGGTCGTCCACTTCCCACTCTTGACCGACCGGCTTTTCACCATCAAAAACATAGTCAGTAGAAATATAAACCAAGGTTGCACCGTACTTAGCAGCAGCTTTGGCAACATTCTCAGTCCCTGTGACATTGATAGCGTAGTCCAGTTCCTTACCTTCATCCTCTGCCGCATCAACAGCTGTGTAGGCTGCGCAGTGGTATACCAATGTTGGTTTGACCTGAGCAAAGACTTCTTCGACTTTTTCGGCATCAGTAATATCCATTTCTGCTACATCAACGGCTACATATTCTTCATTGCGTTCATCTAAAAGATAACGTAATTCTGTTCCCAACTGACCATTGGCACCTGTTACTAAAATCATATTTGAACTCCTTTTAATTCATTCATAGTTATTCTACACTAATTTTAGTGAAAAATCACTAAGAAATAGACAACTGACAATGCCGACCACTATGATTATTGGTATTTTTCTTTTTCAGAATGATGTTTTCCTTGTGAAATGGCAGTCTGTTCACTCATTTTGACAACATTTCTTAAATTTGTATTGCTAGGCATATTTTCAAGACGATACCAATAAACATCAGAATTGCCTCCACTAGCCACAAACACCAGTCCATCAGGATTTCCTGTAACTAGAGCCTTGCCTGCACCTGAATTATTTGATGGCGTAGATGAATAGCTAGAAGCATTTGCATAAGCTGCGCCATCATTCAGTGCATTCCAAGATATTCCTTCATAGCGCCAGCCAATTCTACTTAGTGAATCACGTTCACCAGCCCATAAAGTGTAGTGGTGAGTACCTGTTCTAGCGTTAGGATTGTACAATCTATAGACTGGTACCGAGCCGCCAGATTGCCAAGCAATTCCCTCATAGCGCCAGCCAACATTTCTGAGAACGTCGCGCTCACCAGCTGACAAGGTGTAATGGTGGTCGCCGCTATTTGGATTATAAAGCCTATAAACTGGACTTCCCGTGGAAGGTGCTAACCAACCGACTCCCTCTTTTCGCCAACCAACACTACCAAGTGAATCACGCTCATAGCTTGAGGCCGTGTAAAAATGCTCCCCTGAGTTTGGATTATACAAACATACATGGGAGAATCTGCTGCTGCACTAGTAGTTAAAAAGCAACTAAGAAAAAGTAGGAAAGAAAACAATAATATTGATTCAAATTTTTTCATTTTATCACTCCTTTGTTTTGTATTTGCTTTCATTGTAGTCTATTTTGTGATTCAAACAAGACCTGCAATTATACTTTAGCAAAAAAACACGCCAAATCTATTATAAAAGTGATTTAGTCGTGTTATGTTTTTTTATCGTTTAAAAAATAAGTAAAGTAGAAATGCAGCAGCTGATAGAACGGAGATAAGAGCTGATATTTTAGCTATGGCTGTGTAGGAATAAGTAATTCTCACAGAAACTACTTTGTCCCTTGGAATAACTAAAGCTGTTGAACCATTCTTACTCAAGTATGATTTAACTTGTTTGCCGTTAATAGAAGCTCTTTGTCCCTTATAAAAATAGAAAGGTAAAATTAGCTCTTCTGCTTTATCTGAAGAATTGACAATTTTGAGACTGACTGCGGAAGCAGAAACTGATAAAGGAATATCCACTTTCTGACCATCCAAATAAATCTCATGCTTTAAAATCGTTTGGCGCTTCTCGGGACTAGTCTCGTTAGCATAATCATTGACATCAACCGCATCTAGCATCTGCTGCATTGAATTCCGATAAGAAAGTTCTGCCCACGGGTTTCGGATAGGACTCGTTGAAAATTGTCTTACTTCTCTTAAAACCGTTCCAAAATGTAAGGCTACAATCGCAGCTGCAAGAAGTAGCAAATCAGTCTTTTTAATAATAGTTGCTTGCTTAGCTACTAAATAGGCAACAAAGATGGCGATATAAGTCAACAAGCGCCAAGCAAATTGCACCATGTAAATAGGAGTATTTTTCAGCACTCCCCACGGCATAAAATTGCTTGTTGCAAATAAAAGAGCTATTGTCAGAACTAGAAGATACTTATCTTCCTTGCCCAATCTGTTGAATCGACTCAAGAGAAAAACAAGGCAAACGAGGACAATCAAACCAATTGTATGCGCTGTTGCGCTGTTAGACAAACTGGTTGAAATAATTGAATCCAATCCAAAAGTGGTTTCATTTAGGGTATGAACATCTGGACTAGTCAATTTCAAGGCAAAAAACTGTTCTAACATTGGTAGAGTTTGAAAACTTGTTAAAACTACTGTCACAATAGTTGCTAAAGCAAAATATAACAATCGCTTCACCTTGTCATTCCAAAAGTAAAATGTCGTCATTAAAATAACCCCAATAACAATGGATGTTATATAAACTGATAACAAGTGAGAATAAGTAAGTAAGGTCATTCCCCCTGCCAAAATATACCACTTTTTATAATCCCCTTTGATAAGCTGATAAACACCCAAAAATATCAAAGGAATAAAGGCCATTGCCAGAATTTCACCTGTAGCAAAGCGAACTAAAATGTTATCCAAACGGTAACCTGTAAAGCTGTATAATAGAGCAAAAACAAAGCTTGGTCTTATACGTTTAAAAATAGACTTAGCAGAATAATAAGAAACTGCTATAGTTACGATATTTATTAGATATAAATAGATATACCAAGCTAAGTAAAAACTTCGCGTCAGCTTGTAAAAAAGGTAAAAAGGATAGAAGAAAATCCAAGGATAAAAGAGATTAACACCTTGTCCTGTCCCAGAAAAATTTTCAAAATTTATGGGTGAGGAAAAAACATTAGATAAACCAGTCAACCTATCTAAGTGGAAATGTAAATCATCCCCATACATAGCTCCTTTGGTTGCCAACAGCGGAATTAGGTAGATTAAACTCAAGCAGATAATACCAAACCACTCTATTATTAAGATTCTTTTGGATTTATTTTTCATCTTTCTCTCATTTTCTATAAGCAAGAAAAAGACTGAGATCTATTCAGCCTTTTTCAAAAATTAATTAACGAATACCTAGAGCAATTCTAGCATAGCGACTCATTTTGTCAACTGTCCAAGCAGGATACCAGACTAACTTAACTTCAACATTAGTGACTTCTGGTATCTCGCGCATGACATCATGAATTTGGTCAGTTAGGAGATCAGCTAACGGACACCCCATGGTTGTTAGAGTCATATCAATCTCAGTATGACCATTATCTTCAAATCTAATCTCATAAACCAGCCCCAAATTAACAATATCAATTCCTAACTCAGGGTCAATAACCATTTCAAGCGCTTCAAGAATGCGGTCTTTAATCTTTGCTACTTCTTCTTCAGTATACTTTTTATCTGTCATAGTAACCTCACTTATTAGTCTTCGATGAAATCGCGGAGCTGTTTACTGCGGCTAGGATGGCGGAGTTTACGTAAAGCCTTAGCCTCAATTTGACGGATGCGTTCTCGGGTAACATTAAAAACTTTTCCAACATCTTCCAGCGTGCGCATTTTACCATCATCAAGTCCAAAGCGTAAGCGCAGCACATTTTCCTCACGGTCAGTAAGAGTATCCAGTACCTCGTCCAATTGTTCGCGCAAAACAACACGGGTCGTGTAGTCAACAGGATTTTCGATGACTTCATCTTCAATGAAATCACCGAGATGACTATCATCTTCTTCACCGATCGGTGTCTCCAGAGAAACAGGTTCTTGTGCGATTTTCAAAATTTCACGTACCTTGTCTGGTGTCATATTATCCATACGCTCTGCAATTTGCTCTGGTGTTGGATCTTGCCCTAATTCTTGCAAGAGGTTACGTTGTTCGCGGACGAGCTTGTTAATCGTTTCTACCATATGCACTGGAATACGAATCGTACGTGCTTGGTCAGCGATGGCACGTGTGATAGCCTGACGGATCCACCAAGTTGCGTAAGTTGAAAATTTGAAACCTTTTGAATAATCAAATTTATCAACAGCCTTCATGAGCCCCATATTTCCTTCTTGAATTAAATCCAAAAACTGCATACCACGTCCCACATAACGCTTAGCAATAGAGACTACCAGACGCAAGTTGGCTTCTGCCAAGCGCTGCTTAGCCTGAAGATCCCCGTTGGCAACTGCTACTGCCAATTCTTTTTCTTCCTCACTGGACAAAAGTGGCACAACCCCAATTTCTTTGAGGTACATACGAACAGGATCGTTAACTTTAGCAGAATTCGAGCCCAAAAGCTCTTCATCGGTTAATTCTTCAGGTTTTGGCTCTTCTACAACATATTTAGAAGAGGGATTTCCTTCCTTGTCCGTAATTGAAATTCCACCATCTGTCAGACGTTCCAACAGATTATCAATTTGGTCTGCATCTAGGGCAAAAGGAATAACCAGCTTATCAGTTACATCATCATCGACAGCGGTCCCTTCTTTCTTATGGTTACGAATAAATTCTGCAACTTGAACGTTAAAGGTTGTAATTTCTTTTTCTTTTGCCATATTTTCCTCTATTCCATATTTCTTTTTTGACTGATTAGGTTCTCTAGGGCAGCTAAGGCAGTATCATAATCGCCGTGATTACTAGACTCACGAATGAGCTTACTCTGCTGTCGCATTTCTCTTTCTTGAATGAGACGGTCTATTTTTTCAAGAATCGCCTCCACTTCACCCGTTGCAATCTCCGGTGGCAGATTCTCCTCCAAGACACGATAATAGGCTTGCCGGGCATTATCGTCAAGCTCTGCTAAGTCTGACGAATCCAGCTCACCCTGAGACTTTAATAGCTCAAACAAGGTCTGCAGTTCTGGCGTATCAAAGACAAAATCACGATGCCTAAATTCATTGAGCAAGTAAGCATGGTGAATCAAACGATGTAGGAGTTGACTTTCTGCCTTAATCAGAGCTGACATTCCCTTAGTCACTGGCAACTCAACGACTGTGATAGGCTGTCTAAAATCTGCATTTTGCAGTTGAGAACGATTTTGCAAACGTTCATTATTAACCGATTGCTCAACTTGAAAATAATCAAAGTCAGGCAGTAAATCAGCCACCATATTAATATACGAATTTTGAGCCGTAATTGAAGGTGAATTCGCAATTATTTTTGAAATTTGCTCCACATAAGCTATCTCAGCTTGCAAATTATCGGTGTTTTGCGGCTTCAAGTACTGAATCAAAAACTCAGTACTACTGATACGACCATGGTCAAGCAACTGTTTCAGAGCATCAACTGAATTGTTCCTGATGTATTCATCAGGATCCATCTGGTTAGGAATGCGAACAATTTCAACTGAAAAATCCTGCAAAACATCCAAAGACTTGGCAATAGCATTTTGCCCCGCATTATCACCATCATAGGTGATAACAACTTTCTTTGTAAACTTTTTTAGATGATGAACATGCTCGGGCGTCAGGGCTGTCCCCATAGAAGCGATAGCATTTTCAACCCCCGCTCGGTAGGCGGCGATGACATCCATGAAACCCTCCATCAAGAAAACTTCGTGCTTTTTAGAAATCACCGCTCGCGCCTTGTCCAGATGATAAAGCTCATAAGACTTGTTAAAAATCGGTGTGGATCTAGAATTCTTATACTTGGCTAACTTAGCCTCAACATCCTGATCCATCCAAATACGACCCGAAAAGGCAATAACCTGTCCCTGATCATTTGTCAATGGGAACATAATCCGATTTTTAAAAGCATCATAAAGCTGATTATTCCCTTCTGACAGATTGAAAAGGCCAGAATTAACAATAGTCGCCTCATCGTACTTCTTACGCAAAGACTGGTAGAGAAAATCTGGCTCATTTGGTGACAGGCCAAGGTTAAAATGCTCTAGTAGTTCCTCTGTCAGACCACGTTTCTCTAAATAAGACCGAGCCAACTGACCTTCCTTAGTCGTCATTAAAATCGCATGATAAAACTTAGCTGCATCAGCGTGAATATCTAGCAATTTTTGGTGGGGATTTTGGTGAACAGCAGCCTGTAGCTGAGGATCAATCTGTAAAGGGATACCTTCGCGTTCAGCTACTAATTTCACACTTTCTAAAAAACTGATTTGTCGATATTCCTCTAGAAATTTAAAAACATCACCCGACTTTCCACAACCAAAGCAATGGAAGAACTGTTTGTCCACAATGACGTTAAAGGACGGCGTCTTTTCTTTATGAAATGGGCACAACCCTAAATAGTTACGGCCAGCTCGGGAGAGATTGACTACTTCTCCAATAACATCAACAATATTGACACTATTTTTTATTTCGGTAATTTTTTCTTTGTCTATCGCCAAATCATGATCACCTCCACACAAAAAGCCCATTTTAGTTTTACATTTCATTATATCATTTTGAAAGTGTTCTGTAAATTGAAAAACTTGAGCATTAATATTGATTTTACTGCTTTCTTTCTGTATAATGAAGAAGAATTTAAGAATTAAGGAGATTTATATGCTTAAAGAACTTAAAGAGTTTTTGTTTAAAGGAAACGTCTTAGACCTTGCTATTGCTGTTGTTATGGGGGCTGCCTTTAATGCTATCATCACTTCACTTGTTAGCGACATCATCACACCACTCATCCTTAAACCAGCTTTGACGGCTGCTAAAGTACAAAACATCACAGAACTTGCTTGGAACGGTGTTAAATATGGCAGCTTTTTGAGCGCCATCATCAACTTCCTTATCGTTGGTACAACGCTCTTCTTTGTTGTTAAAGCTGCTAACCACGCTATCTCTCTTGGTAAAAAGAAAGAAGACGTTGAAGAAGACGCAGCTCCAACCCAAGAAGAATTGCTTACTGAAATTCGTGACCTTTTGGCTAAAAAATAATAACCTTCAACTAGGATAAGTTTGATATACTCCCCTTATAGTGGACAGTGAAAAAACAAAAATTTTCACTAGAAACTATAACGGGAGTTTTACTATGTCCAAAAGAAGTCCAAAGTCCGTCTCTGAAAAACTAGAACTTGTTCTACTTCACTCGGAAGAAGGGAAATCAATTAGTTGGTTAGCTAGGAACCATGGTATTTCTAAAGAAACACTATCAAACTGGGTTCGGAAATACAAAGAAGCTGGTGTTGAAGGGCTAGAGGAAAGCCGTCACTGGACGAAGTACAGTAAGGAACTAAAGGAACAAGCTG
>NZ_KB904083.1 GCF_000379985.1 Streptococcus caballi DSM 19004 | reverse complement strand
AACCTGAGAAACACTTCCTCGTTTGATTTCACGACTGATGGTTGAGCGATGACGCCCAAGCAGACGAGCAATCTCAGAGGGGTTCTTGCCCATCTTGAGATAGGCGCTGATTTCTCCGCGTTCAGAGGCTGAAAGGTGTGAATATAACGATTTTTTGGTAGAATGATTAGTGGACATGTTCATCTGCTTTCTATACTGAGTTGGGGAATTCTAGTATATCAGACAAACATGTCTTTTTTGTTGCACTTCATTTTACAACGCGGGTTTTTTTCTTAGCGTCAGCTATTTTCTAGTAAATAAAGAAAAAACGAACCTCAATCTAAAGACTGAAATTCGTCGTATATCAAACTTCTTTTCGCTTTGTTACAAGTAAAATCATAGCTAGAATAAAACTCAAAAGTGCAAAGATGAGAAAGGCAAACCTAACATCTGAGCTGAAAAGGCTCAAAAATTGCAAAACAAATGCTGCACAGGCACCGCCAAGATTACACCCCAACAAAACTAAAGTAGTTGCCAGGGTCAATTGTTGACTGGGAATACTTTCCGAGATGGACTGAAAGACATAGGTCACACCTAAGCTATAAACAAAACCAGTTAAGAGGGCACCAGCAGACAGTAGCCAAAGATTATCAGCCAGCCATAACAGGAACATACCTGCTGCCAGAGCCAAGAGAACGACAGATATGAGGTATCCCTTGAAACGCTCCAAGAGAAAACTAAAAAGTGTACCTGCCAAAATCCCCATCAGCATCATCAAGCTCAAAATAAGACTGGACTGGCTGGCCGTACCCATGTGCAGCTTCTCAACGACAAGAGGAATGCGCAGGGTGTTGGCTGAATTAACCAAGATTACAAAACCAGCATAGAGGGCCATTCCCAAAATGTAGATTAGTTGGTCTGAGCTCAGGCCAGTACTTTTAAAAGTTATTCCACTTGTTTGGTTTGGTCGCTTAGTACTTTCCTTAGGGGCAAAAATAAGATAGAGGGCTAATATAAGCAAGCCCAACCCATAGATTAAGAAGGCCCAGGACCAGCTAACTCTTAAAAGTCGACCTGCTAGGAAAGTCAGTAGGGCAGAGCCTAACACTTCTGCTGAGCCGCGTAGCCCAAGCATCTGAACACGGTCTTTCCCACGATAATGTTCACTAATGATACTGATTGCGCGCGCATTAATAAGGCCAATCCCAACTCCCAAAACCAGACGTGATGCAAAAACAAGACTATAGGTCTGTACTAAAACGGGCAGAGCTCCGCCAAGGGATAGAAATAAAAGCCCCAGAATAACAGTTAGTTTTTCCGACAAAAACTTGCTGATAAAGGGATTGAGCAAGAGCATTCCCAAGATGGCAAAAGAGGATAGGGAAACCAAGAGCTCCACTTGGCTGACTGCGTAGCCTTGTTTTTGGTAAAAAGAAATCATCTGCGGTAAGGCAGGTGAGACAGCGAAGGTAGAGACTAACATCAGAGACAGGGACAGCAAGCTGACCCTCTCCATTTTTTTCTTCATAAGAGCTCCTAACTTGTATTTTATGCTAAATAGAGTATAATCAATATTAAAGAACAAGAATATGACATATGTCATAAATAAGAAAAAGGACGGCTCATGTCATTGTCACAGAATTGGATTCAACGTTATCAAGTTGAAAAAATCTTTCCCAAACATTATTTCCAGCAGCTACAAGCTGTGACTTTCAAATCAGGGCAATCCATCTGCCAGCAGGGCGATGAGCTGCATGCACTTTCTTACTTCGTTGAAGGGAAAATCAAGATTGTCCGCCGCCTCTTTAATGGCAAGGAACATATTTTAGATATTCAAGATAGTCCCACTATCATCGGAGATATTGAGCTACTCACCCAGCAGCAGTTAGTATCATCGGTCGTAGCTCTGGAAGATTCTCTAGTCATCCAGCTGCCCCTCTCTCAAGATAAAGGAAAACTCTTAGAAGATCCAGCTTTTCTTTATAAGCTGGGGCACGGCCTAGCTCAGGCACTTTATGAGCAAAATATCCGCGCTGCAACCAATCTCAGCTATACAGTCAAAGAGCGCTTAGCCACTCACATTTTAGCCATCGAAAAAGGCGGCTATTTTCAACTAGAACTGGCAACGCTGGCTGATTCCTTCGGTGTCAGCTACCGCCACCTGCTGCGAGTCATCAAAGAGCTACTCACCCAGCAAATCATCATCAAGGACAAGCCCTACTATCGCTTGAGCAAACGAGAAGCACTAGAAGAGTGGCTCATTAAAGAATGACACTCAAAGAAAATCAGTCCAAACACTGATGAACTTAAAATCTAAGTAGCCTCCTCATCTTCCACAACCTCCTAAACCTATTGGGTCATAGCGATGTACAGCTCTGCTTTTCAGAGACTATAAAGTCTCTGCTTTATAAAATTCCTACTTTATGCTATATTATTTTTATTGAATACAAGGAGAAACTCATGTCTGTTATAAAAAAACTTACCAAAGCCAGCCATTTGATTAACATGTCTGACATCATTCGTGAGGGAAATCCGACCTTGCGTGCTGTGGCACAAGATGTTACCTTTCCTCTGTCCGACGAAGACATTATCTTAGGCGAAAAGATGATGCAGTTCTTGAAAAATTCCCAAGATCCTGTGACCGCTGAAAAAATGGGCTTGCGCGGTGGTGTCGGCTTGGCAGCTCCGCAATTGGACATCTCAAAGCGCATCATCGCTGTTTTGGTGCCAAACCTGCCAGATGCTGAAGGCAACCCACCAAAAGAAGCTTACAGCCTGCAAGAAGTTATGTACAATCCTAAAATTGTCTCACATTCTGTGCAAGATGCCGCGCTGGCTGAGGGCGAAGGCTGTCTGTCAGTCGACCGCGTCGTTGAAGGTTATGTTGTCCGTCACTCACGCGTTACCGTTGATTACTTTGACAAGAATGGTGACAATCACCGCATCAAGCTCAAAGGCTATAAGTCCATCGTAGTGCAACATGAAATTGACCACACCAACGGCATCATGTTCTACGACCGTATCAACGAAAAAAATCCATTTGCCATCAAAGAAGGCATGCTCATCATTGAATAAAAAAATAGAGAAGCTCATCTTAAGATCAGCTTCTTTTTTACGCTGATTTTTGAAAAATGACAATCAGTCATTCAGGCTATTTTGAGAAATAGACTAAAAATTGTTTTTTATCCCGACTCTCCTCAAACAAGAACCAGAAGATCATTTTTTGAACCTTCGCACATTTTGCTCAGACCAAGTGAGCATTTTTTAAGCAGCAGTTGACCAGTTGCTGCTTATTCAAAAAAGGTGCCGATCGCTCGACACCCTTAGGGAGATTTATGAATGACCGCTTGACATCATCAGTCTACGGCCGGTTAAAAAATGTTGCTTTATCCAATTCATGATAATCTAGCTTCGTTAATAGCTAACAAAGTTAGGAGTGAAAAGGTACTTTGGGCAAATTAACCGAATACTTTGAAGCGGTCTTCATCTGCCATATATTCTTTGTCGCCAGCAGGAGCTTCGATAGCACCGAAGTTCAATTGGCCACGGAGTTTCCAGTTAGCTGGGACACCATATTTAGCAGCTACTGATGCGTCGATAACTGGGTTGTAGTGTTGCAAGTTGGCACCAAAACCGAATTCTGCTGAAAGAGCTGTCCAAGTATTAATTGATACAATACCAGTTGATTGCTCTGACCAGAATGGGAAGTTTTCAGCATACAACGGGAAGTTTTCTTGAAGACCTTTAACAACATCTTGATCTTCGAAGAAGAGGATAGTTCCTTTAGCTTGACCAAAACCAGCCAATTTTTCCTTAGTAGCAGCAATGGCTTCTGCTGGAACGCCTTGCTCCTTCATTGTTGCTTCGAGATCTGTCGCTACCAACTCGTTCCAGAATGATGATACTTCGTCATCCAAAAGAATAACAGCACGAGATGTTTGGCTGTTAAAAGCTGATGGTGATTGACGAACAGCTTCCTTGATAAGAGCAATAATTTCATCGTTAGCTACTTCCGTGTTACGGTTAATAGCGTAAATTGTGCGGCGGTTTTTCAATGCTTCAACAAATGACATAAGTTTTCTCCTTAAATTTTTAATTATCACTAATTAGTAGTATATGTTTAATAAGCAAAGTAGTCAAATGATTTGTTTCCAAATTTAACTACTTTAACGTGATTATTTAATAGCTGCAAGAAGGGCTGCTACTTGTTTGTCAAGTTGGGCAAGCACATCATCGTCTGCAACAAATTTGCCGTCAGCCCAAGCGGAATCGTTAACTTTTGAGAATGTTAATTGATCAACAAAGTTTGTGCGGATGAATGGCAACAAGTTGCGGTAGACTTCAGCTGCTTGGTCGTGACCACCGTTTGCCAAAAGTGAGACCGTTGTTACTTTTGAATCAATAGCTGATTTACCAGTTGTATCTGAAAGATCAACTGCACGACTCAACCAGTCAAGTAAGTTTTTCACTGGACCTGGGATTGAGAAGTTGTAGACTGGTGAGAAAATCCAGATAGCATCCGCTGCAGCTACGGCATCACGAACTGCTTGAACTTCAGGTAATACAGGTGTTTCAAGATCTTGGCTGAACATTGGAACATTTTTCCAATCAAGGTAAGAAACATTAGCTTTACCTTCAAGAACTTTCTCAGCGTTTTGTGCTAATTGGTGATTAAATGATCCTTCACGAAGTGATCCAACGATAAATAGAATGTTTTTCATTTCTATTTCCTCTTCTTTATTAAATATTTTTTTGAAAGTGTCTAAGATGGACATCTTTGGCTCCCTTTATACTAATTAGTAAATTTTATTACTATGTAGTTATTATATCGGGACTTTTGACATTTGTAAACTGATTTGCTCACAAATTTTTAAATTTTTTGAGGAGTTGGATTAGCTGCTCTTGCTCTTCCTCTGTCAGCACTGAAAAAGTCTCTTCTACCTTAGCAATATGAGCTGGCAGGGCATGCTTGATGGCTGCTCTGCCATTTTCCGTCAAATCCACCACGTAGGAACGTTTGTCAGTGGGACAAGTCACCCGCGTGATCCAACCTTTTTTCTCCATGTTCTTGATAACCACGGTCATATTGCCCGAAGTTGCTAGCATGCTATCAATGAGCTCTCCGATTTTCATAGCACCTTTAGCGTATAGAACATCCAAGACCCCAAACTGGGTAGGCGTTAAATCATCCTCTTTGTAGGATTCTGAAACCTTGGCATCAATGGTTCTGAAGGCCTTACGCATAACCACCATGGCCTTTACAGCTGAATTTTTAAATTCCGTCATGACATTCTCCTTTCTGCTGGAAATAATTTTGATAGAGTTACATTCATTCTAACACTAACTAGTAATTGTTTCAATAAAAACCAACTCTAATCAATCAGAGTTGGTTTTAGTTCTTAAAAGAAATCATCAAATAGACTGAGTTGGTTATCTTCAGGCATGTTGCCAAGGATACCCATTTCATCCATTTTATCAACGAGGGTTGCGGAAACCCCGCCGCGCTTGCGGAGCTCTGTCTTGGACAGGAACTCACCTTCTTCACGCGCAGCAACAATTTGTTTTGCAACGTTTTCACCAAGACCATCCATAGCTACAAATGGCGGAATGAGGGTGTCGTCTTCAATGAGAAACTCGGTCGCCTGACTTCGGTAGAGGTCTAACTTGCCAAATTTGAAGCCGCGTTCTAGCATCTCATTAACAATTTCCAGTGTTGTGAAAAGATCATTTTCAACGTTGCTAGCTTCGTTGCGCTGCCTTTTTTCCGTAATATCCTTCATACGTGCCTTAACCGCTTCCTTACCAGCGCTCATGGTCTTGAGTTCAAAAGCTTTGGCACGGATGGAGAAATAAGCACAGTAATAATAGAGTGGATAGTGCACTTTGAAATAAGCCACGCGCAAAGCCATAAGAACGTAGGCGGCCGCATGGGCTTTGGGGAACATGTATTTGATTTTTCCACAGGATTCGATATACCAATCAGGTACATTGTTGGCACGCATGGCCTCGATGTAGCCGTTGCGTTCCTCCTCAGAAATCTTGAGCCAAGCCCCTTTACGCACCCGTTCCATGATGGTGAAGGCCATCTTTGGCTCCAAACCAGCATGCATGAGGTAAACCATGATATCATCACGACAGCCGATAACGGTTGACAAGGTAGCAATGCCTTCCTTGATCAAGTCTTGGGCATTACCCAGCCACACATCAGTTCCGTGGGACAATCCTGACAATTGCAGGAGCTCCGCAAAGGTTGTCGGATGGGTTTCATTGACCATTCCACGAACAAAATTCGTCCCAAACTCAGGAATTCCTAGCATACCAGTTGGCGTGCCAATTTGCTCCTCGGTCACCCCAAGCACTTCTGTGCCAGAGAAAAGAGCCATAACATCAGGATCATCAGCTGGAATTTCTTTAGGATCAATACCAGACAAATCTTGTAGCTTACGAATCATGGTCGGGTCATCATGCCCCAGAATATCGAGCTTAAGGACATTCTCATCAATATCGTGGAAGTTAAAGTGAGTCGTCTGCCATTCAGCCGTCACATCATCAGCCGGATATTGGACTGGAGTGAAATCATAGACATCCATGTAGTTTGGAATAACGACGATACCACCTGGGTGCTGACCAGTACTGCGCTTAACGCCTGCCGCTCCAGCAGCTAGACGGTCAACTTCGGCATCGCGGTAAAACTTACCATAGTCACGTTCATACCCCTTGACAAATCCATAAGCTGTCTTATCAGCCACCGTTCCTACCGTTCCTGCACGAAAGGCGTATTCTTCACCAAAAATATCACGAACATCCAAATGGGCTGACGGTTGGTCATCACCTGAAAAATTAAGGTCAATATCGGGCACCTTGTCACCATCAAAACCAAGGAAGGTTTCAAAGGGAATATCTTGCCCATCTTTTTTGTAGCGAGTGCCACACTTAGGACAGGCCTTATTGGGCAAGTCGTAACCCGAACCAACCGAACCATCTGTGATAAACTCGCTGTGCTGACAGTTGGGACAGACATAGTGAGGAGACAGAGGATTGACCTCGGTAATCCCAATCATGGTCGCTACAAAACTTGATCCAACAGAACCACGAGAACCAACCAAGTAGCCGCGCTTATTAGATCGAATAACCAACATCTGCGATGCCAGATAAATCACGGCAAAACCATTCCCCAAAATGGAAGACAATTCTCGCTCAATACGGCGGTCAACAATGTCAGGCAGAGGATTACCATAAATTTCAAAGGCTTTTTCATAGGTCATCTCAGCCACGCGCTCTTCTGAGCGCTCAAGGAAGGGGGTGTAGAGATCTTTCTTGACCACCTCCACATCTTCAAATCGCTCTGCAAAAGCATTGGTATTGCTCACTACAATTTCATAGGCTAAATCCTCACCCAGAAAGGCAAAGTCATCCAGCATCTCATTGGTAGTGCGGAAATGAGCCTTGGGTAGAGGGGCAGGCTGAGCATGCTCGCCTCGTCCAATAGGGCGATTAATCATGGCACCCTGTCCCAGACTGCGGACAATAATTTCACGGTAAATGTCATCTTCAGGTTCCAGATAATGAACATTTCCTGTTGCTAGAACTGGCTTATCCAACCTACGGCCGACTTCAATCAAGTCACGAATCACCTGCTGGATACCCTCTTCGTTTTTAATCGTTCCCTGTGCCAACAGCGGCGCGTAGATGGCTGGTGGCATGACTTCAATGAAATCATAGTATTTAGCTACATCAACAGCCGCATCCACACCTTTTGACAGGACAGTATCAAAGACCTCTCCTTCTGAACAAGCCGTTCCTAGCAGTAAGCCTTCTCTGTGGGCATCCAAGACCGTTCTTGGAATACGGGCCACACCTTCAAAATACTTGACATTAGATAGACTGACCAGCTTAAAGATATTTTTCAAACCAACCTGATTTTGTACATAAATGGTGGCATGTTTGACTCTAGCCTTTTTGTAGGAATCCTTGGAAACCAGCTTAGTGTTAAGATCCAGCATGTTAGTCAACTGATGATTTTCCTTGGCCTCTTTCAAGAAAATAAAGAGCAGGCGACCAGTCGCTTCCGCATCGTAATTGGCCATGTGGTGATGGTCCAGCGATACTTGGAAACGTTTCGTTAGGGGACCAAGACCATGACGTTTGTATTCTGGGTAAAGATTACGAGCTAATTCAAGCGTGTCAATGACAGGCTGGGTAATCTTAGGCAGACCATGACGTTCATAGTTAGCATTCATAAAGCCGACGTCAAAGGTAGCATTGTGGGCAACCAGAACCGTATCCTGACAAAAGGCCTGGAATTCCTGCAGAACTTGTAAAATCGGTTTTGACCCTTGCACATGATTATCCGTGATACCAGTCAACTCTGTTGTGAAGGCAGACAAAGGATAACCTGGGTCAATAAATTCGTCAAACTGATCAACGATATTTCCCTTGAACATCTTGGATGCGGCAATCTGAATCAGGTCATTGTTGACCGCAGATAGCCCTGTCGTTTCCACGTCAAAGACGACATAGGTAGCTTCGTTAAGCACCATATCTACTTCGTTGTAAGTAATAGGCACCTTGTCTTCAACAATATTAGCTTCTAGGCCAAAGATAGCCTTGATGCCTTTTTTATGGGCAGCGTGATAACCGTGTGGAAAGCTCTGCACATTAGCATGGTCAGTGATAGCAATAGCCTTGTGCCCCCACTTGGCAGCCGTTGCGATCAGATCCTCAACCGTTGGCAGAGCATCCATGGTGGACATGTTGGTATGGGCGTGAAATTCGACACGTTTTTGCCCTTCTGGCATGAGGTCCTTGCGGTCATGGTGAACAATCTCCTTGACATCTTGGACATTCATGGTTAGTGTCTTGGTCCACTGGTTGTTTTCAATGTTACCGCGCACGCGTAGCCAAGCCCCTTTGGCAATCATATCATACTTCTTGAGCTCATCATCATCCTTGGCCCATTTTTGCATGGCAAAACTAGAAGTGTAGTCGGTCATCTTAAAGTTGATGATGTGACGACCCGTACGGGTTGTCTTGCGTTCCACATCAAAGACCATTCCTTCAAAGACGATACGATTTTCTTCCGTCTCAATCTCGATCATAGGCGTGATTTCTGCCTTATCAAAACCAGCCTGACGCTGTTTAGCCCGTTCTTTATAGTCAAATTGGGGTTTGGGTGCTTCTTCGGCTGGTGGCATAGAAGCTTCCAGAGACTTAACCGCCTCGGCATTTTCCTGCACCGCTTTTTCCACCAAAGCCTCGCGTGAAATCTCAAACTCCGACTTGAGCTCCTGCGTCATAGCCTCGTCCGACACCATGTCAAAAGTCACCTGACCAAAGCCAAAGAGCTGGAACTGGCGCTCTAGGTTGGGCAGATGATTTTTACGGAAGTGGTCATTATTGACAAAGGCTGGCGCTGAAATGAGGATCTTTTGTCCGTCATAGGAGACCTGCAAGTTGGCAAAAGCGGACTTGAAGCTGGCGCTGTTGCAAGGCGCATGTTCAAAGGCCTCTCGATAGTAAGCCTCAATGATCTCGTCCGAAAAGTCGACCTTGTCAGCCGTGATGTCAAAGGTCGCTTTGATGTCCGCCCGCTCAAAAGTATTGACTAAGCGCGTCTGCAACTCACGATAATGATCCAGCGGCAAAATCTCTGGAAAAGCAAAATGAAATTCCCAGAGGCGGGACACCGAGTGCACTTTTACCTCAATAATATCGGCAGATGAAAAAACACTTGAAGTCTTGATTTCAAGCGGCATTTCAATCTGATCCATTAATTTAGTAAACAAGTCTGACATAGTGGACACCGTTCTCCTATTTATTCTGACTTCCATTCTAACACAAAAAAGACAATTTTTCGACTGCCAGCTCGTAGAACAAAACAGTAAAAAAGATGATGAGCAAAAAGGGGACCACTGAAAAAGTCCAACCTTTATAATATATCTTGGAAAAACAGTTTAGCACAGTGGCTGAATGGCAGTTGCGTTTGCGTTTTACGCTCCAAACCAGTCCTATTTAACTGTACGGAAGTAGGAAGACGAACTCTAGTATCTTTCAGGAATCCTTTTCCACTCTCTTAATCTAATAATCATAGCTGGTCAGTTGATAGGTCTCAATGATTTTATTGAGTTTGCTGGCATAGCTGGTGTCTGTGGCATAGTGGCCTGTCAAGGCTTGTGTGGCATCCTGATAAGAAGTCGTTTGAGATTTCCAAGTGCCAGAGTAGGACTGGCTACTCAATAAGTTGGCGTAGTCGGTCATGGACTCTAAGTAAGAAGGGTAAACACGAAAACTATCTTCAATCTGATAAGTCTGCCCCGTCCCATCATCCTCCAAAGTCGATAGGCTGACCGAATGACCCTCGTAGCTCCCTTTGATACCAAAAAGATTATGATAAGGTGCTTGAGAAAGAGCGGAAGTCCCATGATTAGACTCCAAAATAGCCTGGGCAATCATGACCGAAGCATAGATATTATGCTCCCGACTGATTTGCTTGGCATTTTCCCCAATGGAGGCAATAAAGCTGTCGGTGCTGTCAGTTGTCAAAGTCTGTGCCTGACTGGTCTGACTCTGCTTGTGCTGCTGAACAAATAACCAGCCCAGACAGAGACAGGCAATAACAGCCACCCCTCTCAACAGATAAGTTTTCATCTTTTTAAAATGAAATTTTTTAGGTCTCGCCAAAAGACTTTCACCGCCTTTCTTTATGTTTGCCATTATAACAAATCTTCCTCTCTTTTGAAAAGAAAAAGCAGATGGCAGATAAGACAGCTAAGGCGCCATCCCCCTAAAAGCTGATTTCCTCAAAGCATGCAAAAGGTCAGTTCTCCTAGAAGTTGACCTCCCGACAGACAGAAAGAAACCAGCTGCCCTGAAAGTTGACTTCTTGCAAAAATATAATATACCAATTGAGCCCTCGGCTAACTTCCTAGAAAAATGCAAAAGGTCAATAGAAGTCCGAGTCAGATTTTACACAAGAAAAGGGGGTGGGAAAGAACTCCAGAAAGATACTAGAGTTCGTCTTCCCACCCCCGCACAGTTAAATAGGACTGGTTTGGAGCGTAAAACGCAAACGCAACTGCCATTCAGCCACTGTGCTAAACTGTTTTTTCAAGATATATTATAAAGGCTGGACTTTTTGTCCAGCCTCATGCTCTAGCTTGCTGATGGTTGTTTGACTACGCTTCAGCCGTCAAGATAGACAAGGTTTCAATGAGATTCTCAGCATTGACCTCAATCGTATCACCTGTTGCTTTGATTTTCACTTCGACAATGCCTTCTGCGGCTTTTTTACCAACGGTGACACGGATTGGCAGACCAATCAGGTCGCTGTCTGAGAATTTAGAGCCGACACGTTCGTTGCGGTCATCAGTCAAGACATCATAACCTTGAGTCATCAAGTCTGCTTCGATTTTAGCAGTCAATGCTTGCGCTTCTTCGTCTTTGACATTGACCGTAATCAAGTGAACATCAAACGGAGCCAATTCTTTAGGGAAGTTAATTCCCCAAGCAAAGCGGTATTGACCTTTTGGTGTCTTATTGACAAAGAGACGAGCGTGCTGCTCAATGACGGCTGACAAGATACGGCTAACGCCGATACCATAACATCCCATTACAACAGGGACAGCTCGACCATTTTCATCAAGAATGTTAGCTCCCATGCTGTCTGAGTAGCGAGTGCCCAGCTTAAAGATATGACCAATCTCAATCCCACGGGCAAACTTGAGGACACCTTGTCCGTCAGGTGAGATTTCGCCTTCTTTAACCTCGCGGATGTCAACGTATTCGGCCTTGAAGTCACGTTCTGGATTAATGCCAGTTAAGTGGTAACCATCTTCGTTAGCACCAACAACAGCATTAGCAATATCAGCTACTTTGCGGTCAGCAATGATGCGGACATTTCCTGGAAGATTAACTGGTCCAAGTGAACCGAAGTTTGCACCAAATACTTTAACAGCATCTTCTTCTGTGGCAGGTTCGAGGAAGTCTGCTGCCAAGAAGTTTTTGAGTTTCACATCGTTGACTTGATCATTGCCGACAAGAAGGGCTACAACTGGCTCGTTATCAGCTATGAAAAGGAGCGTTTTGATGGTTTGTTCTTCCTCAACTTGTAAGAAAGCAGCCACTTCGTCGATTGATTTGCAGTTTGGTGTTTCAACCTTAGCCACTTCTTCTTGAGCAACAACCTTAGTGCTCGGTTTGTATTCATTACTTGCCATTTCAAGGTTGGCAGCATAGCTTGATTCACTCGAGTAGGCAATGGTATCTTCACCAGATACCAACCATGAGCTCAATTCTGCTTTGATTTCTTCCAAGGTATCAGCTGGAATTTCATCGATTGAAGCGATGGATTTATCAAGAACGATCCAACGGTCTAGATCAGTACGGTCAGGTGTGATAGCCATAAATTCTTGACTGTCCTTACCACCCATCGCACCACCATCACCAATGATGCCCTTGAAGTCAAGACCAGCGCGGGTAAAGATAGCTTCGTATGCCCTGCGGTAATCTTCGTAGGTCACATCCAAATCTTCATAATCTTTGTGGAAGCTGTAACCGTCTTTCATAATGAATTCACGAGTACGCAACAATCCGTTACGAGGACGTTTTTCGTCGCGGTATTTAGACTGGATTTGATAAAGATTGAGCGGCAATTGCTTGTATGATTTCACCGCATCACGAACCAGACTGGTGAAGGTTTCTTCGTGAGTTGGGCCTAAGATAAAATCAGATTGGTCACGGTTTTTAAGTTTGAAGAGATCATCGCCATAAGTCTCGTAACGGCCTGACTCACGCCAGAGATCAGCCGTTAAAAGAGCTGGCGCCAGCATTTCAACGGCTCCGATTTTGTCAAATTCTTGACGCATGATTGTCTTGAATTTTTCAATGGTGCGGTTAGCAAGGGGCAAATAAGCGTAAACACCTGCTGAGACTTGGCGGACATAACCAGCGCGCATCATAAGAGCATGACTGATAACTTGAGCATCGCTTGGCATTTCGCGAAGCGTTGGGATAAGCATTTTAGATTGTTTCATAATTAAGATATAAGAACCCTCGCGAGCACTCATATTCCTTTCTGTTTTTACTATTAAAAGAAGGTTCGCATGATGTCATTCCAAGTTACGGCAATCATCAAGACCACCATAACAGCGACACCCGCGAGCGTAATATAGGTTTCTGTCTCCTGTTTGAGCGGTTTGCGGCGAATCATTTCAATCAGGTTAATGAGAATTTTGCCGCCATCCAGAGCAGGAATCGGGATAAGGTTGAAAATCCCTAAGTCCATGGACAACATGCCCATCAGATAGAGAACTGAGGCAAAGCCTGCCTGAGCCGCTTGATTGGACATCCGGTACATGGCAACTGGACCGCCCAATTTGTTAATATTGAAGTTGGAAATCAAGTTTTTCAAAGCCGTGATGATGGCCAGAGCCGAATTCCAAGCCATCTGGAAGCCACCGAAAACCTTGTCCTTCAGACTCATCTTCAAACCCGGTCTGACACCGATGAAGTAGGAGCCATCAGACTTTTCAGGCTTGACTTGAACTGTTTTGGTTGTCTTGCCTGATCTGACCGTCACAGGAATGGTTTGGTTGGATTTCAACTCTTTGGTTGATTGGTCAACCGCATCCGTCAGGTCACTCCAGTTGGAGACTTTCTTACCAGCGATAGCCAAAATTTGGTCATTATTTTTAATACCAGCCTTGGCTACTGCCCCATTTTCAACTACCTGAATGTGATTGGTCGTGGTATCCTGCACCCCACCCTGCACAAAGGCAAGGAGAATGAAAACAACTGTTCCCAGAATGAAATTATTCATGGGACCTGCAAAGTTGGTCATCAAACGACCGCCGACTGTGGCATTCTGATACTGGACGTCCAGCGGAGCAATACGAAGCTCAGTACCATCTTCCTCAACGATAGTTGCATCGTGGTCAACCGAGTAAGTCTTGGTCTCATCGAGCACGCGCCCTGTGATTTCCAATTTATCCTCTAAATCGTAGGATAAGACATTGATGGGCAGACTCTTATTATCCACACGTTTTTGTGAAAGATTGATGCGAGTGACTAGGCCGTCCTGATTGAGGGTCAGACTGGCAGGTGTCCCTGTTTTGATTTCCGTTGTGTCATCGCCCCAACCCGCCATGCGAACATAGCCACCGAGTGGCAGGATGCGAAGAGTATAGGCTGTGCCATCTTTGTCAATATGTGAAAAGATTTTCGGCCCCATACCGACTGAAAATTCCCTAACGAGAATACCAGATTTTTTGGCGAAATAGAAGTGTCCAAATTCATGGACCACAACCAAAATACCAAAAACGATAATAAAAGTTAAAATTCCTATCATAAGTTTCCTTTCAAGAGTAGGATTATCTTAGAAAAGACCAAAAAGATGCATAATTGGAAAGACAAAAATCATAGAGTCAAAGCGGTCCAAGATGCCACCGTGACCGGGAATTAATTTACCAGAGTCTTTGACACCGAAGTGACGCTTAATTGCACTCTCAACCAAGTCACCAAACTGAGCAAAAATACTAAAGAGAGCAACCAGAATAAGCATAACAAGGAAATTATGAGGTGCATAAACGGAGCGGTCAATTAGCATAAAGAAGAAAGAAATGACCACCGCAGATAAAATACCACCCAAACTACCTTCAATCGTTTTATTAGGAGATACCTTTGGCAGCAATTTATTTTTACCGAACTGACGGCCAATCATGTAGGCACCAATGTCCGTTGCCCAAACGATGAAGAGAGCCAGCAAGACCTTGTCCATACCAGACATGCGGGCATTGACCAAGTTTTGAAAACCAATCCCTACATAAAGGCTAGAGGCGATTGGAAAAGCCGCATCTTCAAAAGAATAGACGTCACTGTTGAGAACTGTTCCTGCTAAAATCAGGAAAACCATCAAGCCATAGGCCGCAAAACTTGCGTCAACTGGCAAGAAAGTTAGGTAATTATCCAGCGGAACTGTCAGAACAAAACCTCCCAACATGGCTAAAATACCTTCAAAGGAGAAAATTTCCAAGTGCTTCATGCGTAGCATTTCAGAGATGCCAATCATGGCTAGAACGCCAACGAAGAATTGGAAAGGAAGACCGCCCGCAAACAAGAAGGGCAGAAAAACAGCTAGGGCAATAGCACCCCAAATAACACGTTGTTTCATGATTTCCTCTTTTCTAGACACCACCAAAACGACGGTGACGGTGATTATATTCAGCGATAGCCTTTATGAGTTCATCTTTCTTAAAATCAGGCCAGAGAACAGGAGTAAAATAAAATTCACTGTAAGCTGACTGCCAAGGTAGAAAATTACTTAGACGAAGCTCACCACTCGTTCTGATAATCAAATCTGGATCGCGATAGAGATAAGGCAGATTGTTGGTCATCAAGTAACTAGCAATCAAGTCTTCGGTGATGTCTCCAGGATTTAGTTTGGCGTCCAGAACATCCTGCGCAATCAATTTAACTGCATTGGTAATTTCTGCACGACCGCCATAGTTGAGAGCAAAGTTCAAGATCAAACCTGAATTGTGTTTGGTTTTCTCACGCGCTCGCTCCATTGCATCAAATGTTGCCTGAGGTAGACGGCTGGTTTCACCAATAATCTGCACTCGTACATTGTTCTTGTGCAATTCGGGCACATATTTGTCGAAAAATTCAACGGGCAGGTTCATGATGAACTTGACCTCATCTTCTGGCCGTGACCAATTTTCTGTTGAGAAGGCATAGACCGTCAACACCTTGACCCCCAAGCCAGAAGCAGCGATTGTCACCTCTTGCAGGGCATCCATGCCTGCCTTATGCCCGAAGACCCGTGGCTGCATGCGTTTTTTCGCCCAACGACCGTTACCATCCATAATAATGCCGATATGAGCCGGAATCTTATCCAAACTCTCACTTTGTTTTCTTTTTTTGAATGTAAACATAATGATCCTTAAAATACTTGTTGTCTTTTTATTTTATCATATTTTAGGCACATTTTACGGAAATTAGTCACTTTTAAGACAAGTTAAGGGCAAAAAGAGAGGAACCGGACTCATCCGCCCAGTTCCATTTTCTCTATCTAGTCTTTGCTGTCAATAGCTGAGTCAACCTCAACTTGGTCTTGACTTTCAACTGCTGGTGCTTCCTCAGCAGGAGCTTCTTCAGATGCTGTTTCTGCTGCAGCTGCCTTGTTAGTAACACGTTTAACGGCTGCCAATTCAAAAGTCAAATAGACACCATCCACGTCCAAAACAAGCTTTTTGTTATCCGTATCCACTTCGTCAACAATACCATAAAGGCCACCAATCGTAACAACCTCGTCACCTTTTTGAATAGCGTTCAACTGATTTTGACGATCCTGAGCTTGTTTTTTTTGTTGGCGTTGCATGAAAAAGATCATCCCAACCATCACGACAAGCATAATAATCATTGGCATAGATAGGTTCCTCCAAATTTTAAAGTCAAGACTTACTATACCAAAAATTCAATGACAGGGCAAGGAAAGACCATCAAAATTAGCCTCCCTGTACAAGCTTTTGGCTTTTTAAGAAATAAAGTCTATAATATCTTCTTCTGCAAGAGAGGAGTCACAGACAACCTTGGCTGTAGCATTTTCTGCCACGAAAAGACCCGGCACAGTTGTGATACCATAACGGCGACGAAAAGCTTGAATCTCTTCTATTTGCACTAAATCTTCGCTGTTAATATAGGCAACTTTAGCGCCTGTCGTCTGCGCAACGTTGGCTAATTTTGGGGCAAAGCGTTGGCAATAAGGACAGCTTGGACGGCCAATGAAGAGGATAAACTTGTTGCCTGCTTCAATTCGCTCACGCGCTGTGGCTACCGTGATTGATTCAAAAGCACTGACGGCTTGTTCAAATGTCATGTTTTACACCTCGTTTTTAATGATAGCCCTATCATACACAATTTTTATTCAAAGCTCAATTTTTTGCTACGTTCTGTTCAATAACCCAAAAGTGCTATAATCTTAATTTTTATAATTGTTGCAAGGACTAAATTCTAAGCTATAACTCTTTTTTATAGCCATCCATAAAAAATCAAGATTATGCAAACGTTTCATTTTTTGATAAGCTAGATAGCAATCAAGCAAAAGGAGGTTTTTATGGGATTATCGATTATATCTGGAGGCCTAGTTGGTCTGGTCTTTGGCTTTATTCTTCAACGAACGCGTTTCTGTATGACGGGCGGTTTTAGAGACATGTACCTCACTAAAAACAATCGCCTCTTCTATGCTTTTTTAATTGCTATCTTTATTCAAAGTATCGGAGTTGTAAGCTTAATTAAATTAGGAATAGTCGCAAATCCATATGAAGATTACTCAGTCATTGGCGCAATTCTTGGTTCTTATCTTTTTGGTATCGGCATTGTTCTCGCTGGTGGCTGTGCAACTGGAACGTGGTATCGTTCAGGCGAGGGCCTAATTGGGAGTTGGATTGCTCTAATCCTTTACATGCTAAGTGCCGCTGCAATGAAATATGGAGCTCTTCAAGCACTTAATCAAAGTATTGCCAGCCAATGGCTCATCAATGACGATTTGGCTGGACAACTGGGCATTTCGATTTGGTTATTAGTTGGCATATTGGGTATCGTGACGGCCTACCTAGTTTGGACCGAGTTAAGAAAACCTAAACGTCAGGTTGCCAGCCTTCCTCAGAAATATTCTGGGCTGCGCCACTATCTCTTTGAAAAGCGTTATCATCCCTTTGGAGCTGGTATAGCTATCGGGCTGATTGCACTTATTGCTTGGCCAGCTAGTCAAATTACTGGCCGCAACGGTGGGCTTGGTATCACTACTCCGTCTGCTAATTTGATTCACTTTATTATTAGTGGTGATCAAACCAAGCTAAATTGGGGAGTATTTCTTGTTTTAGGAATCTTACTAGGCTCCTACCTAGCAGCTAAGGGAAGCCACGAATTTAAATGGCGATTACCTGATATCAAAACTATCAGAAACAGTGTTATCGGCGGGATTTTGATGGGAATCGGTGCTTCTTGGGCTGGCGGTTGCACAATCGGAAATGGTCTCACCGCTACATCTGTTATGAGTAGCAAAGGATGGATTGCTCTATTATTCACCATCTTAGGCGTTTGGACAGCATCCTACTTTATCTTTGTCAAACCACAACATAAGGAGAAAAATCATGCGTTACACCTTAGAAACCGGAGGGCTAGTGTGTCCCTTCCCACTGATTGATGCCAAACAAAAAATGGCAGAGCTTGAAATCGGAGACGAACTTTATATTCGATTTGACTGCACTCAAGCAACTGAGAGTATTCCTAACTGGGCTGCCGATGAGGGATATCCAGTTACTCATTTCGCTCAAATCAGTGATGCTTCTTGGGAGATTATTGTCCAAAAAGCTTAAAACCAACTTTAGAACTTGTATCCACAGTTCAGCACTTCCATCTAAGGCTAGTTTTTAAGCTACTCATCGCTTGTTTCTTTCAAGATACAGTCAGTATTCCCTCAAAAAAACTGCCTTAATTAGCGAAAAACTATCTCTTAGATAAAAGTACTTTACTTGTGAATAACGTATAAAAGCCTCACGGTGATACTCAAAATCGCTGTTGAGGCTTTTTGGGATTGATCCCTTTTTTTACCATCTGAGAAATAAGCTGAGCTGCCTGTTGAGCGACTTCCTCGCTTGATAGATTGTCCGTTTCTAGAAAAATGACATTTCTCTGTTTTGCAAACCATTTTCTTTTTAGAGGAAGAAGCTTTTCTAGCTGAAAATCAAAGAAATTTCGTGTACGTGTGTTATCCGAAGCTTTGCGTTTCCTGAGCGTCTCGTTCCTCGCCTCCAAAAAAATAATATAGTCTGGCAGACAATAGCTAAGCTGCGTTAGCTCATTTTTCAAAGAAGAAAGAACATGCCACTCCTGACCAATCGCTTGAGGATAAAAACGTGTGTAGAAATCAATCTCCTCGGCACCAAAGTCCATAAAAACTAAGGGATAATCCTTAACCTTTTGGTAACGCTGCACTTCATGGGCAATCCAAAGTTTTTGAATGGCTAGATAGTCTTCAATAATCGTCTTATCTAGGTGTTTTCGCTGAATATCACCTATCACTGGAGCCACATCTTCGTAACTGAATACCGCATCTGGAAATTTCTTCTGCAAATTCGCTAATAGGGTCGTCTTGCCAACGGCCATAGATCCTTGAATTGAAATAATCATCATTTTTCCTCCCAATCAGATAAGAAATCAACTAATTCAGTCAGACAAGATAGCGTCGCATCTGCTTGCTCATTTTCAGAAGTAACGGGACAATATTGACCAAATCCTCTCATCACACGAACAGTTTTCATACCAAGTCGTTTTGCTGGCTTAATGTCATTATCCAAACGATCACCAATCATAACAGCTTGTTCAGGCAAGCAATCGGCCATTCCAAGAGCCTTTTGGAAAATGCCTAAGGCCGGCTTTTCAAAACCAATTTCGGCAGAGGAGATAACAACTTGAAAATATTTAGCAATACCAAAGTTGACCAAACGTTCTTCTAAACCCGATAACTGATTGGCTATAGACCTAGATGATACTGGGCAGACAAGCAATCTAAAACTGACTGAACTTCTGGATAGAGATGTTCATCTTGAAAAGTCCATTTCGGCAGAGGTTTGTTCAACCGTTCTGCCAATGCGAGGTCTCCGCGTAGCCCATTTTTATAATCCTCAATAAGTCTTTCCCAAGTTTCCTGATAATCTAGCTCACTTCCCGCCAGTAAAGTCTTAACACGATTCTCATAGGCCAAACTTTCATCAACCAAAGTTGAACCCAAATCAAAAAAGAGCCATCTAATTGCCATATTATCCCCCTTAGCACAAAAAAGCTGGATGATTCCATCCAACTTTTTTCTTTAACCTCTATCATCATATCCATTTGGGTGGCTTGAGTGCCATGCCCATGCTGAGGCAATGATTTTTTCAATGTCATCAAATTGTGGTTTCCAACCAAGGACTTCACGCGCTTTGTCAGATGACGCAATCAAGGTATCTGGGTCACCAGGTCGACGGTCAGCCAGTTCTGCAGGAATTTCTTTGCCAGTCACTTTACGAGCTGCTTCGAGAATTTGAAGATTTGAAAATCCTGTTGAAGAACCAAGATTGAATGCCGTTGACGGATTGCCTTCACGAAGATATTTAACCGCAAGTAAATGCGCATCTGCTAGGTCAAATGGGTGAACATAATCACGGACATTTGTGCCATCTGGCGTGTTGTAATCATTACCAAAAATCATAATTTTTTCACGCACACCTTGTGCCACTTGCAAAATAATTGGTAACAAATGTGTTTCTGGACCATGGTCTTCACCGATTGAACCGTCTGGTTTTGCACCAGCAACATTGAAATAACGAAGCGGTACAAATTTAATACCGTAAGCTTGGTCAGACCATTTCATGATGGTTTCCATCATGAGTTTACTTTCGCCATAGGGATTGATTGGGCGTTGTGGCGTTGTTTCTTTGATTGGAATTTCATCTGGAAGGCCATAAGTGGCTGCTGTTGATGAGAAAACAATGTATTTCACGCCAAATTCATTCATCACTTCAAGCAATTTGACCATGCCTGCTGTATTGTTATCAAAGTATTTTAAAGGTTTTTCCATTGATTCAGCAACCAATGAATAAGCCGCAAAGTGAATGACTGCGTCAATATCTGGATTTTCTGTAAAGACGTTACGCATAAAATCTTGGTCAGCAAGGTCGCCTTGGTAGAATATCGCATCAGGGTGAACCGCAGCACGGTGTCCTGTCACCAAACTATCAACCACGACGACTTTTTCCTCTCCTTTTTCAACCAAACGGTCAACCATGTGAGAACCGATGTAACCAGCCCCACCAAGCACTAAAATTGACATTTTCTATCTCCTCGTAAAATAAGTTTATGGGGATTTTTCAATCCAAAATTTTTAATAATTGTTCTTACGTTAACTTGACTATTGCAAGGTTTTCCAGAACAATAGAGTCATGGAATGGACTCATGGTTGTTTCTTTTTCTCCTTGTTGCTTAGACTTCATTAAATAGTCTGTTACCCAAGCGTTGTCCCTACTTCCAACACACTAGCTGTTTCCATAAAACGACTTCTGCACTTAGTGGCGTGCAGGCGGCAAGTCAGTTCTATGATAATAATTCTATTAAGCGAGGCTGTTGGTCCAACGTGTTTCTGGGGAACCTTACAGTAGTCAAGAAAACTTCCAAATCCAATTGAAAGGAGACCTTCCAAATGAAATGTTTTGTCGGTTTAGACGTTAGCTCTACCAAACTAGATGGCTGTATCATGCTTAGTGATTCAACAACTCCCTTTACAGCTTCTCTTCCCAATGACCTAACAGGTGCTCAAGAAATCAAAAATCAGATTCTTGAATTAAATGACACCTATTCATTTGAACGCATCGTCATTGGAATGGAAGCCACCAGTCTTTATAGCTTTCACCCTGCCATGTTCTTTCATGAAGACAGCGACTTGAAAGCTCTAAAGGTTGAGGTCATGGTCGAACAACCCAACAAAATCAAGAAATACCGGGAAGCCTTTGAAGAAAGCAAGAATGATACCCTTGATGCCTTCTATATTGCCGATTATTTCCGTATTGAGCGATTCTCACCTGCTTTTCTCAAGGAAGAGAAATACATGGCTCTCCAACACTTGACCAGAACCAGGCTTCAACTCATTGAGCAGTTGACCAAGACCAAGCAGCACTTTATTGAGAACATCTACTACAAGTGCAATACCTTATCTACTGAAATCAAGAATGAGAGCCTCACAACTTCTCTCTGGTCTAGCACCATTATTTCCTTAATGACAGAAGACTATACCCTCGACGAGTTAGCGACCGTTCCTCTCAATGACCTAGCGGACTTTATCCAAAAATTGGGGAGAGGACGATTCAAAGCGCCTGAAAAATTAGCTAAAGCTATTCAATCAGCTGTCAATGGCTCTTATCGTCTGCCTAAGCTCCAACAAGATTCCGTCAATGTTGTTCTCGGGCTATTAGCTCGAGAAATCCGAAATCTGGAACAAATGATTAAGGATATTGATAAAGCTATTGAANANATGGTNGAAGTCATNCCTGAATACCAGTGTTTAACTTCTGTGCCTGGTGTTGGTAAAGTTTACGCTGCAGGAATTATCGCTGAAATTGGACAGATTGAGCGCTTTAAAGACCATCCTCAAGTCGCTAAATAGGCAGGATTGAATTGGAAACAGAATCAATCTGGGAACACTAACTCTCAAAATACGGAACTTGTCA
>NZ_KB904082.1 GCF_000379985.1 Streptococcus caballi DSM 19004 | reverse complement strand
TAGCTTGTCAGACTTAAAGGGTGTGGAAGTCTATTTTGCCCACCCTTATGCTTCTCATGAAAGAGGAACAAATGAAAATTTCAATGGTCTCTTGAGAGAGTTTCTCCCAAAAGGTGTCTCTCTCAACTCACTAACGACAGAAGAACTCAATCACTACGTCTCTGCTATCAATGACAGACCTAGACGACTTCACAAGTATAAAACCGCAAATATTTTGTTTGGGCTAGCCCAAACAGCTTAACCTCTGGAACTCTAGTTATCAATGAACTTGTTGCACTTGACTTGACAAGTGGGGCGCTAAGAAAAAAATGAAAACTCTTACAAAAAATCCTTGACATTTAGGATGAATAGAGGTATTATAATTAGTGAAGAATATCACAAACAAAGGTGATCTAAATTATTTTAACCTTGGTTGATTCTATGGTTGTTTGATTAAGTTAGCAACCTTTCACCAACTCAATCTTAAATTTAATTTAAAACACTAGGATTCTTCTTAACACTTTTCTAAGAAGCACTCATGTAGGAGGATTTTTAAATGGCAAAAGAAGCAAAAGCGGAAACACTTACTACTGAAGAATTAGCGCAGCAATACACAAGCTCTCTGGTAGATAAAGCAGTTGAAGCTGAGAAGGTGTACGCAACTTACACACAAGAACAAGTTGACAAGATTGTCGCAGCAATGGCCTTGGCAGGATCTGAAGCTTCATTGGAACTCGCAAAAGAAGCTCATGCTGAAACTGGTCGTGGCATCGTCGAAGATAAAGATACTAAGAACCACTTTGCGACCGAATATGTTTACGAACGTATTAAAAATGAAAAGACAGTAGGTATTATTGGTGAAGACAAGGTTTCTGGCAGCATCAAAATTGCAGCTCCTCTTGGTGTCTTAGCAGGTATTGTGCCAACAACAAACCCAACATCAACTACTATGTTTAAAATCTTAGTAGCTTTGAAAACACGTAATGCCATTGTATTTGCTTTCCACCCAGCGGCTCAAAAATGTTCTGCTCATGCAGCCCAAATCTTGTATGACGCAGCCGTTAAAGCTGGTGCTCCTGAAAATATTGTTCAATGGATTGAAACACCATCTATCGCGAATACAAGCGCCTTGATTTCAAATAAGAACATCGCTTCCATCCTTGCTACAGGTGGTCCTGGTATGGTTAACGCAGCCCTTAAATCTGGTAATCCATCTATGGGTGTGGGTGCTGGTAACGGTGCTGTTTACGTGGATGCAACTGCTCACCTTGATCGTGCTGTTGAAGATCTTCTTTTATCAAAACGCTTTGATAACGGAATGATTTGTGCGACTGAAAACTCAGCAATTGTAGAAGCGCCAATCTACAAAGAATGGCTTGAAAAAATGCAAGCTAAAGGTGCTTATCTCGTTCCTAAAAAAGATTACAAGAAATTGGAAGACTTCGTCTTCAATGATCACCACGGTGTTAATGGGCCAGTGGCTGGTATGTCAGCACAGTGGATTTGCGAACAAGCTGGGGTAAAACTGCCAGAAGGAAAAGATGTTCTCTTGTTTGAACTTGACAAGAAAAATATCGGCGAAAAATTATCTTCAGAAAAACTTTCTCCACTCCTTTCAGTTTACAAAGCTAAAGACCGCAAAGAGGGTATTGAAATTGTGGCCGCTTTGCTTGATTATCAAGGTGCTGGTCACAACTGTGCTATCCAAATCGGTTCACAAGCTGATCCATTCGTTGCTGAATACGGTGATGCGCTTAAGTCATCTCGTATCTTGGTTAACCAACCAGACTCAGTCGGCGGTATTGGTGATGTTTATACAGATGCATTGCAAGCCAGCTTAACACTTGGAACAGGATCATGGGGGAAAAATTCATTGTCACACAATTTATCTACTGGCGACCTCTTGAACGTGAAAACTGTTGCGAAACGCCGTAACCGTCCTCAATGGGTGCGTTTGCCAGAAAAAACTTACTACGAAAAAAATGCTATTTCTTACTTGCAAGATGAGTATGAACCAATGAAACGTGCTCTCATCGTTGCTGACCCAGGTATGGTTCAATTTGGCTTCGTTGATACTGTTTACGCACAATTGGCTCTTCGTGATGAAAAAGTTGTGACCTCACTTTATGGTACTATCAAACCTGACCCAACACTTGGTCAAACCATTGAAATTGCTAAACAAATGCGCGACTTCAAACCTGATACAGTCATTGCTATCGGTGGTGGTTCTGCCATCGACGCGTCTAAGATTGCTCGTCTCATTTATGAAGTATCTCTTGATAAAGAAGATACTTGGCTTGATTCTTACGAAAACGTCAGCGAATTCTTCCTTGAATTGCAACAAAAATTCATCGATATCCGCAAACGTATTGTCAAATTCAAGCACCAAACAGCGACACGTCTCTTCTGTATCCCAACAACTTCTGGTACAGGTGCCGAAGTAACACCATTTGCCGTTATCACAGACGACTTCACACACGTGAAATACCCTCTTGCTGACTATGAATTGGTGCCACAAGTTGCTATCGTTGACCCAGAATTTGTTATGACTGTACCAAAACGTACAGCAGCTTGGTCAGGACTTGATGCTTTGTCACACGCTCTTGAATCTTACGTATCTGTTATGGCATCTGATTTCACACGCCCATGGTCACTTGAAGCGATTAAATTGATCATTGAAAACTTGGAAGATGCATATAACTATGATCCTAAGAACCCAACTCTTCGCGGTGAACAAGCTAAAGAAAACATGCACTATGCATCAACTATTGCAGGTATGGCCTTTGGTAATGCCTTCCTTGGCATCAACCACTCACTGGCTCACAAAACTGGTGGTGAATTCGGATTACCACATGGTCTTGCCATTTCAATTGCGATGCAACACGTCATTCGTTACAACGGTGTGACAGGCAATGTAAAACGCTCCGTTTACCCACGTTACGAAGAATACCGTGCACAGCGTGACTATGCAGATATCGCTCGTCACCTCGGCCTTAAAGGCAAGGACGATGCTGAATTGGTTGAAGCGCTCTGCGCACGCATTGACAAATTGATGCATGCTGTCGGTGTCGAACCAAAACTCTCTGCAAATGGTGTCACAAAAGAAGCCTTTGATGCAGCTGTTGACCGCTTAGCAAGCTTAGCCTACGACGATCAATGTACACCAGCTAACCCACGTCAACCTTACATTGCAGAACTCAAACAACTCTTGATTGATATGTTCTAATATTATTTGAAACAGGCCTGCCAGGTGCGGGTCTGTTTTGTTGCTCTACTATTTCCAAAGAAAAATCTTTGACAAACCTAGTTCACGTCTGATAGAATAGAAGTGTCGTAAAGACAAGTAACCTTTTCTTGGTTCTGGGATTCGCCAAAACCCAGCACTCGGATTAAGGATTCAGAAGGAGAATATATTATGGCAATCTCAAAAGAGAAAAAAAATGAAATCATTGCTCAATACGCACGTCACGAAGGTGACACTGGTTCAGTAGAAGTGCAAGTTGCTGTCCTTACTTGGGAAATCAACCACCTCAACGACCACATCAAACAACATAAAAAAGACCACGCTACTTATCGTGGCTTGATGAAAAAAATCGGTCATCGCCGTAACCTCTTGGCTTATCTTCGCCGTACAGACGTTAACCGTTACCGCGAGTTGATTGCTTCACTTGGACTTCGTCGTTAATTTAAGTGAGCACAATTTAGCAAATTGGCTGATAAAAAACCGTCCGAGATGAGACGGTTTTTTATTTTCCAAATGTTTAATAGTCTTGTTTCTAACGGTTTTATGTTATACTACAAGAAAATGTATGGAGGATATCATATGATTTGGTCACTAATTATAGGCGCTTTGATTGGTGCAGTTGCTGGCGCGATTACTAATCGCAGTGAGTCTCAGGGGTGTATTTTTAACATTTTTGCAGGGTTAGTAGGTTCAGCTATCGGACAAAGTTTATTTGGTTACTGGGGCCCAAGTCTAGCTGGTATGGCACTTTTGCCATCGGTCCTTGGAGCTATTATTGTTATAGCAGTGGTTGACTTATTATTTGGAAGAAAATAGTGATTTGATATCTAGGTCTACAGATAAAAACGACTTGTTGAAGGTTTTTTAGGTTAATTTTGAAAAATTGCAGAACTTGCTGACTGTAGCTGAAAAGAAGCTGACGACAAGGCTGGATCTCTCAGACCAACCTCAAAGCCACAAGCAAGTTAAGGACTCAATTGAGAATTTTACCGCTATCAGCTTTTTAAGAAGAAGGTTTTTGACTGGGCTATCAAGAATTGCAAGCCCATATTCAAAATATGCCTGAAACCGAACGACCTGAGCAAAGGTCGTTTTTTCTACCTCATTTTCCTAGAATACTACGTTCACAGTTCTGCTATTTTCTATAAAATATGTTAAAATAGTGAAGATACGTAGTTTTATGCAAAGACGAGTTTGCAAAAGCTTGCTAATTGGTCTTTGTAGAAAACAGGCGTGTCAATATTATGTTTTTAGAGGAGTCTGAAATGACAAAGCAAACCTTTGAAATGACCTTTGCAGGTAAACCATTGGTAGTTGAGATTGGTCAGGTAGCAAAACAAGCCAATGGTGCAGCGGTTATCCGCTACGGTGAGTCAACCGTTCTCACCGCAGCTGTTATGTCTAAGAAAATGTCAACAGGGGATTTCTTCCCACTTCAAGTCAATTATGAAGAAAAAATGTACGCAGCTGGAAAATTCCCAGGCGGTTTTAACAAGCGTGAAGGGCGTCCATCAACAGATGCAACCTTGACAGCACGCCTCATTGACCGTCCAATCCGTCCAATGTTTGCGGAAGGTTTTCGCAATGAAGTTCAGGTCATCAATACTGTTCTTTCTTATGATGAAAATGCTAGCGCGCCAATGGCAGCTATGTTTGGCAGCTCGCTTGCTTTATCCATCTCAGACATTCCGTTTAACGGTCCAATTGCTGGGGTGCAAGTAGCCTACATTGATGGAGAGTATATCATCAACCCAACAGCTGCGCAAAAAGAAGCTTCATTGTTAGAATTAACCGTAGCAGGTACTAAAGAAGCCATTAACATGGTGGAGTCAGGAGCTAAGGAATTGTCGGAAGACATCATGTTGCAGGCTCTACTCAAAGGTCATGAAGCGATTCAAGAACTCATCGTTTTCCAAGAGGAGATTATAGCCACAGTCGGCAAGGAAAAGGCGGAAGTGGAACTTTTACAGGTGGATCCAGATCTCCAAGCTGAAATTATCGCCGCTTATAACACGGATCTGCAAGCTGCTGTTCAAGTTGAGGAAAAGAAAGCGCGTGAAGCGGCAACCGAAGCTGTTAAAGAGCGTGTGACTACCGAGTACGAAGAACGCTATGCCGAAGATGAAGAACACGACCGCATCATGCGTGACGTGGCTGAAATCCTAGAACAAATGGAACACGCTGAAGTTCGTCGCTTGATTACAGAGGACAAGGTTCGTCCTGATGGTCGTAAGGTTGATGAAATCCGTCCATTGGATGCTGAAATTGATTTCTTACCAAAAGTACATGGATCAGGCCTCTTTACACGTGGTCAAACTCAAGCCTTATCAGTCTTGACCTTGGCGCCAATGGGTGAAACGCAAATTATTGACGGACTTGACCCAGAGTACAAGAAACGCTTTTTGCACCACTACAACTTTCCACAGTACTCAGTTGGAGAAACAGGTCGTTATGGGGCACCAGGACGTCGCGAAATTGGTCACGGTGCGCTTGGTGAGCGAGCTTTGGCGCAAGTTTTGCCAAGCTTAGAAGAATTCCCATACGCTATCCGTTTGGTTGCGGAAGTTTTAGAATCAAATGGTTCATCATCACAAGCTTCTATCTGTGCGGGTACGCTTGCCCTTATGGCTGGTGGTGTGCCAATCAAGGCACCAGTGGCTGGGATTGCTATGGGACTTATTTCAGATGGGACAAACTACACTGTCTTAACGGATATTCAAGGCCTAGAAGACCACTTTGGTGATATGGACTTCAAGGTAGCTGGTACTCGCGAAGGGATTACAGCTTTGCAAATGGACATCAAGATTGAAGGAATCACACCGCAGATTTTAGAAGAAGCTCTTGCCCAAGCTAAGAAAGCTCGTTTTGAAATCCTTGATCTGATTGAAGCGACTATCCCTGCGCCGCGTCCTGAATTGGCACCTACTGCACCCAAGATTGATACTATCAAGATTGATGTGGAAAAAATCAAGGTGGTTATCGGTAAAGGTGGCGAAACCATTGATAAGATTATCGATGAAACTGGTGTTAAGATTGACATCGACGAAGAAGGTAATGTGTCTATCTATTCATCTGATCAAGAGGCTATCAATCGCACAAAAGAAATCATTGCTGGTCTGGTTCGTGAAGCCAAAGTTGGTGAAGTTTACCATGCCAAGGTGGTTCGCCTTGAAAAATTCGGTGCTTTTGTTAACCTCTTTGATAAGACAGATGCTTTGGTCCATATTTCAGAAATTGCTTGGACCCGCATAGCTAATGTTGCCGACGTGTTAGAAATCGGTGACGAAGTGGATGTCAAGGTTATCAAGATTGACGATAAAGGTCGTGTGGATGCCTCAATCAAGGCTCTATTGCCACGTCCGCCAAAAGCTGAAAAATCAGACGATGATCACAAATCGCATAAACATCATGGTCACAAACATGACAAAAAAGATAAGGTAGAAAAACATGACTAGTAGTAATGAATTAGATATGCGCCTGCGTGCCTTCATCAATGCACCAGATAACTTTTTAGACAGTGTTGGCTTGGTTAACGCCCTGCATAATTATCCTGTTTGGGCTAGCGACCAACCTTATGCTATCGTGGTAGATGACCAAGAAGTGACCCCAGTCTTTACAGACTTGGCTGATCTTGATGCTTTTAAAAAGGAACAAGCTAGTGCTAATGACCAAAATTGGGTGGAGCGTTCTAGCTTGGTGGTTTTAGAAGAAGTCATTAATCAAGGCTTGTCAGGGATTGTTTATAATCTGAAAAAAACAGGTGACTTTGGCAACTCAACAATTTTTAAAAGCAGTGATATGATCCAATTTTTGAATAATTATACCAACATCTTGAATGCCTTGATGGGGGATGAAAATATAGCTGCGGATACTATGGATAAGTTCTACTTAGTGCCTGCTTTCGTCCACTTGAGGACAGATAAGGATTTTGACCGTATTTTTCCAACGATGTCAACACCTGAAGGAAAATCTTATGTGCCGGTCTTTTCAAATCTGCAAAGTTTTGCTAAATGGTACAATCATGACGATTTTGGAACGCCTTTTAGGCAGGCGCAAGGTGTCATCCTGCTTTGGAAGATTGATGATATTTACAAACCACGCAATGGTGAAAATGACCTTGATGAGACGTTTGGTATTGTTATCAACCCATTTGATGACCAACAGATTTTGTTAGACTGGTCAGAAATTGATGTGGAAGAATAAATTTTGAGAAAGGAGTAACTATGGGGTGGTGGAAAGAAAGCATTGATATTGTCAAAAAGAACGATCCAGCGGCTCGTAGTTCTCTGGAGGTTCTTCTGACCTATCCTGGGTTAAAGGCTCTGGCAGCCCACCGTATTTCGCATTTCTTATGGTGTCATGGTTTTAGACTGTTGGCGCGCATGCACAGTCAGTTTTGGCGCTTTTGGACACAGATTGAAATCCATCCAGGTGCCCAGATTGCGGGAGGGGTCTTTATTGACCATGGTTCGGGTTTGGTTATCGGTGAGACGGCAGTTGTTGAAAAAGGCGTCATGCTTTACCACGGCGTGACTCTTGGAGGAACAGGAAAAGATGTTGGTAAACGCCATCCGACCGTTCGCGAGGGAGCCTTAGTATCTGCTCATGCCCAGGTCATTGGTCCTATTGAGATTGGGAAAAATGCCAAAGTGGGAGCAGCTGCAGTTGTGGTTGCAGATGTTCCACCAGAAGTGACGGTTGTGGGGATTCCTGCCAAAGTTGTCCGTGTTCATGGTAAAAAGGATGATCTGGTCATTCACCAAATCGAAGAAGAGCGCGATACCAAGTATTACACGTCTAAATTAGAAGAACTGCGTGATGCCAGCTTACATTCGTCACATCTATAAAAAGTCCTACTATCATCTGGGATGGTAGGCTTTTTTTCTATTAAATTTTCTGGTAAAATAAGTTTTAATTTAAAACAGGTGGGGAGAAATCAGTGATTAAATCCAGTAATCAGTTAAATGCTCAAGAGTTAGCGGCGGCAAAAAAACTTATCTGGGACTGTCAAGAATATGATGGCAGCCACCGCGAGCCCTATTTGTCTAATGGGCTGAATTTTGACTTAAACATGCCAGCTTTTTTTCTTTATTATGAGGGAGAAAATCTATTGGGGCTGCTGACAGTTTATGCAGATGATGGTGGGGCTGAACTTGCTATCTTAGTACACCCTAATTATCGCAGACAAGGTATCGGGTGTCAGCTCTATACAGAGTTTCAGGAGAAGACCAAGTCTTATCCTATTTCCTCGGTTACTTTTCAAACCGAGCGTGTCTTTTTGAAGAAAAATCCTGATTTTGCAGCTAATTTAGGCTTGGTCGAAAGTCCTGATACTGAGACTTGGATGGGGAGAAATCAAGAGCCATATCAGTTTAGTGAGCGAACAGATGTGAGTGTGTGTTTAGCTGAAGTTAGTCACTTAGAAGCGATCGCAGAATTACAAGCTCAAGCTTTTCATGAAGAAGATGAAGGTCTGGAAATTCCCTTGCGATATGCGCGTCAAGCTCTAGAAAATGATGACAGTCGCCTCTACATTTTACTTAAAGGTGAACAAGTGGTCGCCTCTTGTACGATTGATCTCAGTTCAGCTAATAATTATCTCTATGGACTGGCTGTGTATGAAAATCTACGAGAGCAAGGCCTGGGAAGCTACTTGGTTAAGACTATCGTCAATGATCTAATCAAGGTAAATGACAAATCTTTTCAGATTGCGGTTGAAGATGCTAATGTTGGCGCCAAGAAACTCTACGAAAAGATTGGTTTTATGAAGCAGACGCAGGTTGTTTATTTGAAGTGTCAGGAGTAAGCTATGTTGTTGGAGGAATTTGAAGATATAAAGGCGGTTATTGAACCTCATGATGACGGGATCTCTGGACTTGGTGAGGTCTGCGATACTATGATTTTTTCTTTTAACGGAGAAATTGTTAATCGTATTAAATGGCTACGGGGTGTTTATGAGGGAGGTCATCTGTCCAGCCTCAACGGGAAACATCCTTGGTATATTTATGAAAAGAATAAGCAAAAGGTCGCTGTTATGATTGCAACGATTGGCGCTCCCATGGCTGTTGGACAGTTGGAGGAGCTTAAAGCCATAGGTTTTAAAAATTTTATCGTCTTGGGGTCTTGTGGAGTATTGGATAAATCTATCCAGGCAGATAAGATTATTTTACCAGCGACAGCTCTGCGGGATGAGGGAGTTAGCTACCATTATGCCCTAGCTAGCGATGAGATTAGTTATGATGAAGCTCTGTTATCGACCATGGAAAAAGCCTTGAACAAGGCAGGGATTGAGCACGTCCGAACAAAATCTTGGACGACAGATGCTTTTTATCGTGAAACGGCTGATAAGGTTAAGCGGCGTTTGGCAGCAGGTGCGACTGTGGTGGACATGGAAGCATCGGCTATCATGGCTTGGGCTCAGTTCAGACGAGCTAAAGTCTATCAGTTCTTCTACACGGCTGACTATGTAGATCACCACAATCATGAGTGGGACACACGCCATGAGGAGCGCACAGCAGATGTCATGACATTCTTTGATATTGCCATGACGATAGCGAATGGTTTGGAGAATTAGGTGGTTAATCTCAGCGATAGAAGTAAGTGTGTCTTGCAAGATCAGTCAAGGGATAAAATGAAAGTAGTAAGTTAATTTACTTGAGTTGAGATTAGCCTTATTTGGTGTGAGGAGGGCTTTATGGTATAATAAGGCTAATTGATAAGAGCGAGTTACTCCTCTAAACTGTGGTAAAGGCTGATTCAGATGAAAAATTATTTATTGATTGTGACCCAAGTGACGCTAACACTGGTTTGGTTACTGGTATCTTTGCAATTATGGATAGCAGGCAGACAGGAGGCAGCTTATGTTGTCCTAGCTTTAGGGGCTGTTTATTGGTGTTACCGTCTCTATACATTGTTGACCTCTAAGAGTGCAAAAAAATGAAATCATTTTTCAAACAAGAGGTGATTCGTTTACTGACGGCTACCTTAAGTCTGGTTTTAAGTGTCTGGCATTTTTTAGACGGACACCCATTATCAGGTTGGGGGTGGTTAGTTATCGCTCTGATTTGGAGTGTTCGCATCTATTTAAACTATCGAAAGAAGTAAAACAACATGATTAAAATTTATGATACCATGACTCGCAGTCTGCGTGATTTTGTGCCGATTCATGATAATACGGTCAACATGTATGTCTGCGGACCAACGGTTTATAACTATATTCACATTGGGAATGCCCGCAGCGTGGTGGCTTTTGATACCATTCGTCGCTACTTTGAATACCGAGGCTACAAGGTGAATTATATTTCCAATTTTACGGATGTTGACGATAAAATCATCAAAGGTGCGGCTGAAGCTGGCATGGACACCAAGTCTTTCTCAGACAAGTTCATTGCAGCTTTTATGGAAGATGTTAAGCAGCTTGGGGTTAAGCCTGCGACTAAAAATCCACGTGTCATTGATTATATGGATGAAATTATTGATTTTGTGCAGGTTTTGGTGGACAAAGGCTTCGCTTATGAAGCAGACGGCGATGTCTATTTCCGTGTTGCTAAGTCAGACAATTATGCCAAGTTAGCCAACAAAACTCTAGCAGACCTTGAAGTGGGTGCTAGCGGTCGTGTGGACGGCGAAGGCGATATCAAGGAAAATCCGCTTGATTTTGCTCTCTGGAAGTCTGCTAAGCCAGGCGAAGTCTCTTGGTCAAGTCCTTGGGGTCAAGGACGCCCCGGCTGGCATATTGAATGTTCGGTTATGGCAACGGAAATTCTCGGTGATACCATTGACATTCACGGTGGGGGGGCCGATTTGGAATTTCCACACCACACCAACGAAATCGCCCAATCTGAAGCTAAAACAGGTAAGACTTTTGCAAATTACTGGATGCACAACGGTTTCGTTAATGTGGACAATGAAAAAATGTCTAAATCCCTTGGCAATTTCGTGACTGTTCATGATATGCTGAAAACCGTTGATGGGCAAGTGCTTCGTTTTTTCCTAGCCACTCAACAATACCGCAAACCGGTCAATTTTACTGAAAAAGCGGTGCACGATGCAGAAGTCAATCTCAAGTATTTGAAAAATACCTACACTCTACCAGTGGGAGGAGTTGCTGACGCTGACCAATTAGCTCAGTTTGTTGCTGACTTTGAGACAGCTATGGATGATGATTTCAATACCGCTAACGGTATCACAGTTGTTTTTGACCTAGCTAAGTGGATTAATTCTGGGAACTATGATCAGACTGTTAAGGACACCTTTGTCAAACTTTTAGCCGTCTTTGGTATTGTCTTTGAAGAAGAGGTCTTAGATGCAGATATTGAAGCCTTGATTGAAGAACGTCAGGCAGCGCGGGCTGCGCGTGATTTTGAAACTGCAGATGCTATCCGTGACCAATTGGCAGCCCAAGGCATCAAGCTTCTTGATACCAAGGACGGTGTGAGGTGGACACGTGACTAAGGCGGTTGATGTCAATCTGATCAATGGGATTGCCCTTGCCTTTGAAGGTGATGCTATTTATTCCACTTATATTCGTAAATACCTGATTTTTCAGGGACTGACCAAACCCAACCAGCTGCACCGCAAAGCTACGCATTATGTATCTGCTAAAGCACAGGCTATGCTCATCACGAAAATGCTGGAAGCGCAGCTATTGACCGAAAAAGAAGAAGATATCTACCGTCGTGGCCGCAATGCCAACAGCCATACTAAGGCTAAAAATACCGATGTCGTCACCTACAAGATGTCAACGGGTTTTGAGGCGGTCATGGGCTATCTTCACATGACTAATCAAGTTGAGCGCTTAGAAGAGTTGATTGATTGGTGTATTGAGACAGTGGAGAGTTAAATATTCATAGGAATTCATTATCCTGCTGCGATGATGTGATATGAGAACGATAGAGTGCAGTTTTTTCGTCTAATTTCTCAATATATGTCTGGTATTGGGATAGCTGTTTCTGCAAGAACAGGAGATGGCCCTCAAGTATCTTTAGGCGTTCGGGAGCGGTTTTCTCCCCTTGATAACGGAGATCTGCATACTCTTTAATTTGCGCTAGGGGCATCCCCATATCTTTTAACCGTTTAATAAAGGCAGCGTATTCAAGGTCTTTTTCTTCAAAGTCACGTATACCATTGATACGTTTCACTTTTAAAAAGCCTTTTTGTTCATAATAACGTAGTGTCGAAGCTGAAATCCCTGTTTTTTTAGCAAATTCATTAATTTTCATTTTTTTCTTGACTTAAACCTCGCTTTAAGTTTTACACTTAGTATATCATAAGAAATTGTGAAAAAAGTGAAAAGAGGACAGACTATGACATCATCACGATTTGATATCGGACTTGCTAAATTAGAAGAAATCGAGGGTAGCTTAGGCAGACGGTTAAAAGAACAAATGGATCAACTGTCGCCTGACTTAGCTGACCTAGTGATTGAATTGTTCGGCGATGTTTACGCCAGAACAGGACTTTCTCTTAGAGAACGCGAACGGATTGCCATCTCAATCTTATTAGCTATGGGAGGCTGTGAAGATCAGATTCGCTTACATACCCATGCAGCCTTAACTGCTGGTGTTAGCAAAGCTGAAATTATTGAAATACTAATTCAAGATATCAATTACTGCGGAATTGCCAGGGTTTTAAACGCTGCCAAAGTCATTCAAGAAGTATTTCAAAGTGTTGAATGATGTCTAACGAAATCTGCATGTAGACAGATGAAGAGAAACGAATCCCTTGTTTCTCTTTTTAATTATCTTGCAAATCTATCCTAGTAAAAATCAACATCGTCTCTCAGCACAGCATCAGACTCACTGGAGAATAAAGAGATTTTAGGACTGTCATCAAATTTTGAAAGCATCATAAAGACCGATTTTCAAAATAAATCGGTCTTTTTATAATCTTATACTGTCTGATGGACAAATCCTACTGATTTGGCTACTTTTGTTAAATTATGGCATTCAGAACAAAGAATAAGTACCTGATGTGGAGCCTTGTTTTTGTCTTTGAGTGCTTGCTTTAATTCCTCAACTTGAGTGGGGGTGAGTTCGTTTTCCATAAGGACTGTTATATTGCTATTTTTGATTTTTGTTAAGTGTTAGACTTTCTTAATCGGATGTCGAAGGACTGTTTTTAATTTTTCTGCTGCTGTTTTACGAACATCCCCTAGGTAAATTTCATGGTGCATACGCTCAAGCGTGATGTCAAGAACATAACCTTCTTCTTCCATAAATTGATGCATGGCTTCAACGGTTTTAGGTTCATCATTGTAGGGGCCAACATGCATGCATTGGGCACACAAGCCTTCATCATAGGTGAAAAATTCTACCTTAGAAAAATCTCGTTTTTTCTTTTTGCGTGCCTGACTAATAGCCCAATCAACATTATCTTTGCTTACAAAATCAGGCAGACGAATGACTGAGATAAAAGAAAACTGCTCTTTATGCCCATAATCAACGTCTTCCCTATCTTCCTGCCACCAAAAACCTTCAAGAGGCGGGACAACATAGTCAAAAAATCCCTCTATCTTATAGTCAGTCTTATGGCTCATCTTTAGGGTATAGGCAACCCCATACAGTAACTCAATAGACTCTTTATAGGCGTTGTCTTCTTGATTAGGATCTCCCGTTCCGCGAACGGCTAGATAGTTCATTTTAGGGATAGTGATAATGCTTGGTTTTGTCTTAGGTTGGTAGAATTCTTTAAATTCCTTTTTGAAATCAAAAGCCATTTTTAGTTCTCCAGTTTCTGTAATTCTTGTTTGATCCAGTCAAGTTCAGCTTCTATCAGTGTCTGACCAAGACTGAAGAGTTGTTGGGCGATGGGAGCCTTATGCTGCTCCTTACTTTGTTTGTTTTGCATATCTGCAAGATCGTCCTCTAGCTTTTCCTTTCGCTTGGAAAATGCTGCGCGCAGCTCTTTGTCATCTAAAAGATAGGCAGTTGCCAGTCCCGTCATCAGGTGAGCGTTAGCTGGCCTGCGCTCGCTAATGAGTTTCTTAGAATTTGCTTTTAAGGCCTCCAGTCCTTCTTTGGTGATTTGAAATTCCTTTTTCTCCTTTCCTTTGCCGGAAGTAGCAGTTGCCAGTCCTTTCTTCTCTAATTTATCAAGAACATAATAAATCGATGAGAAGCCAACCTCTGTCCATGTGCGCATGCCGCGTTCTTTGATGACTTGCTCAATATGATAGCCGTGTTGTGGCCCCTCAAGCAAAATACTAAGAATCAATTGTTCAGTCAGTGAAATGGTCATATAAGTCCCCCTTTTTATTCTAGTGCTAGAATAATGGTGTTCTACCACTAGAATACTATCTTGTCAACTTGAAATCTTTTTTATTAAGCAAGCTCTGCTTTTCATGCTATAATAACATCATGAAAGAAAAACGAATGAATCAAACTGAGAACACTGATATGGTCTACGGCGTCCATGCTGTAACTGAAGCACTCCAAGCCAACACCGGCAATAAACTGTATATTCAGGATGACCTGCGTGGAAAAAATGTAGACAAGATCAAGGATCTGGCAGCTGAGAAGAAAGTCTCTATCTCTTGGACACCCAAAAAAACACTTAGTGATATGACAAATGCTGCTGTGCATCAGGGCTTTGTCTTGCGTGTGTCCGACTTTGCCTATGCTGAATTTGAGGCTATTTTGAAAAAGGCAGAGCAGGAAGAGAATCCACTAATTTTAATTTTAGATGGTCTCAATGATCCTCATAATTTTGGCTCCATCTTGCGGACAGCTGATGCAACTAATGTAACTGGTATCATCATTCCTAAACACCGTGCTGTTGGCGTGACACCTGTTGTTGCTAAGACCTCAACTGGAGCAGTAGAGCATGTTCCTGTTGCCCGAGTGACCAATCTCAGTCAAACCTTAGATAAGCTAAAAGAAGCTGGCTTTTGGGTTTTTGGAACCGACATGAACGGCACTCCATCTCACAAGTGGAATACTGCAGGGAAACTGGCGCTCATTATCGGCAACGAAGGCAAGGGCATTTCGGCCAATATTAAAAAGCAGGTTGATGAGATGATTACCATTCCTATGGCTGGTCATGTTCAAAGCCTTAATGCCAGTGTTGCGGCGGCTATTCTTATGTATGAAGTTTTCCGTAACCGCCTATGAAGAAGAAAATTTTACTGGTTGATGGCTATAATATGATTGCCTTTTGGAAGGAAACCCAGCACCTCTTCAAGACTAATCGCCTAGATGAGGCCCGGGAAATTTTGCTGCGTAAACTTCATAATTACGCCAATTTCGAGAATATTCATATCACTTGTGTTTTTGATGCCCAATATGTGCCAGGCCTCCGTCAGCGCTATAATCAATACAAAATTAGTGTGGTCTTTACTGAAGAAGATGAAACAGCTGACACTTACATTGAACGTACGGCCGCTGAACTCAATACAGCTACTAATCTAGTTGAAGTAGCTACTAGTGACCTCAATGAACAGTGGACGATTTTTGCACAAGGAGCCCTTCGTGTATCTGCTAGAGAATTGGAGCAGCGTGTCAATACAGTCAAGTCTGACTTGGATAAGATGTCTAGTCAAATTGATTTGACAAAGCCGAAACTACGTCCGTGGGATGACAGCCAGATTTCAAAACTTAAAGGTTTATTAGATGATTTATAATTTTCTTAAGGGAATTCGCCAAGTGCGGATTTTTTTGTTATAATAAACAAAACTAATTTGAAAATCAAACTAGTTTGTTTGCTAAAATAAATACAAAATGAACGAGAGAAAAGGGAATGTCTTTTAAAATTATAACAGATTCTACGGCTGACCTGGATGAAAATTGGGCTCAAGCCAATGACGTCGATATATTAGGTTTGACAATTACACTTGAAGGGGTGACTTATGAAACAGCTGGCCCCAATCGTCTAACCAGTAAAGTGCTACTAGAGAGCATGAAAAATGGAGGTAAACCGACAACTAGCCAAGTCAATATCGGTCAGTTCCAAGAATCCTTCCGACGTTATGCCCAAGCAGGGGAGGCAGTGCTTTGTCTAGCGTTTTCTTCAGTTTTGTCTGGTACTTACCAGAGTGCAGTAATGGCGCGAGACTTGGTTTTGGAGGAATTTCCGGAAGCTGTCATTGAGATTGTTGATACACTAGCGGCGGCTGGTGGTGAGGGCTATCTCTCTATTTTGGCAGTAAAGGCTCGCGATGAAGGAAAGAGTCTTGCAGAAACTAAGGCGATGATTCTTGACGTTATACCACGTTTACGAACCTATTTTCTAGTGGATGATCTCTATCATCTTATGAGAGGTGGACGTTTGTCAAAAGCTTCCGCTTTTATGGGAAGTTTGGCTAACATCAAACCTTTGCTCTGGTTGGCAGCGGACGGCAAGCTGGTTCCCCTAGCTAAAATTCGTGGCCGCAAAAAAGCCATGAAAGAAATGATTGCTCATGCCAGTCAAGATATCGCTCATAGCACTGCCATTGTTGCCTATGCCAATGACCTAGAATCGGCTGAAAAATTGAAAGCTGATCTCTTGGAAAATCCAGCTATCACTAAGGTGCTTATTATGCCGCTGGGACCAGTTATTTCTGCCCATGTTGGGCCAGGAACATTAGCCGTCTTTTCAATCGGAAAAGAAGCAAGATAACAGAGAAAGGTTAGAATAGTAAGTTCTAACTTTTTTATTTATAGCTAGCCATAAGAAAATTCTATGTCTGATTTTCTTCATATTCGACTGATGAAGTGGTATAATTTAAAGATCAAAGGAGGGAAAGACATGGCTTTGACTTATGCTGTACTTGGAAGTGGTGCAATGGGACTACGTTTTGGGCTGCTGTTAAAAGAACACCTCGGTGCTTAAGTGGATTTTATTGATACCTGGGAAGAGCAAATCGACACGATTAGAAAACAAGGTGGTGTTTATCAATCACGTGATGGTAAAAATCGTCATCTGATTCCAATTAGCATTCAGACACCAGAAGAATACCAAGGAAAACCAGATGTTTTTATCATTTTTGATAAACAAATGCATTTGTCGCAATTACTCGAACGAAGCAAGCATTTCTTCTACGAAAATCAATATGTTTTCACAGGAATGAACGGCATGGGACATATCGAGAAAATCAATCGCTATTTTGAGCCTGAAAAAGTTTTAGCAGGAACTTGTCTGGTTGGAACGGTCTTGAAAGACGCAGGAAATGTTGATTTTATTGGAAAAGCAGGTGCTGGTTCTATTAATATTGCCGCGCAATCAGGACCGGTCGATGATGTTCAAAAGCAGATAATAACTGAATTTGAAGCCTCAAATCTCAATCCAAATCTGACTAATAATTTTTTAGGAACACTTTACACAAAAGTTGTGTTCAATTCTGTCATCAATACCATTTGCACCCTTTTTGAAATTCGTATGGGACAATTCATTGACTACGAGGGTGCCGAAAAATTAGGACGTCAATTAATTGATGAAGCTTATGACATTGCCGAATTAGCGGGCATTACTCCTCTGAATAGTCGTGATGAAGAATGGGAAACCATTCGGTATGTTAGCGCGGAAACAAGCCCTCTGCATTATCCGTCAATGTACCAAGATATGAGCAAAGGACGCCAGACAGAAGTTGATTATATCAATGGTTATATCTATGATTTAGGCAGGACTTATGATTACCAAGCCAAAACGCATGACTTTCTACGCCACTTAGTTCACTTAGCAGAAAATACCCGTAAATTCCGCTAAGCGTTTTCTATGAAAAAGAAGAAAAATCACTAAAAAACTTAGAAAAGATGGTAGGTAAGTGTTGACTTGGTACCACTTTTTTTGGTATCATATTAAACGGTATTGTTTACCCCATTTGAAAGGCCCCGGAACCTTCCAAATAACTTTTGGTGGGACGGAACACCCACCACCCGTAAACAAAAACGAACTATATATAGGAGAACTCATGAACAAAACAACATTTATGGCTAAACCAGGCCAAGTTGAACGTAAATGGTATGTCGTAGACGCTACTGATGTACCACTGGGACGTCTTTCTGCAGTAGTTGCTAGCGTACTTCGCGGAAAAAACAAACCAACATTCACACCACACACTGATACAGGTGACTTCGTTATCGTTATCAATGCTGAAAAAGTTAAATTAACTGGTAAAAAAGCAACTGATAAAATCTACTACACTCACTCAATGTATCCAGGTGGTTTGAAACAAATTTCAGCTGGTGAACTTCGTTCTAAAAATGCTGTTCGCTTGATTGAAAAATCAGTTAAAGGCATGCTTCCACACAACACTCTTGGACGTGCACAAGGCATGAAATTGAAAGTCTTCGTAGGTAGCGAGCATACACACGCTGCACAACAACCAGAAGTACTTGATATCAAAGGACTTATCTAAGAGAGAAAGGAGCATCTATTAATGGCACAAGCACAATACACAGGTACTGGTCGTCGTAAAAACGCTGTTGCACGCGTACGTTTAGTTCCAGGTACTGGTAAAATTACAGTTAACAAAAAAGATGTAGAAGAATACATCCCACATGCTGACCTTCGTCTTGTTATCAACCAACCATTTGCAGTTACATCAACTGAAGGTTCATACGACGTTTTCGTTAACGTTGTAGGTGGTGGTTACGCAGGTCAATCAGGAGCTATCCGTCACGGTATCGCTCGCGCATTGCTTCAAGTAGATCCAGATTTCCGCGATTCATTGAAACGCGCTGGTCTTCTTACACGTGACGCTCGTATGGTTGAACGTAAAAAACCAGGTCTTAAGAAAGCTCGTAAAGCTTCACAATTCTCAAAACGTTAATCAATACGATTATATCAACGTTTCAAAGCACTCAAGAGTTTACCTCATGGGTGCTTTTTTTATGTTTTTTGAAAAAGTTCACCTCAAAGTTTACCTTATTTTAACCTTATTGTTTTAGAGACTTTAAGGCAAATTCACCGACTGCCATAGGGACTACATTAGAAGTATTGACATAAATCTGTGTTGTACCTGTGTCGCTATGTGTTAGAGCTTCGGAAATAGCTTCTAAGCTCATTCCTGCCTGTTTAGCGAGTGTTGCTCCCGTATGACGTAGTTTATGTGGTGTAGCGTGTGTAAGCTCTGGGTGTCGCTTTCTGATAGTTTTCATCTTATTATTGAGATAGTCAGAGTGTAAAGGTTTATTGATATTTCCTCTGGTATCTATGTAAGTGAAGATGAATTGTTCTGGATTAGTGATGATACCAAACTTTGCTAGTTCATATTTTTGTTGTTTTTTCCATAAGGTTAGAAGTTGAAGCAAGTCGCTAGAAATAGAAAAGATAGTTTTTTTATTTCCTTTGGTAGATTTTACTTGTCCATATCTATCTAAAGCCTGAATTAACTGAATCTGAGATTTTGAAAAGTCGACATGTTTCCACTGGAGAGCATATGTTTCTGATTTTCTATCTCCAAGGAAAAAAGTGAGATAGAAAAGGACGTAATCTTTGAGTGATATTTTATCGTTTTCTAAATCTTCTTTAAAAGCTGAGAACCATTCTTGGAGTTGCTCATGAGTTAAATATAAATCTTCATCACGTTTTGATTCTGCAAGTTGAATTTTTTTAACAGCCTTAATTCGTCTTAAAGTTTTTGCAACTCTATTTGCTTCAATATATTCAAGTTCTTCTGCCCAATCAAAAATAGAAATAACGTAACTTCGTAAAGTTTTGAAGTTGGCATATTCGTTGGCTTTTGCCGTCATCAAATTTAGAATAACCTGTTTATTTTGGTTTAAAAATTGAATCGTATAGTTGCCAAGAAGTGGTAGTATATGCTTTTCAAAACATGTTTTGGTATTAGCAATTGTTGACCTGCTTGGTGGCTTCGAAGTAGATGTAGTTTGTCCTGCTTTGTAGGATTCCCACCAAATATTATTATAGAAGTCCGAGAAAAGAATATCTTCTTTTCCTAGTCCCGAAAAGACGTTATCTTCAATTTGGTTTAGCTTCGTCAGTAGGTCTATCTCTGCTTGTCGTGCCTCTTTTCTTGTTTTAAATCTCTTATCATAATAGTTATTGTTAACGATACCAAGAGGCATTCGTGCTTCTAATGGTATATAGACTTTTAAGCGGTAAGTTCCGTTTTTTGTCTTACTGATAGTCATGATATTCTCCTTTATATCGAACCAGAAAATATCATGACCATTATAAAATAAAAATCTTGATTTTTCTAGTTGTTACTGTTTAGCCAGCGGTCAATAGCGTCTTTGTGGAATCGAATTGTTTTTCCAATTTTGATTGATGGAAGCCCCCTTTGAATCCATGAATCAAGAGTATTGTTGGAAATTCCTAAATAGTCGCAAGTCTGTTGTTTGTTCAAATAGGGACAACTTAAAGTATTTTTTTCTATTTGCTGTTCAATTTCTTTTTGGATAAGGTTTGATAGCAATAGTTGAATCTGATGAATCTGTTCATCAGGAAGAATCACTTGCATTTATTATCCTCCTTCTTATCTTGGTTTCTCATTGGATTGCATCGACGTGAATCCAAATACTTAGCAAAAAAGTAGGTACGCTCAATGATAAGTCCAAGAAGTGGTGTGTGATTAGCTCGTGCATACCAGACGAGTTCTTCAAACTCTGTGAAGTCATTCCGCTCAATAATATCCACAACTTCATGCATGAAATCATCTGAGTTATTTTCTACAAGAAATTTATCAAGATTAAAACCACATCCAACTTCAATATCATCTATATCATATTGAGTTTTCTCCTTATTTTCGGCATGAATGAAGTAGTCAAAAAGTCCTTTGGGTGATTGTACGATTTCTACATGAGCAGGGCCATTCAACTTGTCCTTGATTAGCTCAGAAACTTGTTTATAACTTTTGAGAGAATCAAAGAAGAAAGCTCCGTGTTTGTGAGGTTTTTTCAGTTCCCCAGTTTGTCGATTAATATCCTTATCGTGCCAAGGACTCAGGACGAAGGGGATGTGTAGTTCTTCAAGAACTTCAAGGTAGTCAGCAGGGGCACTTTCTTTGTAAAAAAGGAATGTCCACTTGCTAGAGCGTTGTTCTTTTGTCATTTTGATACGCCTTTCTGATTACTGATTATAGGATAATTGGGGGTCGTAGTAACCCCAATTATCTTGGAAAATGCTAGAAGGGGCTATCTGGCTACTGCTTAACGCAAGCCATAGCCCCTTTTTATCGTTTTTTACCAACTAACCATAGCTTATTACGAATCCGATTAGGTGCTGAAAAGTAGTAGTCAGGATGTTGACTCGAAACCTCTTCTTTCAGTTGAGAGGTCATGTCAGCCAAAATTTTTTGCCCCTGCTGGTCTCTAGGGACTTTGACAAAAACCGTCACATCATCTTTTCGTATGTCTACGATACTCTTATGTGCACAGTGATTAAAACTACTATTTATGGGATTGAAGGTAGTTATATTCTGATTGTCAATCGTTGTTACTTTTTCTGATTTTTCACGTTGCGTTAAAAACTGACGAAGTTTGAATGTAAAGTATACGGACTTAAAATAGTTGAATAGACTATCAAATCGAAATCGATTCAGAATTTCAAATATTACAGAAACAAATAGTGTAAATAAAAGGAAGGACATTGCTGTATAAGAATATTTGCTTCCTAAATCTAAATAGCCATTGAACTGGGAGAGGTCAAAAAAACTGAGAGGATTTAGTTTAAACTGATTTGATAGAAAATCCAGAGACCATCCTATAAATCCTGCTAGAAATGAAACTAGAATTAGATTGATATTGAGGTTGAATGTCCTCATGAAGTAAGATTTTTTCATCATTAAAGAATTCCTTTCTTTGTGTAATATGTTGGACATAGTAGTGGAAGCACTTGATAAGGATGTTCGTTATCAATCACTTGAATCAGACCTGTTCCATGCCCAATAGGGATAACAATACCTTCTGGGTCGAGGTCAGGGAATAGAAATTGTGTTGTCTTCTTGTTAATGTTGCCAATCTGGATGAGGACATTAAGTTGTTCACGAACAGAAATGGGAATCGTAGTGTGGTCGAATCTTTGTGAAACAAGTAACAAATGAAGTTTTGTAGCACGTCCGAGAAGTGCGATAGAAGATAAGAGTGAGAAAAACGATTCTTTAATCGTCTTATTGACTCCCTCGGATAATGCAAGAACTTCATCAATCACAATTGTCATATGGCTGAATTCATGTCGTGGATTCTCGTATAGGATTGCTTGACGTTTGTGAATCAGTTCTAGACATTGACTTAATTTCTCATTGATTTCTGATACAAAGTCGGATTTAGAGCGATTTTCAACGGGGTGAAGCACTGCAATTTGATGTTCACGAGCCCAACGACTAGGTGTGTCAAATTTTGGGTCTACGATAATTAAATCAGATTGATGTTTGAGTACACTCAGTAAATAGGTGAGAGCATAGGACTTACCCGAACCACTATTCCCACAGATTGCCATGTGATTAACCTTATCAAGATTGAGAGTAAAATTTTCCATAATTGGAATTTGATTTTTGGGTAAACTTGTTGTGTATCTATCAAGGTCAGGAATGACCAATCGTTTTGAAATTCCCACCTTCCACGGAAAGAAGAGTCCTCGTTGAACATGAATATCATCCGTTTTTAGAGGGACGAAGTAAGTCGCATTCTGTTTCAATAGTGTATAATGTGGGTATAGTGATGCGTTAGCAATCAAAAAGATTTTATTATAAAGCTCATCGTCTAAAATATATGCACAAGGAAGCCGTGGTATGAAGATGAAACCGTCCTCTTGAATGACAATGTTAAAACTGTTGGTATAACTTGTTTCGCCTTGCATCAAGGCTCCAAGAGCCATATTAAGGCTCTGGAGCAAGTATGATTGCAAGACGGCATCTGCTTTAGATACCATTATTTGACCTCCTTAATACCATCAGCTTTAAAGTAAACGTTGTAGCGTACTTCAACGGCTTGAAGGTTATCGAATTGAATCAAACTCATGAAATCAGGTAGCTTTATTTTGTCTTCAAACTTAACTTGAAACGGTTCGAGTCCTTCTTGAATGAAGGTTGCCTTGTAAGCGATGATTTCGCCAGTAGGCTTTCCATCCTCAAAGAGCTGTTGTGGTTCAAGTTCCGTACTCAAACTATGAATAGGTTTTGTAGGGTTCACATATTGTGATGCAGTTGCGACAGAGTATCCACCCTGTCTATGTTTGGTTTTAATTGTCATATTTAATTCCTCCGAATGGATGTTTAGATGATGCCCGTTTTAAGTCGTGAGCGTGACCGTCTTAGCTAAGGACATTTTCATTTTATTCTGTATTGAGATATAAATATATAACTTGCTAAGTCACTATGAACAGAGTTGAGCAGACAAGGTTTTTGAAATAATTTCGTAAAAATTGTGTTTCAAAATGACTTCAAAAATGACTTGATAGGTTATTTTTTAATTTTTAATGTATTAAATTTTTTTATGCAACTGTTCATGGTATAATAGACTTGTTGAAAACATTTACAAGGAGACTATGAACTTGATACCATTAGCAACAAGCAACAAGCAACAAGCAACAAGCAACAAGCAACAAGCAACAAGCAACAAGCAACAAGCAACAAGCAACAAGCAACAAGCAACAAGCAACAAGGTAGTTTTTGCCTTTTTTCAGCATGTAAAAAAGCACCTTCTGTATGTAAAGGAGGTGTTTTCTAATGCGTGAAAACTTTATTGAACGCCCTCATAAGAATGAGAAGGAGGGAGCAATTGCATATGTTCAGGAATTGCTAAAACAGGCT
>NZ_KB904081.1 GCF_000379985.1 Streptococcus caballi DSM 19004 | reverse complement strand
CAGCTTGTTCCTTTAGTTCCTTACTGTACTTCGTCCAGTGACGGCTTTCCTCTAGCCCTTCAACACCAGCTTCTTTGTATTTCCGAACCCAGTTTGATAGTGTTTCTTTAGAAATACCATGGTTCCTAGCTAACCAACTAAGTGATTTCCCTTCTTCCGAGTGAAGTAGAACAAGTTCTAGTTTTTCAGAGACAGACTTTGGACTTCTTTTGGACATAGTAAAACTCCCGTTATAGTTTCTAGTGAAAATTTTTGTTTTTTCACTGTCCACTATAAGGGGAGTATATCAAAATGACGGCGAATTTTTCTAGACATATCTGTTCTCCTCTTTTCTTTAGTGTAGAACACTTTATAAATTCTGTCTAGTTTAGTGTAACCTATTCATTTCCTTTGCTAGGCTCAAAGAGACAACCAAGAGGGATAAACATGAGTAGGTTCATTAGGGGAACAAAGCGACTGCCACTTCTCATATCGGTAATGAAAGATAAGGGGTTCAAAGAGTAACCCTGTACTCCGATATTTTTGAAAAAGAGAACATAAAGCAGCATCAAAGCGTATAAGAAGTAGGACAGGATGAGGGTTTTGTTGGTAATATGTCTAGTGTAGGCCATATGAAAGAGAATAAAAGTAAAGTAAGTCAGGAGGATAATCATAATGGTATTCAAGGCTGTAGCAAAGGTCACACCATAAGCTGAAATGTAGTGAGAATAGGTCACAAGGAAGCTATCATAAAACCATTTTGAAAGGATGAAGGAGAGGTCAATGAATAGGATATTGAGTAGGCTTTTTTTGCTTGATGCTGTCATGGTCTTAGTCCTCCTTATCGTGGTGTGGAGCAGTAAGCTGTCTTTCTGTTTTAGCGAAAATCGCAAGCAGACTTCCTGCAAAGCATAATCTAACTTCTCTTATGCCGTGTTTAGATTACTTCTTTTTTCGGTTCAAGTTGTCACTGTCAGCGAAGAGACTTCTTTTTGTGGTTTATTCAAAAAGATAGCTTGATTTTCTTTTGTTCTCCTAGTATAACTATAAAAACTTAAAATGGAATTAAAAAATCGTCACTACCTCAGTGACGATTTTTTAATGAAGTTTTATTTAAGGAAACGTTGCAGGAATTCCTTAGTGCGTTCATGGGTTGGGTGTTCGAAGATTTGTTCAGGTGTGCCTTCTTCAGCGATGACCCCTTGGTCCATGAAAACGACGCGGTTGGAAACATCTTTGGCAAAGTCCATTTCGTGGGTCACAATAATCATGGTCAAACCTGATTTGGCCAGGTCCTTCATGGCTTTGAGCACTTCGCCGACCATTTCTGGGTCAAGGGCTGAAGTTGGCTCGTCAAAGAGCATGGCTTCTGGATTGACAGAGAGGGCGCGAGCGATGGCCACACGTTGCTTTTGTCCCCCAGAGAGTTGCTTTGGCTTAGCTTTCCAGTATTGCTCAGTCATGCCAACCTTGTTGAGATTCTCTTTGGCAATGGCTTCAGCTTCGCTGCGTGAACGTTTGAGAACGGTTGTCTGTGCAACGATGGCATTTTCCAAAACATTGAGGTTTTCAAAGAGGTTGAAGGATTGGAAAACCATACCTAGCTTTTCACGGTATTCTGTCAGATTGTAACCTTTTTTAAGAACATTTTGACCATGGAAGAGAATTTCACCACCGCTTGGTTCTTCCAAGAGGTTGATGGAACGCAAGAGAGTTGATTTCCCAGAACCAGACGAACCGATGATGGAAATCACTTCTCCCTTGTTGACAGAAAGTGAGATGTCTTTGAGGACTTCATTTTGTCCGAAAGATTTCTTTAAATGTTTGATTTCAATAATTGCTTGTGTCATTATTTCACCGCCTTGGTTTGAATGTGGTTGGCGCCAGTTGTGTAATTATCAGCATCAAAGCGTTTTTCAACATAGCGCAGGATACGTGTTACTGTAAAGGTAAGAACGAAGTAAATGGCAGCGATAATAGTGAAAGTTTGGAAATATTGATAAGTTTGTGTCGCAACGGTATTCCCTGAGAAGTAAAGTTCGACAACGGAGATAACATTCAATACTGATGTGTCTTTGATGTTGATGACAAACTCGTTACCAGTAGCAGGAAGGATGTTACGGACGACCTGAGGTAGAACGATCTTGCGCATGGTTTGATTGTGAGTGAAACCAAGAGCGGTTGCGGCTTCAAATTGTCCCTTATCAACAGCGAAGATACCACCACGAACGATTTCGCTCATATAAGCGCCTGTATTGATAGAGACGATGAAGATAGCAGCGATAGTACGGTCGAGTGAGACACCAAAAGCCTGCGCTGTTCCGTAGTAGATAACCATAGCTTGTACAATCATAGGCGTACCACGGAAGATTTCAATGTAGATATTGAGAATCCAGCCGAAGATTTTTTGTAAAATAGCTAGCCCTTTGTTGGTAGCTTTTGGAGCTGTACGGTAAACACCGATGAGCAGTCCGATGAGCAGTCCAACAATGGTACCGACGATAGAAATTAAGAGGGTAACACCTGTTCCGCGTAGAAATTGGTTGCCATTTTTCTTGAGGATAGACCACATTTGTTGGAAGAAATTTTGTTTGTTTTCTTCCTTGGAACTAGTGTCAGCTGGTTGCTTCTTAATCATATCGTCCATGAGCCTGATACGGTCAGATTCTGAAATAGTAGCAAGGACATCGTTGACCTTGGCGAGAGTAGCTGAGTCATCTTTGCGCAGACCAACAGCGATAGCAGCATCTGATTCAGAGACGGTGAATCCCTTTTTGAGGGTGACCATCTTGAATTTCTTATTAGCTTGCTCAGCTGTCATGGCCTCGGGACGTTCAGAAATGTAAGCGTCAATGACACCAGATGCGAGGGCTTGACGCATTTGTGAGAAGTCGCCCATTGGTGTTTGAGCATTGGCTCCGACCAGCTGTGGTAAGAGATTGACATGCCAGACACCTTGTTGAGCGGTAACCTTGGCTCCCTTGAAATCCTTGATTGATTTGGCGTTAGCGTACTTGCCATCTTTGACAACCACTAAGACGGGCTCACTAGTGTAGTAACTATTAGAAAATGAGATTTCCTTTTTACGTTCTTCAGTTGGACTCATTCCAGCAGCAATCATGTCAATCTTGCCAGAAGTCAAGGCTGGAATCAGACCAGTCCATGAGGTTTTGACAACCAATAATTTCTTGCCCATTGATTTAGCCACTTGTTGAGCGATTTGTACATCGTAACCATTGGCGTATTGGTTAGTTCCCTCAATGGGAGCTGCGCCATTTGAATCATCATTTTGTGTCCAGTTAAAGGGGGCATAGGCAGCCTCCATCCCTACGCGCAGATAGTCATCTGCCTGTGCACTGCTCATTCCTCCAAAAGTCAGAAGAAGAGAAGCGAACATACTTAGCATAATCTTTTTCATGAAAGACTCCTATTCATTTTTATAATTACCATTTTACAGGAAATAGGGCAGTATTTCAATATGAATGCCTTTTATGTGCGATTTATGATAAAATACTAGCATAGGAGTGACAGCTTATGAAGAAATTTCTAATATTTTTACTGACAGTCGTCAGCTTGCTGGGAATTCCAGCTTTTGCTGCTGATGTGGACTACTCTATTCCTAATTACGATGGTCAATTGGTCATTCATGAGGATAATACGGCGGATTTCCGACAAACCATTACCTATCACTTTGATTCGTCCTACAATGGGCAAATTGTGACTTTGGGTGAGGCTGGAAAAGTGCCAAAGAATTTTACGATAAATAGCCAGCCGCAGATTCAAGCTTTTACCAATGGCAAAAAGCGGACGGTTTCTACCAGCGTGAGGGACCTGGGCGATGGCTATGAGTTGAAAATATACAATGGCGGCGTTGATGGTGACACGGTCAAGATTGTGGTGGATTGGAAAATTTCTAATATCCTTTTTGCCTACCAAGATGTGGCTGAATTGAATTGGATTCCCATCAGTGACTGGGATCAGACTTTGGAACATGTTCACTTTACGGTGAAAACAGATCGAGCAGCTAAAGATAGTCGGCTTTGGGCGCATCGCGGTTACCTTAGTCCAGCTGTCACCCTGAATAAGAATGGTCAAACTTATAGCTTGTCAGCAAAAAATGTAGGTTCTAAGCTGGAACTTCATGCTTACTGGGATGCTTCGATTTTGACTGGGCAGAATGCAATTGCTCAAAATCACAAGGCTACTATCCTTAATCTGGAGGCCAATATCGTCAAATATAATCGCTGGCAGCTGAACTTCTTCTACACTATTTTACCAGCTACTCTCATTGCGCTAGTACTTATTTCTTATCTACTTTTTTTGGCTTTCAAGAAAAATGTGGCACGTTATAGCCAATTCGACTTTGATAAACGTCTTTACGAAGTTCCTCAGGACTTGTCACCTCTAGTATTAGCTGATGCTGTTTATGGTGCTAATTTACTGGATTCAGATACTTCGGGCAATCCTATTAAGCAGAAACTGAGTTTTGAAAACTTGATGCAGGCTACCCTCTTAGATTTGATTGACCGAAAGATTATAAGGGTTGAGAAAGAAGGTCAGATCAGCAGCTTATCGCTAAATAGTCAAGACAAAGCTCTGCCATTTGAAAAAGAAGTTATTAAAATGGCCTTTGGCAGTCGGACTAGTTTACCAATTGACGATCTCTTTGCGGACTATCAATTTGATGAGGACACTATTGAGCAGTACAAGAAAACTTATCATGGACGCGACTTAGAAAGACGTCTCAATAAAATCGGATTGGACTTCAATCGGAAGTATAACCGAGCAGTTTCAAATATTACCCACGAGGTAAAAAATGAAGTGGAACAACTTAGTTTACCTCAACGGATGCGCAGATTAAGCAGGGCTGAAAAGGGAAGTTTGAATATGATTCAAATTTTGACGGGGCTCTCATTCCTCATCGCTTTGGTGGCAGGTTTTTATATGATTATCAAAGAGCAGTTTGCTCTGATGATTTACCTGCTTTTAGCTATTTTCTTCTTCCTCATTTTATTGTTCTACCACCGTCAGTTGAGTTTCTTTAGAAAATCGGGTGTCTATACGGCAGAGGGGCAAGCTTATTGTCAAGAATGGGTTAGCTTTACCAATATGATGCGTGACTTGCGAAAATTTGATCAAGTTGATCCAGATGCCTTGATCGTCTGGAACCGTATCTTGGTTTACGCAACCTTATTTGGCTATGCTAAGCGGGTCCAAGATTATCTGGAATTTAATGAGATTAAACTGGCAGACGATCTTAGCCTTGACACACTTAATCAGACAGCCTTTATCATTGGTACACGTAGCCATTATTTGACAACTGCCAGCAGCAGTGCCACAATGGCTTCTAACTTTTCAATTTCCTCAGGAGGGTCAGCAGGTGGTGGATTCTCTGGTGGAGGCGGCGGAGGGGGAGGCGGAGCATTTTAAAAAAGCTCCTAATCTGTTATAATAGTCCTTGTATAAATAAAAGGAGAACTTATGCTAATTATCGAACTACTAAAGGCCATCTTCCTTGGAATCGTTGAAGGGATTACAGAATGGCTGCCGGTTTCAAGTACTGGTCACCTAATTTTGGTTCAGGAATTTATGAAGCTCAATCAAAGTAAGGCTTTCGTTGACATGTTTAATATCGTCATCCAGTTGGGAGCGATTTTGGCGGTTATCGTTATCTACTTCAAGCGTCTCAACCCTTTTCAGCCTGGGAAAACAGCGCGTGAAATTCGTTTGACATGGCAACTTTGGCTGAAAGTCGTTATCGCTTGTATTCCGTCCATTCTTATTGCTGTTCCATTTGATGATTGGTTTGAGGCTCATTTCAATTTCATGGTGCCAATTGCTATCGCCTTGATTTTTTATGGGGTGGCCTTCATTTGGATTGAAAAGCGTAATGCGAATCTGCAACCGCAAGTGACAGACCTTGCTCGTATGTCTTACAAGACGGCTTTTCTTATCGGCTGTTTCCAAGTTTTGAGTATTGTGCCAGGAACTAGCCGTTCGGGAGCAACTATTCTGGGAGCCATTATCTTAGGGACTAGTCGTTCGGTGGCCGCAGATTTCACTTTTTTCCTAGCTATTCCAACCATGTTTGGTTACAGCGGTTTAAAGGCTGTTAAGTTCTTCTTGGATGGTAATGTCTTGAACTTCGGTCAAGTTTTGATTTTATTGGTTGCCAGCGTAACAGCCTTCTTAGTTAGTCTATATGCTATCCGATTCTTGACTGACTATGTTAAAAAGCACGATTTCACTGTTTTTGGAAAATACCGTATTGTGTTAGGGACAATCCTTATCCTCTACAGTTTAGTTAAATTCATCCTATAAACAATTGCAGAGTGCCATGCTCTGCTTTTTTTGTAACATAGCTATTATTTTGCCAATCAAATCTGTCCTGACACTTAAAATTGAAAAAATTAGACTTTTCTTGTATAATAAAATGACTACTCGTGCGAGGTAATAATTATGGAAATGAAACAAATTAGTGAGACAACGCTGAAAATAACCATTAGTATGGAGGATTTGGAAGAGCGCGGTATGGAGTTGAAAGATTTTCTTATTCCGCAAGAAAAAACAGAAGAATTTTTCTACGCTGTCATGGATGAACTTGATTTACCTGATAATTTTAAAGACAGTGGTATGCTGAGCTTCCGTGTAACACCTAGAAAAGACCGCATCGATGTCTTTGTTACCAAGTCCGACCTCAATAAGGACTTAGACTTTGATGATTTGGCAGACGAGTTTGGTGATATTTCAAATATGTCACCAGATGAGTTTTTCAAGACGCTGGAGCAGAGCATGCGTGCCAAGGGTGACACCAAGGCTCATGAAAAACTGGAAAAAATCGAAGAAATGATGGAATCCGTCGTTGACTCAGCAGTAGCAGAAGCAGTTGATGCCCATGATGCCCAGCCGGCCGAGGAAGTGACAGACTATGTTCACTATGTCCTTGATTTTCCAAGTTTGGAAGATGCCATTCGCTTCAGCAAAGCTATAGATTTTCCTATTGAAGCTTCTGAGCTTTACAAAGAAGGAGATGGATATCACATGACCGTATTGATTGAGACTGAAAATCGTCCCAGCTATTTTGCCAATCTCATGTATGCTCGCCTCCTAGAATACGCTGAAAAAGGTAGCAGGACCAGAGCTTATTTGCAAGAACACGGTGTTCAGCTTGTCATGGACAAGGCTGTTGAGCAGCTAAGAGGCATTGAGTTGGTGTAGTATGAGACAATTTACAATTGGCTATGTTATGGTTCTGATAGGAGCTTTCTTTATTTCACTATTGCTAACACCTTTGGTTCGCTTCATCGCCTTTCGTATCGGTGCAGTGGACAACCCTAATGCAAGACGTATCAATAAGGTTCCCATGCCGACAGCGGGCGGTTTGTCTATCCTAATTTCTTTTCTAATCAGCACGCTGCTGCTTTTGCCACAGGTGATTGGACCGAATATTTTAGGGCAAACTTATTTTGACTTCATATTTCCTATCGCAATCGGGGCCTGTATCATTGCCATCACGGGCTTGATTGATGATATCAAGGAGCTATCGCCCAAGATGAAGTTGATTGGCATCGTCCTTGCAGCTTTGGTTGTCTGGGCTTTCACGGATTTCCACTTTGACAGCTTCAAAATTCCCTTTGGTGGGCCACTTTTGCATTTTGATCCAATCGTTACCTTTATTCTGACCATTCTGTGGATAGTAGGCATTACCAATGCTGTCAATCTTATGGATGGGCTGGACGGACTAGTTAGCGGTGTCGCCATCATAAGTCTCATGACCATGGGCGTCGTCTCCCAGTTCTTTTTACCCCAGCCGAATGCTTTTCTAACTCTTACTATCTTCGTGCTTATCGCGGCCATTGTTGGATTCTTTCCTTATAATTACAATCCTGCTATCATCTACCTAGGAGATACAGGAGCCTTACTGATCGGCTTTCTGATTGCGGTTTTATCTTTACAGGGTTTGAAAAATGCTACCGCTGTTGCTGTTGTGACGCCTGTGATTATCTTGGGAGTACCCATTGTGGACACTTTCGTGGCTATTATCCGTCGCACCCTGTCTGGTAAGAAATTTTACGAACCAGATAAAATGCATTTGCATCACCGGCTCTTGGCCATGGGCTTCACCCATCGCGGAGCTGTCTTGGTTGTTTACGGTATCGCTCTCCTGTTCTCCCTGACTTCTATTTTGCTTAATTTATCTAGTCGTCTTGGCGGTCTGCTCTTGATGGTTGGTTTGCTATTTGGCATTGAAATCATGATTGAAGGTATTGAGATTTGGGGAACTGGTCGTACACCGCTTTTCCATATCTTGAAATTCATCGGAAACAGCGATTATCGCCAAGCTACCCTACTCAAATGGAAAGAACATCATAAAAAATGATAAACACAAAAAAGCCAATAAGGCTTTTTTGTTATCTAAAATGAATTTAATCTGTCATCTATGAAAATTGGCCATTAGTTTTTTTAATTCGAGCCATCATTTGTGAAAGTTACCCACTTAAAAAGTGATTTATAGTATGGATCTTTCTAGGAAGTGGGGGCTTGTTACCTAAAAAGCTAAAACAAAAAAGGATGGCGGGCTAGAGATAAAAGATATCAGGGGTCATTTGCCTTTGCTTGTTTCACTGGGAAGGACGCGGGAAAAGAAGTTTGGCTATCAAGCATTTGCCTGTTAAAGTGGGGTGAATTTTGTTATAATGTTCCTAAATTAATTATAACCTCTAGGGAAGTTCTCTAGGTGAGATAGATAGGAGTATACAATGTCTGTACTTGAGATCAAAAATCTTCATGTTTCCATTGAAGATAAGCAAATTTTAAAAGGTGTCAATTTGACCCTCAAAACTGGTGAAATTGCGGCTATCATGGGACCAAATGGGACTGGTAAATCAACCTTGTCAGCCGCTATCATGGGCAACCCAAACTATGAGGTCACAGAAGGAGAAATCCTTTTTGATGGTCAAAACATTCTGGACTTGGAAGTAGATGAACGTGCTCGTTTGGGACTTTTTCTGGCTATGCAATACCCATCAGAAATCCCAGGAATTACTAATGCTGAATTTATCCGTGCAGCCATGAATGCTGGTAAGGAAGATGAGGACAAAATTTCTGTTCGCGACTTCATTATGAAGTTGGATGAAAAGATGGAATTGCTAGGTATGAAAGAAGAAATGGCTGAGCGTTATCTCAATGAAGGTTTCTCAGGTGGTGAGAAGAAGCGTAACGAAATTTTGCAATTGCTCATGCTTGAGCCTAAGTTTGCCCTCCTTGACGAAATCGACTCAGGACTGGATATCGATGCTCTTAAAGTCGTCTCAAAAGGTGTTAATGCTATGCGTGGAGACAACTTTGGTGCCATGATTATCACCCACTATCAACGTCTGCTCAACTACATCACTCCAGATGTGGTACACATTATGATGGATGGTCGTGTGGTTATGACAGGTGGACCAGAATTAGCAGCCCGTCTTGAAAAAGAAGGTTACGCTAAATTGGCTGAAGAACTTGGTCTTGAATATAACGAAGAAGTCTAATTTGTAACTTCTGCAAAGAAAGAAAAGGAGTAACAAATGACAAAAGAAGCTATTTTAAATTTTTCAAGTGAAAAGGAAGAGCCCGCTTGGCTGAGGGAACGCCGTGCAGCAGCCTTTGATGCTATTACTGAGCTGGAGTTGCCAAAAATCGAGCGTGTTAAATTCCACCGCTGGAACTTTGGTGACGGCAGTATTTCAGAAAGTGATTATTCTGCTAATGTGCCTGATTTTATGGCGATTGGCGATAATCCTAAGTTGGTTCAAGTTGGCACTCAAACTGTTTTTGAACAATTACCTGCTGACCTATCTGAGCAAGGTGTAGTCTTCACGGATTTTCATTCAGCCTTGGAGGAAATTCCTCAAGCTGTTAAAGCCTATTTTGGCACTGCTTTGTCTTATGATGAAGATAAACTAGCAGCCTATCATACAGCTTATTTCAATAGCGGAGCGGTTCTCTATGTTCCTGATAATGTTGAGATTAATCAAGCGATTGAAGGAATTTTCTATCAGGATAGCACAAGCGATGTTCCCTTCAATAAGCACATTTTAATTGTGGCTGGTCGCAATGCTAAAGTTACTTATTTGGAACGTTTTGAAACTATCGGTCAAGGAGATGTCAAGACAACAGCAAACATCAGCGTAGAAGTGATTGCGCTTGATGGCAGTCAGGTCAAATTTTCTGCGATTGACCGTCTGGGTGAGAATGTCACAACTTACATCAGTCGCCGTGGTCGCCATGGTAGGGACGCCAGTATTGACTGGGCACTGGGTGTCATGAATGAAGGCAATGTCATTGCTGACTTTGACTCAGATCTTCTTGGTGACGGTAGTCAGGCTAACTTGAAAGTTGTTGCAGCATCATCTGGCCGACAAGTGCAAGGTATTGACACTCGCGTAACCAATTATGGCTGCAATTCTGTCGGTCAGATTCTCCAACACGGTGTTATTTTAGAACGTGGGACCTTGACTTTCAACGGTATTGGGCACATTATCAAGGGAGCTAAGGGGGCAGATGCTCAACAAGAAAGTCGTGTTCTAATGCTGTCTGATCAAGCGCGTTCGGATGCCAATCCAATTCTGCTCATTGATGAAAATGATGTTACAGCAGGTCACGCAGCTTCTATTGGTCAGGTTGACCCAGAAGATATGTACTATCTCATGAGCCGTGGTTTGGACGAAGAAACAGCAGAACGCCTTGTTGTTCGTGGTTTCCTAGGAACTGTCATCACTGAAATTCCAATCAAGGAAGTTCGCGATGAAATGATTACCGTTCTCGATCAGAAATTGGACAAACGCTAATATGATATATTTAGATAGTAAACATATTCGTCAAGACTTTCCCATCCTTGACCAGCTGGTTAACGATGAACCCTTGGTTTATCTGGATAATGCTGCCACGACACAAAAGCCAAAACAAGTCTTGACAAAAATAAAAGAATATTATGAAGTAGACAATGCCAACGTTCACCGCGGGGTGCATACACTGGCAGAGCGCGCGACGGCAGCCTATGAAGCATCACGTGAGAAAGCGCGTGCTTTCCTCAATGCCAAATCAACTAAAGAAGTCCTCTTTACCCGCGGAACTACAACAGGGCTCAACTGGATCGGTCGCTTCGCGGAAGAGATTCTCCAGCCAGATGATGAAGTTTTGATTTCCATTATGGAACACCATTCTAATGTTATTCCTTGGCAGGAAGCCTGTCGTAAGACGGGTGCCAAGTTGGTCTATGCTTACCTTAAGGATGGTCAGCTGGATATAGATGACCTACGTAGCAAATTGTCGTCAAGGACTAAGTTTGTCAGCCTAGCACAGGTTTCTAACGTCCTTGGTTGCATCAATCCTGTAAAAAAAATAGCAGAGCTGGCTCACGAGGTTGGTGCCTACATGGTAGTTGATGGTGCTCAGTCGGCTCCTCACATGCCTATCGATGTGCAGGATTTGGACTGTGATTTCTTCACCCTGTCAGGGCACAAGATGCTGGGTCCGACTGGGGTTGGTATCCTCTATGGTAAAGAAGAGGTGCTTAATCGCATGAGCCCAGTTGAATTTGGTGGTGAAATGATTGACTTCGTTTATGAACAAGAAGCCACTTGGAAGGAACTGCCTTGGAAGTTTGAAGCAGGGACACCAAATATCGCAGGTGCCATCGCATTTGGAGCTGCCTTGGATTATCTGACAGAACTCGGTATGGATAATGTTCATGCTCATGAACAAGAATTGGTGGCTTATGTCTTGCCGAAACTGCAAGCTATTCCTGGCTTGACAGTCTATGGGCCGCAAGATCCAGCTGACCATGCTGGGGTCATTGCCTTTAATTTGGAAGGATTGCATCCGCATGATGTGGCAACAGCTCTAGATTATGAGGGGGTGGCTGTGCGAGCTGGCCATCACTGCGCGCAACCGTTAATCAACCATTTAGGCATTCATTCGGCGGCGCGCGCCAGTTTTTACATTTACAACACTCAAGAAGACTGCGACAAATTAGTCGAAGCCATTATTAAAACAAAGGAATTTTTCAATGGCACTCTCTAGATTAGATAGCCTATATATGGCAGTGGTCGGGGACCACTCTAAAAATCCTCATCATCATGGTTTTATCGATGGCGTTGAGCAAATCAATCTTAATAACCCTACTTGTGGTGATGTCATCAGCCTATCTGTCAAGTTTGACGGTGATGTCATTTCTGATATTGCCTTCGCAGGTGATGGTTGCACCATTTCTACGGCCTCATCAAGTATGATGACAGATGCGGTTCTTGGCAAAACCAAGACGCAAGCTCTTGAGCTAGCAGATATTTTCTCTAAAATGGTTCAAGGTGAGAAAGACCAGCGTCAAAAAGAATTAGGAGACGCTGAATTTTTAGCAGGTGTTTCTAAATTCCCGCAACGCATCAAATGTTCTACCTTGGCTTGGAATGCTCTAAAAAAAGCTATTGAGAGATCTGAGGAAAAGTAAGATATTGAAAAGAGCAGTTGACTAGCCAGCCTAGTCTGTAACTGAGTTTCTATAATTTAGAAAGGAAAACTATGCCTGAAATAAATGAAAAAGTAGAGCCAAAACCAATTGACTTAGGAGACTATCAATTTGGTTTTCACGATGATGTTCAACCGATTGCCAGTACTGGGAAGGGTCCAACTGAATCCGCTGTCCGTGAAATGTCTCGCATCAAAGGAGAGCCTGAATGGATGTTAGAGTTTCGCCTGAAATCTCTTGAGACTTTTAACAAAATGCCTATGCAAGAGTGGGGGCCAGATTTATCAGACATTGATTTTGATGAGATTATTTACTACCAAAAACCAACAGATAAACCAGCCCGCTCTTGGGATGAGGTACCTGATAAAATCAAGGATACTTTTGAAAAAATTGGGATTCCAGAGGCAGAGCGTGCTTATCTTGCTGGAGCTTCAGCTCAATATGAATCTGAAGTAGTCTATCACAACATGAAGGATGAATACGATAAACTAGGTATTATCTTTACTGATACCGATTCGGCCCTCAAGGAATACCCGGAGCTTTTCAAAAAATATTTTGCTAAGCTGGTACCTCCAACAGACAATAAATTGGCAGCCCTCAACTCAGCCTTCTGGTCAGGTGGAACCTTTATCTATGTGCCAAAAGGTGTGCAAGTTGATATTCCTCTGCAAACTTATTTCCGTATTAATAATGAAGGCACAGGTCAGTTTGAACGTACGCTTATCATTGTTGACGAGGGAGCAAGTGTACACTATGTCGAAGGGTGTACGGCACCAACCTATTCAACAGCCAGCCTTCACGCTGCCATCGTTGAAATCTTTGCGCTTGATGGCGCCTACATGCGATATTCAACCATCCAAAACTGGTCTGATAATGTCTATAATTTGGTAACCAAGCGTGCTAAAGCGACAAAAAATGCGACAGTAGAGTGGATTGATGGTAACCTGGGTGCCAAAACGACCATGAAATACCCATCTGTTTACCTTGATGGTGAGGGGGCGCGTGGGACTATGCTATCTATTGCCTTTGCCAATACTGGACAACACCAAGATACAGGTGCTAAGATGATTCACAATGCGCCTCATACAAGTTCGTCTATTGTCTCAAAATCCATTGCCAAGGGCGGCGGTAAAGTGGACTACCGTGGTCAGGTGACTTTCAATAAAAATTCTAAGAAGTCAGTCAGTCATATTGAGTGTGATACTATCATCATGGATGACTTATCAGCTTCTGATACCATTCCTTTCAATGAAATTCACAATTCTCAAGTGGCTCTGGAGCATGAAGCAAAGGTTTCCAAAATTTCGGAAGAGCAGCTCTACTACCTCATGAGCCGTGGCTTATCAGAATCAGAGGCTACAGAAATGATTGTCATGGGCTTTGTCGAACCATTTACTAAAGAATTACCAATGGAGTACGCTGTCGAGCTTAACCGTCTAATTTCTTATGAAATGGAAGGTTCAGTAGGATAGTCTGCTAGTACTTTTTGAAGATGAAAAGAGTTTGGGACAAAAGTAGTTCCAAACTCTTTTATACTTGTTTTAGGTACTTATAGCGCAGTGGTTGAGTGGGCTCTTATGCGCTGATAAATCAGCTTTTACAGCCCTACTCAACTGTGCGGAGGTGGGACAACGAAATTGAATTTCTTCGAAATTACCGATTTCTGTCCCACTCTCTTTTGCATGATCAGAGTTTCTCATTGATGTATTTGACAAAATGATTCCACCAAACTTTCAAGAAAAATGATTTTTGAACGCTTTCTTTGGAAACAAGATCAGTAGACGGAGCTTTTCCAGTGTAGCCAGAACCAATCAAATTATCATCTTTAAAAGAAATTTGTCCAACTTTCTGCCCCTTTTTAATAGGAGCAACAGGCGCTGACTGGTCTAAACTCGTTTTAATATTTAAATTTTTCTGGTCATTTTTCTGACGAATCACATAAAAGTCAGAAGCTGCAACTGCGGGAGCGGATGCTTTTTTTCCATCTTCAATTGTAAAGGAAGACTTGGCATAAGTTTGTCCCTTTGACACGATTTTGACTTTCTTAAAATTAGTTAACACATAGTCAAGGAGTTGATTTGTTACCTCGAATCGTGCATAGTCATCAACATCAGCGTTATCAGCGTCAAGGACCACAGTAATAATGCGCATGTTATTTTCAATGGAAGTTCCAACAAAGGAGGCACCAGCTAGCTCTGTTGTCCCTGTTTTCAGCCCATCAACCCCCTCGCGGTAGTAGCCTTGTCCTTTGAGCATATAGTTGTAGGTGTGAATTTCAGAACCATCAAATGTGTAGGTGTTTTTTTTAGTAATGTCTAAAATTTCAGGATAATCAGCAATCAAGTGCTGGGCAATTTTGGCAACATCTAAGGCAGACATTTGATTTTCATCATCTGATTTGGAGTTGGGGTAAATATGGTCGCCAAGCATACTATTATTAAGTCCCGTAGCATTAACTAATTTAGCATCTGTGATGCCCCAAGTTTTCAATTGCTGAACCATTTTGTCAACAAATTGGCTTTCAGTTCCTGCAATATGCTCGGCTAAGGCGATGGTTGCACTATTAGCACTAGCAATCATGCTGGCATTAACTAATTCTTTAACGGTGTACTTTCTTTTCTCCAAAGGAACATTACTGGCCATAGAGTTTTGTGTTAAATCATAAGCGTAATCAGAAATTGGAATTTCGGTGTCCCAAGAAAGTCTTCCTTCATGGATTTCTTTGTAAACAAGGTAAATACTAAGAATTTTACTAATTGAGGCAATTTCGTCAGGCGTGGAGGCATCTTTGTCGTAAAGAACCTTACCAGTTGTTGCCTCAATAGCAATAGCATGCTTGGCAGCAGCCTGAAATTCGTCAGCAGAGACTGATGTTGCCAGACAGAATGACAGTAAAAAAAATAAAAAATAAGAAAACTTTTTCATAGCCTTTATTATAGCATAAATTAGAAGAGAGATAATTGAATTGACATAGACTTTTCGTGAGGATGAATTTTCTAAATTAAAAAATGTAAAGAGACAATAAATTTTAAAGATTCTGATTAATCATTTTCAAGTCTTGCGAAATCGTTTGAAATGAGATAAAATATTAGCTGTAAAGTTTTAACTTTCAAGTTATTGAAAGCAATAAAAAGGAGTCGTTTTATGACAAAAGAAAATTTCTTGAAACGCACAAGTCTAGGAGTTCTTGCTCTTACCTCTGTAGCAGTGCTTGCAGCTTGTGGTAATAGCCAAAGCTCATCTTCAAATAAAGAAATAAACTGGGCTATCCCAACTGAAATCAATACGTTGGATGTGTCAAAAAATACTGATACTTATTCAAGTATCGCGCTTGGTAACACTGGTTCAAATCTTCTCCGTGTGGATGAAGATGGTAAACTTCAACCAGATTTAGCTACAAAAGTTGATGTCTCTAAAGATGGTTTAACTTATACAGCTACACTTCGTAAAGGTATCAAATGGTCAGATGGCAGTGCTATCAAGGCTGAAGATTTTGTTTATTCATGGCAACGAATCCTGGATCCTAAGACAGCATCTGAATATGCCTTCCTTGGTTTAGCATCAAATGTTGAAAATGCTGAAGAAATCAACTCAGGTAAAATCACTGACTTGAACCAACTTGGTGTAAAAGCAGAAGGAAATAAAGTTATCTTTAAATTAACAAAACCTTCTCCACAAATGGAATATTTCCTTTCATTTAACAGTTTCTTGCCACAAAAGAAATCTTTTGTTGAAAAAGCAGGTAAAAAATACGGGACAAATGTTGACAATCAAATCTACTCAGGTCCATATGTTTTGAAAGGTTGGAACGGTACTAACAATAAATTCACTTTTGTGAAAAATAAAAACTACTGGGATGCTAAAAATGTTAAAACTGACAAAGTTAACATCCAAGTTGTTAAGAAACCAGAGACAGCTGTTCAAATGTACAAGAGTGGTAAGTTAGATGCTGCAAACATTTCTAATACACCAGCTATGTACAAGGCTAACAAAAACAGCAAAGATTTGGTTGACGTACTAGAAGCAACATCAGTGTACTTCCAATACAACCAAACTGGTAAAGTTAAAGCCTTGTCAAACACTAAGATTCGTCAAGCACTTAACTTAGCTACAAACCGCGAAGCATTCGTGAAAACAGTTGTTCCAACTGGTTCACGTGCTGCAACAGGTTTAGCACCATACGGACTTGCTAAAGTAAACGGTAAAGACCTTTCAACAATGGTTGCACCTGGCTATAAATATGATGCTGCTGAAGCAAAACGTCTCTTCCAAGAAGGTTTGAAAGAAATCGGCGAAACATCAGTTAAATTGACCATCACTTCTGATGCAGATTCACCAACAGCTAAATCATCTCTTGACTACATCAAAGGTGCTTGGGAAAAAACTCTTCCAGGTTTGACTATCGAAGAAAAATTTGTACCATTTAAACAACGTCTTCAAGACCAAACAAATGCTAACTTTGATATCGTTCTTTCACTTTGGGGTGGCGATTATCCAGAAGGATCAACATTCTACGGACTCTTTGTGACAGGTAATTCACAAAACAATGGTAAGTTCTCAAATGCTACTTACGATGCTCAATACCAAGAAGCTATCACAACAAACGCTTTGAATCCAGAAAAAGCAGCTGAAAATTACAAAGCAGCTGAAAAAGCATTGTATGATGAAGCAAACATTAACCCACTTTACTTCCGTAGTACGAAATCACTTCAAAATCCTAAATTGGTTGGTATTGTTCGCAACACAACTGGTTTGAGTGTTGACTTTACGCACGCTTATAAGAAATAATAAGCCCTAAAAACACATTTCACATGGCAAGAATTGGCTTAAGCCAGTTCTTGTTTTTGCTCACAAGATAAATTTTTACCTTTCGAGCAAAAACAAAGAAAAGGAACTCATATGTTAAAATATATTCTTAAAAGACTTGGAATTTTGCTTATAACTTTGTTTTTTGTTGTAACAATTTCATTCTTCCTTATGCAAGTCATGCCAGGAACACCATATAACAACCCTAAGTTGACCCCTGAGCAGATTGCCACATTAAATGCCCAATACGGACTTGACAAGCCAGTCTGGCAGCAATACCTTAAATATCTGGGGGATGTTTTCACTGGTAATTTGGGTATCAGTTTCCAATATGTTAACCAATCAGTCACAACCCTGATTGTACAACGTCTTGGTGTCTCAGCCCAACTTGGTGTACAAGCTTTGATTTTGGGTGTTACCCTTGGTTTGATTGCTGGTGCTATTTCAGCTCAACATAGAAATGACAAGATTGATGCCTTCTTGAGTATTTTCTCAACCCTTGGTTTCACGGTACCATCATTCGTACTTGGGGTTTTCATCCTTAATACTTTTGGTTATCGTTTGCAATGGTTTGATGTTTCTGGATGGGGTACTTTCAAGCAGGCAGTGCTACCAACTATTGCTCTGTCATTCAGTCCCTTCGCCATCACAACACGTTTTGTTAGATCACAAATGATTGAAACCTTGAACTCTGACTATATCCAACTAGCTAAGGCTAAAGGTTTGACAGATCGCCAAGTCATCACAAGGCACGCTTACCGTAACTCAATGATTCCAGTTCTGACCTTGATTGGTCCGATGACAGCTAATCTTCTTACAGGTTCTGTTTTGATTGAGCGTATGTTCTCAATTCCAGGGATTGGCGAACAATTTGTGAACTCTATTCCTTCAAAAGATTTCCCTGTTATCATGGGAACTACCATTGTCTATTCAGTGATGCTGATGGTTATGATCCTAATCACTGACATTCTGACAAGTATTATAGATCCACGCGTCCGATTACAGTAAGGAGAAGAAAATGGCGGATTTAAAAGAAAAATTTGTTTTGGTTGGAGCGGTCAGCTCTGAGCAAAGCGAAAAAATTGGAAAGCCAGCTCTTTCTTTCTTGGAGGATGCTTGGTTACGTTTAAAGAAAAATAAATTAGCAGTTATTTCGATGTGGTTTGTTATCTTTCTAGTGGGCTTCTCATTGATTTCAAATGCTTTTGTGTCATCAAAGGATGCTAACAGCTTCAACCCTGATAAAGTGTCAACTTATGGTAACCTTCCACCTAATAGTGGTCTTGGCATTCCTGGTTGGAACGGTGTCTTCAAAATTCCAGGTGCCACAGAAAGTTCAAACGTCTATGAAGATCAAAATGTACCGAAAGGTAAGCATTTTATCCTTGGTACAGACAATTTGGGACGTAGCATGGCTAAACGTTTGACAGTTGGTATTAGAATTTCACTTCTCGTTGCAGTAGCCGCAACCTTGATTGACCTCTTTATTGGTGTTGTTTACGGGTTAATCTCTGGTTATGTCGGGGGTCGAGTCGATACCTTCATGCAGCGTTTCATCGAAGTCATCTCATCAATCCCTAACTTAATCATTGTTACCATGTTGGGACTTTTGCTTGGAAATGGGATGTTTTCAATTATCTTGTCAATCGGTCTAACAGGTTGGACAAGTATGGCGCGTCAAGTGCGCAACATGACCCTGTCTTACAAAGAACGTGAATTTGTTCTGGCTGCTAAGACCTTAGGTGAGAGCGCACCGAAGATTGCCTTCAAACATATTTTGCCAAATATTTCTGGGGTTATCATCGTTCAAATCATGCTGACCATCCCATCTGCAATCATGTATGAATCTGTTCTATCGGCCATTAACTTGGGTGTTAAACCACCTACGGCTTCACTTGGTTCTTTGATTGCTGACTCCCTTGAAAACTTACAATACTACCCATATCAAATCATTTTACCTTCCCTTGCCCTTGTTTTTATCTCTCTAGCATTTATTTTATTAGGTGATGGGTTACGAGATGCATTTGATCCAAAATCAAGTCGTGATTAGGTAGGAGAAAAGAAAATGAGTAATGAAATTGTTTTGCAGGTGAAAGATCTCTTTGTAGATTTTCACACTTATGCAGGAAAAATTAAAGCCATTCGAGATGTCAACTTCGAATTGAAAAAAGGTGAAACCTTAGCCATCGTTGGAGAATCAGGTTCAGGAAAATCAGTGACCACCAAAACCTTGATGGGGTTGTCAGCTAAAAATGCGGAGATTACTGGAGAAATTCTCTTCAAAGGACAAGACCTCAACAAGCTCAAAGAAGAAGAGTGGGTCAATGTTCGCGGTAAAGAAATTTCCATGATTTTCCAAGATCCAATGACAAGCTTGGATCCAACCATGCAAATTGGTCTGCAAATCGCTGAGCCAATCATGAAACACCATAAAATAGGTAAAAAAGAAGCACTGGAAAAAGCTCTTGACCTGATGAAAAAAGTTGGTATTCCAAATGCTGAAGAACATATTCATGATTATCCGCATCAATGGTCTGGAGGAATGCGTCAGCGTGGGGTCATCGCTATAGCCTTGGCAGCTGATCCAGAAATTTTGATTGCTGATGAGCCAACAACTGCCCTTGACGTGACCATTCAAGCCCAAATTCTTCATTTGATGAAGGAGTTGCAAGAATCGATGAATTCTTCAATCATTTTCATCACCCATGATTTGGGAGTTGTGGCGGGTATGGCTGACCGTGTTGCAGTGATGTATGCAGGAAAAATCATTGAGTATGGTACGGTTGATGAGATTTTCTATAATCCTCAACACCCATACACATGGGGTCTGCTTAATTCAATGCCTACCACAGATACAGCAGCAGGCAGTTTGCAATCTATTCCAGGAACACCTCCTGATCTGCTTTACCCACCAAAAGGTGATGCTTTTGCGCCACGTAATGAGTTTGCTCTAGCTATTGACCTTGAGGAAGAACCACCATTCTTCAAAGTGTCAGATACTCACTATGCTGCAACATGGCTTTTAGATGAACGTGCCCCTAAAGTTACTCCTCCTGAGCCAATCCTGAAACGCTGGGCTAAATGGGAGAAAAGAAAGGAAGTAAAGTCTAATGGCTGATGAGCGTAAAAAATTAGTAGAAGTAAAAAATGTTTCATTGACCTTCAACAAAGGCAAATCCAATGAGGTTCGTGCAATTGACGACGTTAGCTTTGACATTTATGAGGGTGAAGTCTTCGGTCTAGTCGGGGAATCTGGCTCAGGGAAGACAACCATTGGTCGTGCTATTCTAAAGCTTTATGATATTGACTCAGGTGAAATTGATTTTAATGGAGAAACCATCTCAAATATTAAAGGAAAGAAACTTTTCAATTTCAGAAAAAATGCTCAAATGATTTTCCAAGATCCACAAGCTAGTCTTAATGAACGGATGAAAATCAGAGATATTGTGGCTGAAGGATTGGATATCCATAAGCTTGTCAAAACCGATGAAGAACGTGATCAACGCGTACAAGAATTGCTGAACTTGGTTGGTCTGAATAAAGACCATATTACACGCTATCCACATGAGTTTTCAGGTGGTCAACGTCAACGTATCGGGATTGCCCGTGCCTTAGCTGTGGAACCTCACTTTATTGTGGCGGATGAACCTATTTCAGCTTTGGATGTTTCTATCCAAGCCCAAGTGGTGAACTTGATGCAAGAACTCCAAGCTGACCGAGGACTGACCTATCTCTTTATTGCCCACGATTTGTCAATGGTCAAATACATTTCAGATCGTATTGGCGTTATGCACTGGGGGAAACTCCTTGAAGTAGGACCGGCTGATGAGGTTTACCACCATCCCATTCATCCTTATACTAAGAGCCTGCTTTCTGCTATTCCAGAACCAGATCCAGAAATTGAACGCAAGCGAGTTCATAAAGTTTATGACCCATCTGCTGAACAAGACGGACAAGCTAGAGAAATGAGTGAAATCAGACCAGGTCACTTTGTTTTATCAACAGCTGAAGAAGCAGAAGCTTACAAAAAAGAACTTGGTATTTAATAAAAGAAGAGTCTTAATCTTAAGATTAGGCTCTTTTTGTTATGGGGAAAATGCCTTATCTAAGTCTGTTTGATGAACAGCTTTCCCTTACGGTGATTAATTGGGCATAGTCTAGCTAATATTGTGGGTGATTGCAGAGGATAGGTTAAGCCTTTCTGACCTTATGAGACTTCTTAAAATTTTTCTGAGGAATGTACTCGCCCCGTCGCTATTGTAAGTCTTTTAAAACCTAAAAACTCAAAAAATATGATATAGTGAGATGAAATAAAATCAGTACACTTTAGTATAATATTTTTATGGCATATTCACTAGATTTTCGTAAAAAAGTTCTCGCATACTGTGACAAACCTGATAGTATTTCCGAAGCACCTGCTGTTTTCTAAATTTCGCGCAACACCATTTATCAATGGCTAAAACTAAAAGAGAAAACAGGCGATCTTCAGCACCAAGTTAAAGGAACCAAGCCAAGAAAAGTTGATAGTGATAAATAAAAGAACTATCTTGAAACGCATCCAATAGCTATTCATTAGGTTCTAAAAACTAAGGGATATACTCGAAAAAAGAGCTGTAGCTCCAACGAACAAGATCCTGAAAAAGTAGACCTGTTCCTTAAAAATTTAATAACTTAAGGCACTGAGCTCCTGTTTATAGTGATGAGAAAGGGTTTGAGACCATCTATCAAGGCCGTCTCAATGAGATGAAAGTTATCAAAAACTGGAGCAAGCCGCAACCAGAAAACAGCACTTACTCCCCAAACAGACGACAAATAGACATAAGCGAAAGAGAGTTCTTCACTCTCTTTTTTGCTATAATAGTATCAAAAAAACAAACAGGAGCACCCCATGACCATCTCAGGCATCATCGCAGAATTTAATCCTTTTCACAATGGCCATAAGTATTTGTTGGAGCAGGCGCAGGGGCTGAAAATTGTGGCGATGTCTGGTAATTTTGTGCAGCGCGGCGAGCCTGCTATTATTGATAAGTGGACGCGGGCGCAGATGGCCTTAGCACATGGTGCCGACCTTGTGGTTGAGCTGCCTTTTCTGGTGTCGGTGCAGTCGGCCGATTATTTTGCTAGCGGAGCAGTAGACATTTTAGATAAGCTTGGCATTGATACCCTGGTCTTTGGCACTGAGGAGCAGCTGGATTATCAGCGGCTTGCTAAGGTTTATGAGGAAAAAGCAGAGCAGATGACTGCATTTCTCTCTACGCTGCCAGAGGAGCTCAGCTATCCCCAGAAAACCCAGAAAATGTGGGAAACTTTTGCGGGGATTGATTTCTCAGGCAATACTCCTAATCATATCTTGGGGTTGGCCTACGCCAAGGCTTGCGCGGGAAAGGATATAAGTTTACAACCTATCCAGCGTCAGGGAGCAGGTTATCATTCGGCTGAAAAAGAGGTGGCTTATGCTTCGGCGACCAGTCTGCGTCTCCACAGACAGGACAGGACATTTGTGGATAAGTTTATGCCTGAAGGAGACTTGTTCAATACTTCTCCACAGGTGTCTTGGGATAACTATTTTACCTTGCTTCGCTACCAGATCTTGACCAATTCAGACTTGACGCAGATCTTCCAAGTTAATGAAGAACTAGCCCAGCGTATCCGCTCTGCTATTAGGAGCGTAGCGACTGTGGAGGAGTTAGTGGATAAAGTTGCCACGAAACGCTATACAAAGGCTCGAATTCGTCGTGTTTTGGCTTATATTTTGGTGGGAGCTGTGGAAAAGCCACTACCAGAAGCGATTCATGTCTTGGGATTTACGCCAGAAGGTCAAGCTCACCTAAAAACGGTGAAAAAATCTGTGGATATCGTGGCGCGAATCGGTGCAAAACCATGGGATGTGGTGACGCAACAAGCCGATCAAGTCTACCAACTGGGTAAGCCAGAAATCGCCGATCAGACCTGGGGGCGCGTGCCGGTGAGGGGGGGAGTGAAGTAGCTATGAAAGAATTATTTATAAATCTACAAAAAAGTAGTGGCTATAATAACATAAAGATATGGTGCAGATCACAAATTATAAATTTCAAAAAATACTGGTATCTAATATTCGGAGTAGATATTATTTTATTATTAGTATTATTGGGTATAAACGTGTCTTATGGAGAAAGATTTGATATAGCTAGTTTGTTAAAAAATGGAGATATGAAGCCTCAGTATATTGTCAGCCTAGTATTTTTCCTTATATCTGCTCTTTTAAAGACAATCTCCATTCATATTTATACAGAGAAGACAGTTAGAATAAAAATAAGGTTGATCAATGTATTATGGAGGTGGTTTTACTATTTTCTTTCTTTTTTTATGCTTTATCTTTTATATTTGAATTATAATAAATTTCGGATATTATCATATCTCCTGCTTAATAGTCTTATTTATATTTTGGATGAAAAACTTATTACCAAAAAGGTTTATGTCCATATTTTTACAGACTTTTTAACTATATTTGTAAGCACGTTAATTATCTTATTTTTTCCAAGTAATAGTTTAGATGGCTTATCAGAAATATTTAAAAATTTTTTCGGATTATTGTTGTCTGTTCTGCTCTTCTTGTTAAGATATATACTTATTGCGATATTGTCTAATGGGCTCAGAAAGTTCACTATAAAGGGGATATGGCTTATTGATAAAGAATGCTACGTTTTTTCGGAAGTTTACTCAACTATTTTATTTCTTATCTCAATTATCTCCTTCTTTGATTTTATAAAAAGTGACGGAGTGATATGGGGGATTGCTCTGTCTATCTTTGTCTATTCTCTATTTTTATATTTTAGAATATGGCTATATGATAAGTACGGACTGAATGCGACTGATGTTAAAGAATTTCTAGTTTTGGGCATTGTAATGTGCTTTTACATATTTTTTGTTAACGCAGTGAAAATGAATATAGTTGTTTGGATTATCCCGCTGATGTTCAATATAATAACAACGAATCTTGAAAAGCTATCTTCGAATAGATGGGAAAAGTATAGACTAAAAATAAGTAAAAAGTTTGAAAAATTTCTTACAAGAATAAATCTTTGGTTATGTTTGACACTGTTTGTTAACTATCTATTTAGTGAGAATAAGACCGCAGTTTTGAGGTATTCATGGTTTAAGACATTTGCAAGTTTATTTTTTCAGCATAAAAGTAAAGAAGGACTAGCTTTTCAGATAGGTACGCCCATCTTTTCAGTTCTTGTCGGGTTACTTATATTTAATATAGTATCTAGTCTATTGCTAGAGCCAATCATAAAAAATAGAAGATTAGTTCAGAGACAAGAAAGAAGTTCTTATTTAAGATACCGTAGTGTTCGTCGATTAAAGAAATAATCAGATAAATTATTGTGAAACACTTGATAGGCAGGAGAGTCACTAAACAATATTTGTTACGATTTCCACAAGGAAATTCTTAGCACTCATCATAATTAACCTAGGTTTGCAATAAATAGATTTGAAGCAGTAAAACTTGTCTCATTTGTTGACAAGTTTTTTTACTCTCACTATACTATAAAAACTATGACAGGTTCTATGATAGCACTTGTATATTTGACTATATATCTTTTGATTAGCTTGGACGTGGTATATGCTCAACACCACTACATTGTTTATATCCATATCATTATTGTCTCTGATATGGCAGAGTTGGCAGCCACAATTAATAATTCAACCAAGGAGAAAAATGTTTGATAAGATTTAAGTAACTATCAGCAACACGATTGATAGCAGTATGTCTTTCTATCTGTTAGTCACTCAGAATATTTTTGACAGTCCAATCATTGTCCAAACTTGTTATGGGATGATAACTATTTGTACCTTAATAGCGAACATTATTTTGTTTATGAGGACAAAGAAAAATATAAAAACAATCAATTATTGTTGCAACAAATATTTTTATCCCACTATTTATTGAATTAGGAGCTGTTTGTATTTATCGATTTATTTGGGCACCAGAAAGTTATAAGTGTTATATAGATCTGATGGGGACGTCATTCTTTGTTGTTTATTGTGCTATTGATTAGAGGCCTAAGTTATATCAAAGGTGTTAATAAAAATAAGTAGAGAATTACTGTCGCACAAATATAGGAAAGTTAAGCATTTCCTCCACACAAAATCTCATCATTCTCCCTTTTTTTCTGTCCCCACTTGTCAAGTCAAGTGCAACAAGTTCATTGATAATTAGAGCTCCAGAGGTTAAGCTGTTTGGGCTAGCCCAAACAAAATATTTGCGGTTTTATACTTGTGAAGTCGTCTAGGTCTGTCATTGATAGCAGAGACGTAGTGATTGAGTTCTTCTGTCGTTAGTGAGTTAAGAGAGACACCTTTTGGGAGAAACTCTCTCAAGAGACCATTGAAATTTTCATTTGTTCCTCTTTCATGAGAAGCACAAGGATGGGCAAAATAGAC
>NZ_KB904080.1 GCF_000379985.1 Streptococcus caballi DSM 19004 | reverse complement strand
AGATTTTTAACAAAATTTAAAATCAGTGGGCAAATGGTGGGCAAACACCATCAAAACCTTGATATATCAATGGAATAAAAGGAGAGGAGGGGATTCGAACCCCCGAGCCCCGTTAAGGACTACACGCTTTCCAAGCGTGCGCACTCGGCCACTATGCGACCTCTCCAAATTGAGCTGAAAACTTCAGCCCGTCTATTGTACCATTTTTTTAGAAGGCTGACTACTAAAAGTTTGCCTCTAGGCGATAAATAACTTGCCCCTTATTCGAGAACTTTTCTTCGTACTCTGTCATGACATTCCCTTCATAATCACTTGCATGCAAATCCAACCAAACCTGTTTCAAGGTCATACCGTATTGAGACATGCTGGCTAGGCTGTATTCAAAGAGAACGCGATTATCAGTTTTGAAGTGAATTTCGCCATTTTCTGGCAAAATTTGTTTATATGTGTCCAAAAAGGTTTTATAGGTCAAGCGGCGTTTTTCATGCTTTTTCTTAGGCCATGGATCTGAGAAATTTAGGTAGAGCAGATCAATTTCACCATCTTCAAAATAATTGGTCAAACTTGAACCATCAACCAAAAGCAATTTAACGTTCTGCGCTCCACTATCAAGAACCTTATCCAAGGCGTAGCTCAAAACCGAAACTTGAATGTCAATGCCAATATAATTAATATTAGGATTTTGCAAAGCCATTCCAGTGATAAAAGCTCCCTTGCCAGAACCCACCTCAATGTGAATGGGATTCTCGTTACCAAAAACTTCTCGCCAACGCCCTTTAGCATCTTCAGGATTTAAAATAACATAGTGTGGGTTATTTTCGAGGTGCTCCTCAGCCCCCTTACGTCTTCTAACTCGCATTATTCTTTCTAATTAACTCTCTAAATTTTCTTAAGCCATAAATTTCTTGATTAGCATGTTCCATATCCCGCTTATCAAAGCAATTCAAAATTTGCATCAAGTAAGCGAATTGTCCATACCAAGCAATTTTTTGACGAACTTTTTCATTATCCTTGTAGCCATAATAAGACAGCCACTCATGCCAACGAGACTGCGGAATATAGTGGCTAAGCAAGTAGGCCACATCATACATACGATCTGTCAGGCGAACAGAATCCCAGTCCACCAAATAGATCATACCAGAGGTTGTGATAACCCAGTTACTATGCTTGATATCACCATGAACAATGGTCGCTATCTCTGAACGGAATTCGGGCAAACTACGCTTGAGTTCCTTAATGACAGACTGTAAATAAGTATTCTCAGAAATCTGAAGTGGTGCATTACGTTCCCAATCCATCAGCAGATCATAAGGATTTTCAATCTTATAGTTGAGCTGTAAAAGCTGGTTAACCAAGGGACGTGACTTGTGCAAGCGCAGTAATATATGAATAATTTGTTTGCTACCCATATCTTCCTTGGTCAGAATTCGGCCATCTAACCACTCTTGAGCACTCATCATGTCACCGTTTCCTGTTCTCCTAGCCCAAAGTAACTGTGGTGCAATCTGCTCCTTAGCTAAAGCTGGTAAAATAGGTGTCGTATTCAATTTTACAAAAATACGTTCACCATTTGGATAGGTCCCTATGTAAGCTTTGCCGCTCTTCCCACGCAAAGGTGTTAGGGTTAAATCTTGATCAGATATTGACATTTAAAAAGCTGCTCCTTTCCTTTCGTTTTTATCGCACTGTTATCCCTATTTTACTTGTTTTATAGCACTTAGTCAACGACTTGCTTTATTTTGTAAGGGAGATAGATTTCGATAATTGCAATCATTACACCGATTAATAGCAGAGCTCCTTGCAGAGAGAAGGTTAAAAGAAGCTCTATCAAGGTCATCACATAAGCTAGTTTTCTGAGAAATTGTTTTAAATTATCCCTTTTCAACTTATTCGTCAATGGGTAAAGCTCCGCCAGATAATTATAATCAAAATGGTAGTAGAGCGCCAATAATTGGAACAAAAGTAAATAATCGAAAACAAGCACCAAGCCTACCGCTACTAAACGGTTAGAAATCAAAAGCAAACTTAAAATTGCTAAGAAAAGTAAACGAACGGTCAGAGCCAGATAGTCTGAACTTCTTAAAAAGGCTCTTAAATAAAGATTAGACCAAGTCTTACTTGACTCCTTAGGCACCAAAATAAGAAAAACATCTAGATAAGAGCGTCGTTTGACAGTACTTGAAATTCCTTTAACTGTGGTAAAAAGAGAAAAAAATTTCAAAATAGACTGCTTACGCTTAATCTCGTATTGGATAACTCTATTCCAGTCCAGACCTTTTTGACTGAAAAAAGCTTTAGCCTTGAACTGCATGACAAACCATTTCATTAGAGCTAAAAAAGACAAAATAGCTAGAAAATCAGCGATTGACAGACCTAATTTAAGAAAAATAGGCGCTAAGATAAGTAGCAAAAACGACTGCAAAACTACCCAAAGAAGAAAAGAACGTTTTGTTGCTCTCTTAATATGCTGCACTAGTTCTGCTTCCTTTGTCAGCAGAAATTGTTTATCTGCAGGTTCCAAGTAAGTAGCAATTGAACCCATGCTCAACAAGATTAAGCTGACAAATAATAACATCAGACTAATTGGCCATGGATTACTTGGAAAATGCTGCAAAAGTCTGCTATATTGCACCATAAGGAAACCTAGTAAAAAGATCAATACCAGGACAAAATGATCATTGAAAACGTAACGCAAATACTTGCTTGTCTGCATTAGAAAAAGCTGACGACGCTTTTTAAACAAATCTTTCATGACTACACCTCTGCGGTCAAAGCCATATAAATCTCGTTCAGACTGGCTTCTTCACGGCCAAAAGATTGGCGGAGCTGATCCAGCGTTCCAGCAGCTAAAACTTGTCCCTGATGAAGAATGACAAAACGGTCGCACATTTTTTCTGCTGAATCTAACACGTGAGTGCTCATCAAGATAGACTTTCCTTTAACCTTTTCTTCAGCTAATAACTTCGTTAAATCAGCAATAGCCAGTGGATCCAAACCAAGAAAAGGTTCATCAATAATAAATAGACTTGGATCAACAAGGAAAGCACAAATAATCATCACCTTCTGCTTCATCCCTTTTGAAAAATTAATAGGGAACCAGTCCAGCTTTTCAGACAAGCGAAACATATCCAGCAAGGGCTGAGCCTTAACCATAGCTGCTTCTACATCAAGGTCGTAAGCCATGGCAATTGTCTCAAGATGTTCACGCAACGTCAACTCTTCATACAAACTAGGCGTCTCTGGAATAAAACCAATTTTTTTACGGTAATCCGACTGATTTTTTTCTAAAGTAAGTCCATCAAGACTAATTTTTCCCTGATAAGGTGTCAGCAGTCCAATAATCTCATTGATGGTGGTTGATTTTCCTGCACCATTTAGACCAATGAGGCCAACCAACTCACCATCTGCTACTTCAAAAGAAATATTTTTTAAAACGGGAATGTTGACATAACCGCCCGTTAAGTTTTCGATTTTTAACATACAATTCTCACTATTTTTGATATACTTATATTAATCATTATAACAAAATCAGACAGAGAAGGTATATTTTTATGGATAATTGCATTTTTTGTAAAATCGTTGCAGGTGATATTCCATCATCAAAAGTTTACGAAGACGACCAAGTCATGGCTTTCTTAGACTTATCTCAAACAACCAAAGGACATACTCTCCTCATTCCTAAAAAACATGTCCGCAACGTTTTAGAAATGGATGAAAGCACTGCCCAAGACTTATTTGCTCGTTTACCGAAATTAGCTCGCGCTTTACAAAAAGCAACTGGGGCAGTTGGTATGAATATTATTAATAATAATGAAGAAATTGCAGGGCAGTCAGTCTTTCATGCCCATGTCCACCTAGTTCCTCGATATGATCAAAACGATGGTATCAAAATTGAATATACAACACACGAGCCAGACTTCAATGTTCTTGGAAAATTAGCTGCACAAATTGCTAGCGAGGTTGAGGAATGAAGTTAAAATATCTTATCACTTTCGGATTAACTAGTTACGCCAGTTATCAACTTGTCAAAAATCGTCAACAGCTAAAAGCAGACTATCTAGAATCAAAGAAAGCCATCCAAGCTGCAAAATCCGACCTAGACAACATCAAAAAGAATTTAACAATTATCAAGCAAGAAAGGGCAAATCTTGACAACCTGAGCCAAGATTTGAAATACAAACTGCGTGTCTTCTCACAGGAAAGCCAAGCACACCTTGCCGAGATCAACGACCGCCTAACTAAATATCAACATGAGCACTAAAATACGAACCGTCAAGAAAGTCGGTTCGTATTTTTTATTGATAAGTTTGGCCTTGATAGTTATTATAGTTTCCTTGATACTCAGAGGAGTAGCCATAACCAGAGTTGTAAGTCTGGTCACTATAACCACTATTATAAGTTTGATCGCTGTATCCACTGTCATAGGTAGGGCTAGAAGAGTAGGAGGCTCCATAAAGATCTTCATATAATACAGCTGTTGTTTTCAGCTCCTTACTTGTCGTCTGACCAAGTTCTTTCTTGATATCATTTTGAATATCAAGCAGATGATCCGATGTCACTATTTGGTAAGACCCTCCATCAGCTAAGGTGGCATCTTCTCCTTTAAGCTGATGAGATTTGACAGTTGTTAAAGCATCCTTATATCCCAATAAGCTTGGAATAGTGCTCGAAGAAATCTCAATATTAGTTCGCATATTACTACTTACCGCCGATAAAATCTTCTTATACGAGCTGACACTATTCAAAGCTAGCACTTTTTTCAAGACTTTTTGAATAACCTCACGCTGGCGCTTTTGACGACCGTAGTCCCCTGTCGGATCCTGGTGGCGCATACGTGAATAAACGAGTGCTTGGTCCCCATTAATTTTGTGAGTGCCTGGAGCAACACTCGCCGTGTAGTCTGGTTCAGTTTCTTCAATAGAGATTGGAAAATCAAATTCATTAGTAACTGTAATTCCACCGACTGCGTCAACTAAATCAACCAATCCTTGCATATTAATTTGAATATAATTGTCAATTTTAATATCTAGCAAATCTTGAACCGTCATGATAGCCATTTGAGCTCCGCCCGAGGCATAGGCAGCATTTAACTTAGCCTGCGCACCATTCATATCGTTATCTTCTGGACCGCTCAGATTGATCAAAATATCACGCTCTAGGCTGGTTATGGTTGTTTTCTTTGTTTTTGGGTTAACTGTCACCAAAATCATAGAATCACTATTTCCAGCCCACTTGTCCTTACGCTCTGCAGATCCTGTATCAACTCCCATCAGCAAGATTGAAAAAGGTTTAGTTTGCTTGATAGCTTGGCTCTTAGAACTTGATGTATCAAAATCCTTGAAGGTTTTAGATAACGCATTGGTTGAAAAATTATAAGCTGATGTGACATATACGCCAGCAGCTACTAAGGTTGTGGCAAAAATAGCCAGCAGCATTAATAGAATTTTTTTTCCGATTCTCATTTTGTCCTCTCATCTATCCGTTCTATCAATCAGTTTATCAACTTACTCATGGCATAAACATCTAAAAATTCTCCATCTCTCGTCTTGATGCCACGTTCCTTAACACCTTCAATGACAAATCCTGCATTTTCGTAAACATGAACTGCTCTGCTATTTCGCTTCTGAACAGTCAGTTCCAAGCGGCGGATAACACCACTATGCTCAGCCCAATCAACAGCTTCTTGAAGCAAAATTTGACCAATGCCATAATTCCAATAATCCTTTTTCACTGCAAGAAAAATATCGCCAATGTGTTCAAAAGCAAAATTCTTTTGAGCAGAAATATTAAGCAGTCCAGCAACATCCGAACCTATTTTAGCCAGCAAACAAATCTCATTTAAAGAATTTTGCCTGTTGTCAATAAATTGAGCAACTTCTTCCACTGTCATAGCAGAGGCATCATCCTGAGCTAAAAAATCCGTCTCAGAAAGCACCTGTGCAAGAGTAGCAGCCAAAGCTTGGGCATCTTCCAGACCAGCTTCACAGATGGTAAATTCCTGCTTAGCCATTGTCAACCTCACGCAACAATTCTTCTGAACGAGAGCCATTTGCTCTCAAATTAATCTGCCGTCCATCATCCGCTTTAGTGATGATCACTTCCAAATAATCATCCAGCACCCCATCACTTAGGAGCTCACCCCATTCAATAACAGTCACACCTTGACCATAAAGAAAATCATCCAAGTCAATAGAATCTGGGTCGTCACCAATGCGATAAACGTCCAAATGATACAAAGGCAAGCGGCCTTGATACTCACGCACAATGGTATAGGTCGGACTTTTGACCATTTGAGTAATTCCTAAACCTCTAGCAATTCCCTTAGTCAAAGTCGTCTTTCCAGCTCCCAAGTCGCCTGTTAAAACCAAAACATCATTTTCTTTTAAAACTTGGCCAATTTTTTGTCCAATGGCCATCAGCTCATTTTCATCATGACTGTAAAACATAAGGCTATTATATCAAAAAACACTTACTCTTCCAAGCACAACCCTAAATACTAATCATAAAAGTAAAAAAAGCTGAGGACTTTCGCCCTCAACCTGTATATTTTCTTATAAAATAGCTAAGCTGACAAAGTTTAAGATAAAGAGTGCATCCAAAATCCATAGAATAGCGTGAATGTCTTTCGCTTGACCTTTGACGATTTTTACTAATGTGTAAGTGATAAAACCAGCGGTAATCCCGTAAGTAATACTGTAAGAAAATCCCATAAAGATGGAAGTAAAGAAAGCTGGTACAGCTTCTGCCATGTCATCCCAAGTAATATTCTTTAGGTTAGACAGCATCATGACACCAACGATAATAAGAATTGGTGCTGTTGCCTGTGTTGGTACAATTGAAACAAGCGGACTAAAGAAGCTTGAAATCGCAAAGAGTACCGCTACTACCAAAGCGGTCAAACCTGTACGTCCACCAGCACCGATACCAGCAGCGGACTCAACATAAGTCGTAACGTTTGAAGTCCCCGCGATAGCTCCGATGGTTGTTGCCATCAAATCTGAATAAAGCGCCTTATCAAGAGCCTTAGATTCGTTGTTATCGCCTGTTGTAGCAATGATACCAACTTTTTCACCTGTACCGATAAGCGTACCAATTGTATCAAAAATATCAGTCAATGAGAAAGCCAGAATCGCCATCAAGACACCTGGAATACGAGAAGGATCAGCAAACAATGATCCCAAACCTTTACTTCCTAGAGCAACACCGAAAATAGATTTCAAGTCCCCAAATGAAGCTGATAGATTAGTCGCAGCCCAGTTGATATTTCCTAGGTTAACAACCCCCATAAAAATACCAATGATGGTTGTTACAGCGATTGACAAGATAACGCCACCACGAATCCCCTTTACAATGAAGAAAATTGTCACTGCTAAACCAATCAAGGCAAGGATAACACCAGGTGTATTGAAAGCAACAAGCCCTGGAGTAGCTGAAGAGTTTGCTGTAATAGAAGCTAATCCTTTAGCAGCTCCTTTACCAGCCACTGTATAAGTACCTGGATCAATTGAAAATTTCAAGAAGCCAGCATTCTTAATTCCAACATAAGCTAGGAAGATACCGATACCAGCTGAAATAGCTGACTTTAAGGCTGCTGGAATTTGTTCAATAATCATTTTACGAACTTTTGTCACCGTGATGACTAATGAAATCAAACCACAAATGAAGACCATGGCCAAGGCTTCTTGCCAAGTGTAACCTAATGAAAAGACAACCGTGTAAGTAAAGAAAGCATTGAGCCCCATGCCAGGCGCCTGTGCGTAAGGCAAATTAGCATAGAAAGCCATCATCAAGGTACCGACAACTGCACCAATGATAGTTGCTAAGAAAACACCTTGAGCTGGCATGCCTGTCTGTGCAAGCATTGATGGATTAACGAATAGGATGTAAGACATCGCAAAGAAGGTCGTCAAACCAGCTGTCACTTCAGTGCGGACATCGGTTCCATGTTCCTTCAGTTTAAAAAACTTTTCCATTTAGAGTGGACTCTCCTTAAAATAAGTTAGTAACGTTCGTGATTTACTCATCATCAACGAGCGACTCATCCATTCTAACAAAAGATTATCCACTTTTCAAGAACTTTATTTTTCGTTTTCCCTGTCCAAAAAAACCAGACACATGATTTGAATACAAGTAAATCCAACTACAAAATAAAAGGCATTCCAACTGATCACATCAAGTATTTCACGAACAACGGTCATAGGTCTGGTGAAGATATCCCAGGAATTTAGTCTAGCATAGCGACCGATATGGATGGCAAAGCTGGAAATAAGCGATAGCACCGCAATCAAAGCCAAACGGATATAATAATTGCTTACCTTAAAAGTCTCCATCACATTCCTGACACTTTCAATGCCGCACAAAACGCCAAATAAGATACTAGGCACATAAAGCATGTAAAGAATCATGCTGGACGTCTCCCACAAAACTGTACTAGCAAAATGCATGTGGATAATATCTGTCAACATGTAAAAGGTGTTGGGGTAAAAGAATAGCCATAGTACTGCTGTCGACCATCTCAACCATTTTCTCTTGGCATAAAAGGCTGACACAGAAAAATCTAACGCTACTAGAGCTAAAAACATATTCCAAATTAAATCTGGACCAGATAGGTGATAATATTTTATTCCCAGTGAGATTACTAGGAAAAAGAGATGTACGAACACTATTTTTTTCTTCATTTTGACCTCCGTCTTCTTTTAATTTGCTATTATAGCAAAAATATCTTAAAAGTAGATAATTTTGTAAGCTAGCAAAAAAAGAATTGCAAAGCAATTCTCAAGAATGTACTAATCATCTCCTAATAAAATCAAGAGCATGGATTGAATCGCACTTAAACCAATAATAAAGGGAATATTTGCCGAAGCCAGATTAGTCAAAACTTGGCTAATAAAATTAAGCGGGCTTAGGAGAAAGTCTCCCCACCCCAGAGAACCCACCCTTTCTAAATGGAGGAAAAAACTCGCCGCAATGGCGATAATAGGCATTAAAATGAGCTGAACATAAAGGTTAAGTTTGAAACTTTTTAAAATGAGCTGCGCACTCAGGGTGGCTGCCACTAGAGCAAAAGCGAGACAGGCCAAATAAACCATGAAAGGCTTCATAGCCTCATTGGTCCAGATAGCATCTCCACCAAAAGATACATCTGCCACACCTAATAAAATCTTAAAATTGCTAGGATAAAAAATACACCAAATAATTATAGCAACAACTTTAAAAATCGTATTCTTACTATGAAAAGCTAAGAAACCCATCTCTAGGGTAATCAAAGACATAATCAAGCCCGACATGAGACCATCAACGTTTGGTTGGTAAGTCCAAATTCCCATCATGATAAAGGCAACGAATAAATGACTAAAAATAATCTTGTGCATAGAAACTCTTCCTTTTCATTCTTTAAAAAATATTATAGCATACTCCAGACAGACTTTTCCCTTTAATTGAAGATAAATTTTGCTATAATATAAATTATGACTAAAAAAATGATTGCTCTTGATTTAGATGGAACATTGCTGCATAGTGATAATACCATCTCAGACTATACCGTAGATACTATCAATAAGGTTCAAGAACTTGGTCACCAAGTTGTCATTGCCACAGGCAGACCTTATCGCATGGCGATTGACCACTACAAGCGGCTGAATTTATCAACACCAATGATTAGCTTCAACGGTTCTTTGACCCATGTGCCTGAAAAAAAATGGCAATTTGAGCACAGTGTAACCATTGACAAGAAATACCTCCTTGAAACGCTCAAGTTAGAAGATGCTGTTGAGGCAGATTTTATTGCCAGCGAATATCGCAAAAACTTCTATATAACTATGGAAAATCCTGATAGCATCAACCCACAACTTTTTGGAGTGGACAACATTACCAAAGACATGGCACTTGATGTTAAAAAGATCACTCGCAACCCCAATGCTCTCCTCATGCAAACACGGCATGAAGATAAGTATACACTTGCCGATGAGATGCGCAAGCATTTTAACTATGAAATGGAAATTGATTCTTGGGGAGGACCGCTCAATATTTTGGAGTTTTCACCCAAAGGCATCAACAAAGCCTATGCTCTTTCTTACCTACTCAGGATTATGAATAAATCTAAAAATGATTTAATTGCTTTTGGTGATGAGCACAATGATACAGAAATGCTATCTTTGGCTGGACGAGGCTACGCTATGAAAAATGCCTCTTCCGTATTGCTTCCATTTGCGGATATGCAAACCACTTTTAGTAATGAAGAAGATGGTGTCGCCAAAGAGCTGGAAAAAATATTTTTATAATATTACGAAATCGGTCACAGGCTTGCTTGGACTGATTTTTCTCTTGTCTTTTCTTTCCTAATGAAAAATAATACTTGGAAGAAAATAATTTTATTTTCACTTTTTGACAATTTTTCTGTCAAATAGAAACATTTTTTGCATATTTTAGGATATATTTGCTAACAAATGTCACTTTTCTGTCAAAAACAATCACTTTTTTATGACTGATTCTGAAAATTTTTCCTTTTTTGCTGTCATTTTTGTTCAAATAGTCTTGCATTTTAGCTGAAAACGTTTTACAATATATACGTTCTTAAATTTCCTTGGACTGAAAAAGAATTGCCACTTCGGTGGAAGGAGATTATTCTTTTTTAGTTCAATGAAAAATATAAATAAGGAGGAAGAACATGGGTATCGGTATTGTTATTGCCAGCCACGGTAAATTTGCTGAAGGCATTCATCAATCAGGTTCAATGATTTTCGGTGAACAAGAGAAAGTTCAAGTCGTCACTTTCATGCCAAATGAAGGACCAGATGATTTATATGCACACTTCAACAATGCTATCGCACAATTTGATGCTGATGATGAAGTCCTTGTACTTGCTGACTTGTGGAGTGGCTCTCCATTTAACCAAGCAAGTCGTGTTATGGGTGAAAATCCTGACCGCAAGATGGCTATTATCACTGGTCTCAATTTGCCAATGCTTATTCAAGCCTACACAGAGCGTATGATGGACGCAAATGCAGGTGTTGAACAAGTCGCAGCCAACATCATTAAAGAGGCTAAGGACGGTGTTAAAGCACTTCCTGAAGAACTCAATCCTGCCGGAGAAGTAGCCAGCGCTCCAGCCGCACAAGCTGCAGTACCTCAAGGTGCTATTCCAGAAGGGACTGTTATCGGTGACGGAAAACTCAAAATCAACCTTGCTCGTATTGACACACGTCTACTTCACGGACAAGTTGCAACAGGTTGGACACCAGCTTCTAAAGCTGATCGCATCATCGTTGCGTCTGATGCTGTTGCCAAAGACGAGTTACGTAAAGAGTTGATTAAACAAGCCGCACCAAACGGTGTTCGTGCTAACGTTGTGCCAATCAAGAAATTGATTGAAGTTGCTAAGGACCCTCGCTTTGGTAACACCCACGCACTCATCTTGTTTGAAACCCCTCAAGAAGCTCTTGAAGCTATTGAAGGTGGCGTGCCAATCAAAGAACTTAACGTTGGTTCGATGGCTCACTCAACAGGTAAAACAATGGTTAATAACGTTCTTTCAATGGACAAAGATGACGTTGCTACCTTTGAAAAATTGCGTGACCTTGGTGTTACATTTGATGTTCGTAAAGTGCCAAATGACTCTAAGAAAGACTTGTTTGACCTTATTCAAAAAGCGAACGTCCAATAACTAAGACCAGACTTTATAAAAGCTAGTCTTGTTCACTAAAACTTTTCTAATAAACGAAAGGAACTAGAATAATGTCAGTTATTTCTATGATTTTAGTCGTTGTTGTTGCCTTCTTTGCTGGACTTGAAGGTATCCTCGACCAATTCCAATTCCACCAACCACTTGTTGCTTGTACCCTCATTGGTCTTGTAACAGGTCACCTCGAAGCAGGTGTTATCCTTGGTGGTACTCTTCAAATGATTGCCCTTGGTTGGGCTAACATTGGTGCTGCTGTTGCCCCTGATGCTGCTCTTGCTTCTGTTGCATCTGCCATCATCATGGTGCAAGGTGGAGACTTTACTAACAAAGGTATCAGTTTTGCCTATACAACAGCTATCCCTCTTGCCGTTGCTGGACTTTTCCTTACTATGATTGTTCGTACAATCTCAGTTGGTCTAGTTCACGGTGCCGACGCTGCTGCCAAAGAAGGTAACATTGCCGCTGTTGAACGTACTCACCTGATTGCTCTTCTTCTCCAAGGTCTTCGTATTGCTGTTCCTGCTGCTCTTCTTCTTGCAGTACCAACATCAGTTGTACAAAGTATCTTAGGTGCTATGCCAGATTGGTTGTCAGGTGGTATGGCTGTCGGTGGTGGTATGGTTGTTGCCGTTGGTTATGCAATGGTTATCAACATGATGGCTACTCGTGAAGTATGGCCATTCTTCGCTATCGGTTTTGCTCTTGCTGCTTTGTCTAACCTTACACTTATCGCAATGGGTACAATCGGTGTCGCTATCGCTATTATCTATATCAACCTTTCTAAACAAGGTGGTAACGGTGGTGGAACTTCCTCAGGTTCTGGCGATCCAATTGGCGACATCCTTGAAGACTACTAGGAAGGGGAACAATCATGGCTGAAAAAATTCAATTAAGCAAATCAGATCGTCAAAAAGTTTGGTGGCGTTCAACCTTCTTGCAAGGTTCATGGAACTATGAACGTATGCAAAACTTAGGTTGGGCTTACGCACTGATTCCTGCTATTAAAAAACTCTACACTTCTAAAGAAGACCGAGCTGCTGCTCTTGAACGTCACTTGGAATTCTTTAACACTCACCCATACGTAGCTGCTCCTATTCTTGGTGTAACACTTGCCCTTGAAGAAGAAAAAGCAAACGGTGCTGAAATTGATGACACTGCTGTTCAAGGGGTCAAAATCGGTATGATGGGACCTCTTGCTGGTATTGGTGACCCTGTCTTCTGGTTTACTGTTCGTCCTATCCTCGGTGCTCTCGGTGCGTCACTGGCTATGGCTGGTAACGTTATGGGACCAATCTTGTTCTTCGTTCTTTGGAACCTTATCCGTATGGCCTTCCTATGGTACGCTCAAGAATTTGGCTACAAAGCTGGCTCAGAAATCACTAAAGACATGTCAGGTGGTATCTTGAAAGACATCACTAAAGGAGCATCAATCCTCGGTATGTTTATCATTGCTGTTCTTGTTGAACGTTGGGTAAACATTGCATTTACAGTTTCACTCCCTTCTAAAACATTGTCTAAAGGTGCTTACATTGAATTTCCTAAAGGAAACGTAACGGGTCAACAATTGCATGACATTCTCGGTCAGGTAGATAGTGGCCTTGGACTTGATAAAATGCAAGCACAAACACTCCAAGGACAATTGGATGCATTGATTCCTGGTTTGATGGGACTTCTCTTAACCTTCCTTTGCATGTGGTTGCTTAAGAAAAAAGTATCACCAATCACAATCATCATTGCATTGTTCATCGTTGGTATTGCTGCTCGTTTCTTCCATATCATGTAATGACTTAGTGAGAAGTTAGGACAAATGTTCTAACCTCTCTTTTTTATCTTTATAAAAACCTTTACTGCTCATAAAAATGGCGGAGCGTTTTAGAAGATTGCTGCAAATCACCTAAGACCTGTCAAACTATTTTGATTATGATATAATAAAACGAAAAAACGATAAAGTGAGAGAAATTTATGGCTCAATCCCTTAACAAATCAGTTGAATTACAAACCAGCGGTGTGTCTTACTTGGCAATGGGTGGAAAGGTCGGGAAATTCCTTATTGGCGATGTCGCCATTGAATTTTACCCAGATGTCAATGTCGAACAATTTATTCAAATTCCTTGGACAGCCATCAATCAAATCGGCGCCAACGTCACTCGAAAAAAGGTTAGCCGTCATTTTGAAATCTTCACAGACCAAGGCAAGTTTCTATTTGCTTCTAAAGACTCTGGAAAGATTCTCAAAGTCGCACGTAACCACCTTGGTAATGATAAAGTAGTGAAATTGCCGACCTTCTTCCAGACTATCATTACCAAAGTGAAGTCTTTCAAACGCCAATAAGTCACTGTTAACCCAGATTTAGTTGTCAACTAAGCCTGGGATTTTCATTTTTATTAATCCTCCCCTATGCTCATTACTGCTCCACAGCATAGTACCTCATCAATTGAGACCATAGCAACTATCACAAGGAGGTTCACAGCTACGCTCTGCTATTAACAAAATGACTATATCCCTGGCAAAACATCCTATTTTACTTAATTCCCCAGCTTTGTTGGTTAAGATATGGTTTACTTTTAAGCAAAATTTGTATATAATATAGCTAACGGATAAGTAAGATTGAATACTTTTTTCAGAAAGTCTGCGGTAGCTGCAAGCAGATAAAAGCACAATCCCAAATTCTACCGTGTCGTAATTTAAGAAATAATCAAGTGCACAGGATGTGAAGCTGGATGGAACCGCGCGTTTAGCGCTCCAGCGCGTACATCTTGTGTTTTTTCTTATTAAGGAGGCTTTTTCTATGATTCAAATCATTGTTCATGCTTTTGCAGACAAAGCAAAAGCTGTTGTTGAAGTGCTTTTCGCCTCATCAGACAAAAACGCTATTAACAATAAAATGGAGGCATACCAAAAGCAGTTCCCAGAAGACTACTTGGCCATCTATGATTTGCCACTTGATACTGACCTCGCTGACTTAGCGCATTACCCATCCGTAGCCATCAGTAAAGAGGACTTCAAGTAACTTAATTACTACTAACCCTTGTATCACTTACTAACCTATTTGGAGGAAACTATGTTAGACATCAAACGTATTCGTAATGACTTTGACACTATGGCTGAGAAACTTGCCAACCGTGGCGTTAGTCAAGAAACACTTCACGAACTCAAAGAGCTTGACGCAAAACGTCGTAAGCTTCTGATCAAATCCGAAGAAGCAAAAGCAGAGCGTAACATCGCATCTGCTGCTATTGCCCAAGCTAAACGCAACAAGGAAGATGCTTCTGACCAAATCGCAGCTATGCAAAAACTATCCACCGACATCAAGGCAACCGATGCCGAATTAGCGGAAATTGATGAAAAACTCAACGACATCATCGTGCGCTTGCCAAACACACCACACGAATCAGTCCCTGTCGGTGCTGACGAAGTTGAAAACGTGGAAGTTCGCCGTTGGGGAACACCTCGCGAATTTGACTTTGACATTAAAGCACATTGGGATCTTGGTGAAGACCTTGATATCCTTGATTGGGAGCGCGGTGCGAAAGTTACTGGTTCTCGCTTCCTTTTCTATAAAGGTTTAGGTGCACGTCTAGAACGTGCCATCTACAACTTTATGCTTGATGAACACGCCAAAGAAGGCTACACTGAAATCATCCCACCTTACATGGTTAACCACGACTCAATGTTTGGTACTGGTCAATATCCGAAGTTCAAGGAAGACACTTTTGAGTTGGCAGACAGTGATTACGTCCTCATTCCAACTGCTGAAGTACCTGTAACCAACTACTACCGTGGCGAAATTCTTGATGGTAAAGATTTGCCAATCTATTTTACCGCTATGAGTCCTTCATTCCGCTCTGAAGCAGGTTCTGCTGGGCGTGACACACGCGGACTAATCCGTCTGCACCAATTCCACAAAGTTGAAATGGTAAAATTCTCTAAACCGGAAAGTTCTTATGATGAGTTGGAAAAAATGACGGCTAACGCCGAAAATATTCTCCAAAAACTAGGCTTGCCATACCGTGTTATCACCCTCTGTACTGGCGATATGGGCTTCTCAGCTGCTAAAACTTATGACTTGGAAGTTTGGATTCCAGCTCAAAACACTTACCGTGAAATTTCTTCATGTTCAAATACTGAAGATTTCCAAGCACGCCGTGCCCAAATCCGTTACCGTGATGAAGCAGATGGCAAAGTAAAACTCCTTCACACCCTCAACGGTTCAGGTCTTGCTGTCGGACGTACTGTCGCAGCCATTCTTGAAAATTACCAAAACGAAGATGGTTCTGTGACAATTCCCGAAGCCCTTCGTCCTTATATGGGGGGGGTAGAAATCATCGCACCGAAATAAAAAAGAACAAATCAGAGGTCTCTTAAAAACCTTTGGTTTGTTCTTTTTTGAGCATTATTTTGTTGCTTGATAGTAGGGCAATACTTTATCAAATCCAGCGGCAAGTCTATCTGTCAGATCGTCAACTGTAATATCAGCTGTCAGTGGAATATCGTATTTGACCAGTACTTTACGAACATCCCCTAACTTAATCTGTTCTTGCAAGCGCAAGCGATTTTCCTCCGTGCCCGCCTCACGATGACTGACGCTATCTACCTGTACAAAATAATAAAGCGGCTCTGCTATTGTCACCGACAAAACCTTATGCTGTTTGTCTAGGGTATCATCAGATTTCTTGCGCTCCACAAAGCTGACCTCAACAGATATTCCAAAATTGTCCTTTATCCCGTAGAGCCTGATAGCTAAGGCTACATCCTCTTGACTGTCACATGGCAAGAGATAATAACACCAAAAATGCGGGCGGCAAATCTGTGCCTGATTCATCCATTGACTGACACCTCCTGGCTCAAATGGAGTAATTTTAGGTATTAATGCCTTACAAATTGTCTCAAATTCCTTGCGTGCAGCCTGTGCTAATTGCCGTACATTCGACATCATAGAAGCCATATCCACCGTCTTTTCTGGCTTGATATATTTCATTCCTTGGTAATCCAAATAGTTATTAATTGCCTCTAACATTCGCACACCTCTTTTTTCTTACAATCGTTATATCAAAAAAGCCTGCTCAGCAGACCTTTTAATATTTTCTAAAACGTTGGTAACGATTCTCCAACAATTTTTCTAGTGGAAGTTGGCTCAACTTATCCAATTCCTCAATCAAATTATTTTTAATCGTCTCAACAATTTCACTTGAAAAATAACCTCGTTCTGGAATGACTTTATCAACGACATCCATATTAAGTAACTGACCAGCTGTGATTTTCATTAATTCAGCGGCTTCGGGGGCCCTAGAACCATCTTTCCATAAAATAGAAGCGAAACCTTCAGGACTGAGCACGGCATACATTGTATGTTCTAGCATCCATACCTTATCAGCAACAGCCAGCGCAAGCGCTCCTCCAGAACCTCCCTCACCAATAATAATAGCGATAATAGGTACTTTAAGGTCACTCATTTCCATGAGATTTCGGGCAATAGCTTCGCCCTGACCACGTTCTTCGGCACCAACACCAGGATAGGCCCCAGCAGTATTGATAAAGGTTATCACTGGACGAGCAAATTTTTCGGCTTGCTTCATGAGACGAAGTGCTTTACGATAGCCTTCTGGATTTGGCTGCCCAAAATTACGCTTGAGATTGTCTTGAAGATTTTTTCCTTTTTGAACACCGATGACAGTGACGGGGCGACCTGATAGATAAGCCAGACCTCCCACAATAGCACCATCATCTGCAAAATGACGGTCACCGTGTAGCTCCATGAAATCATCAAAAATCAAATCAGCGTAATCTAAAGTCGTTAGACGGCCTTGATCCCTAGCTTCCTTCAAAATTCTGGCCACATCGCTCATTTGCCACCTCCATGAAAATCTACTAACTTAGCAATCGTATCACGCATATCTGTCCTTTTCACGATAGCATCTACGAATCCGTGTTCTAGCAAAAATTCTGCCTTTTGAAAATCATCAGGTAGATTCTCCCGAACGGTTGTTTCGATGACACGACGACCAGCAAAACCGACTAAAGCCTGTGGCTCTGCCAAGATAATATCACCTTCCATGGCAAAACTTGCTGTCACACCACCCGTAGTTGGGTCAGTCAGGATAGTCAGATAAAACAGCCCTGCATTTGAATGGCGTTTAACAGCTGCTGAAATCTTGGCCATCTGCATAAGACTCATGATACCTTCTTGCATACGGGCACCACCAGAAGCAGTGAAAATAACGACTGCTAGCTTTTCTTCAATAGCATACTCAAACAAGCGCGTTATTTTTTCACCAACAACAGTTCCCATAGAAGCCATAATAAAGTTAGAATCCATGATGGCTAGAGCTAGTCTTTTTCCTTTAACTTGGGCCAATCCTGTTAAGACAGCCTCATCCAAACCAGTTTTTTCACGAACCGCCGCCAATTTATCCAAATATCCTGGAAAATGAAGAGGATTACTTGTCTCAATACCCGTGAACAATTCTTGAAAACTTCCTTCATCAACTGTTAGAGCCAGACGCTCTCGAGCAGAAATGCGGAAATTATAAGAACAAGCTGGACAAATTTTAGCGATACCTAAATCCTTCTGATAAATCATATGCTTGCAGGCAGGACACTTGGCAAACAATTCATCTGGAACTTCTGGAACTTCTCGCGGTTCAGCTTTTTTGACAGACTTATTAGGATTTATCCTGATATATTTGTCCTTTTTACTAAATAAAGCCATGAAATCTCCTATTCCTCATCTTTATTATAGTTGGGTAAAAATGTCTCCATTAAGAAAGCAGTGTCATAATCACCAGCGATGACATACTGGTCAGAAATCAAGTCCATTTGGAAGCCGACATTAGTCACCACTCCCTCAATTTCGAGTTCATAGAGGGCGCGTTGCATTTTCATCAAGGCATCAAAGCGATTTTCTCCATGGACAATGATTTTTGCAATCATACTATCATAATAGGGCGGGATGCTATAACCTTGATAAACTGCTGAGTCAACACGCAGACCCACTCCTCCGCTCGGTAGATAGAGTTCTGTAATCTTACCTGGACTTGGGGCAAAATTAAACTTAGGGTTTTCAGCATTAATTCGACATTCAATAGCATGTCCCCTAATCTTAATGTCATCCTGAGTAAATTCCAGTGCCTCACCAGCAGCAATTTTAATTTGTACTTTGACAATATCAATGCCAGTCACAAACTCTGTCACAGGATGCTCAACTTGCACCCGAGTGTTCATTTCCATGAAGTAAAAGTTGCCCGATTTTTCATCTAAGAGAAATTCGATAGTACCAGCATTTTCGTAACCAACGGCTTTGGCAGCGCGAACAGCTGCATCCCCCATCTTTTTACGAAGCGTTGCTCCAATAGCAACCGAGGGACTTTCTTCTAAGACTTTTTGATTATTACGTTGAAGTGAACAATCACGCTCACCCAAGTGAACGATATTTCCAAAAGAATCACCCAAAATTTGCACTTCAATGTGGCGAGCTGGATAAATAACTTTTTCTAGGTACATAGCACCATTACCGAAAGCTGCCAAGGCTTCTTGCGAAGCTGATTCAAAGGCTGCTGTCAGATCTTCTTTGTGCTCAACCTTGCGAATTCCTTTACCACCTCCACCAGCTGAAGCCTTAAGCATAACTGGATAACCAATTTTTTCGGCGACTTCTAAAGCTTCTTCGGATGTAAAAACTTCACCATCAGAACCAGGAATAACAGGTACCTTAGCTTTAACCATTTCTGCACGCGCATTGATTTTATCTCCCATCTTATCCATGACTTCACCAGATGGGCCAATAAACTTAATATGCATCTCTTCACACATAGTAGCAAACTTCGAATTTTCACTTAAAAACCCAAAACCCGGATGAATGGCTTCTGCACCAGTAACGATAGCTGCCGATAACACAGCATTCATATTGAGGTAGGACTCTGCCGACTTAGCAGGTCCGATACAGATAGCCTCATCAGCCAAAATGGTATGCAGTGACTCCTTGTCAGCTTCAGAATAGACGGCAACCGTAGAGATACCTAGTTCACGCGCAGCACGAATAATCCGCACCGCAATTTCTCCACGATTGGCAATCAACAATTTTTTAAACATAGCGATGCAAAACTCCTTCTATTCGACCTATTTCTTTTAGTTTCCCAGTGCAAAAGTCAGTGTTCCACTAGCTGCCAATTTGCCATCAACCTCTGCTTTCGCCTCAACAACCGCAATAGTCCCACGACGTTTGATAAATTTGGCGGTCATGATCAGTTGATCACCCGGCACAACTTGCTTTTTAAATTTAACCTTGTCCATGCCAGCGTAAAAAACCAGTTTCCCTTTGTTTTCAGGCTTTGATAATTCCAAAACACCAGCAGTCTGAGCCAAAGCTTCCATGATAAGCACACCTGGCATAACAGGGTATTGTGGAAAATGTCCATTAAAGAATGGCTCGTTGATAGTTACATTCTTGATGGCTACAATTTCCTCGTCACTGACCTCAAGGACACGATCTACCAGCAGCATCGGGTAACGGTGAGGCAAAGCCTCACGAATAGCATTTATATCTATCATTTGATGCGCACCAATCCTTTTCCAAATTCAACAACTTCTTCGTTATCTACAAGAATTTCAGTCACAATACCGTCACGCGGTGCTGGAACCTCATTCATAACTTTCATAGCTTCAATAATCAAAAGTGTTTGTCCTTTTTTCACGCTGTCGCCAACAGTTACAAAGGCTGGTTTATCAGGTGCTGGTGACAAATAAGCAACACCGACAAGTGGACTATCAACTAAATCACCTTCAACAGCTACTGTATTTTCATTGGCTTCAACAGTTTGAACTTGGGCTGGTGCTACAGATTCAGCGGTTATTGCAGGAGCTACCACTGGAGTTTGAACAACTTGTGCTGCTGTAGAACCCGCAGAAGCAGCAACATTATCATTCTTGCTAAACGACAATTCATCTGTTGCATTACGATAAGAAAATTCTTTGAGGCTTGATTGGTCAAATTGAGCCATTAAGTCTTTAATTTCTGAGATATTCACGATTAGCCCTCCCAGCGTTTGAAGGTCAGCACTGCATTATGCCCACCAAAACCAAAGGTATTAGAGACAGCGTATTTCACTTCTGCATCTTGACCTTGACCAAAAACAACATTTGCTTCAATGTAGTCTGATAATTCTTGAGTACCAGCAGTCATTGGAATATAGCTGTGACGCATAGCTTCAATTGTTGCAATTGCTTCAACTGCACCAGCAGCACCAAGAAGATGACCAGTGAATGATTTCGTTGATGAAACAGGGACTTCTTTACCAAGAACCGAAACAATGGCTTGACTTTCCCCTTTTTCATTAGCCTGAGTTGATGTTCCATGGGCATTGACATAGTCAACATCTTCAGGAGCGATACCTGCTTCCTTGATAGACAATTTAATAGCCTTAGCCGCACCAGAACCGTCAGGCGTAGGTGTTGTCATATGATAAGCATCACAGTTGCTACCATAACCAACAACTTCCGCTAAAATAGTTGCTCCACGTTTTTGAGCATGCTCAAGACTTTCAAGTACGAGGACACCAGCACCTTCACCCATCACAAAACCATTACGATCCTTATCAAATGGAATAGCTGAGCGAGCTGGGTCTTCAGTTGTAGACAAGGCAGTCAAGGCATTGAAACCTCCGATACCAATTTGAGTGATGGATGCTTCTGCACCACCAGCCAAAACAACATCTTGGAAACCATATTTGATTTCACGGAAGGCTTCACCGATAGCATCATTAGCTGAAGCACAGGCTGTTGTAATAGATTTACATACCCCTTGAGCACCAATTTTAAGAGCAATATTGCCAGCACCCATGTTAGACAAAGCCTTAGGAATAAACATTGGTTTAATACGTTTCATCCCTTTTTCGTGCATACGGATGATTTGGTCTTCCAACTCTTGCAAACCACCGATACCAGATGAAACAATGACACCTGTACGGTCACGGTCTACTTGTTCCATATCAAGCTCGGCATTTTCCAAAGCTTCCATGGCAGCGTAGATAGCATAAAGTGAATAGAGATCCATACGATTCGTATCTTTTTTGACAAAATACTTATCAAATGGAAAATCTTGGATTTCACCTGCATTAAAAACTGGAATAGAGGAAGCATCAAATCGTGTAATTGGCTTAATCCCGATCTTACCATCATGAAGGCTATTCCAAAAATCTTCTGGCGTGTGACCGATTGGGGAAGTTACACCGTAACCTGTTACGACAACTCTGTTTAACGTCATATTTTTCTCCTTATTTCTGAGGAATATCAAAATTATTGCATAGTCATGCCACCATCAATGGCAATCACTTGTCCAGTAATATACTCTTGCTCAGCCAAGAAGCTAGCTACTTGAGCGACTTCTTCAGATTTACCAATACGTTTCATTGGAATCTGAGCAATCATAGCATCTTTCATCTTATCTGGGATGGCATCTGTCATATCTGACTCAATAAAGCCTGGTGCGATGGCGTTGACACGTACTCCTCGTGCAGCTACCTCGCGAGCAACAGATTTGGTAAAACCAATCAGTCCCGCTTTTGAGGCAGCATAGTTAGCCTGACCGATATTGCCTGTCAAACCGACAACACTTGATAAATTTATGATAGCACCTTGGCGCGCTTTTGTCATCGGTTTCAAGACCGATTGTGTCATGTTGAAAGCACCAGTCAGATTAATCTTGAGCACACGCTCAAAATCTTCTTCCGTCATTTTCAACATCAATTTATCGTTAGTAATTCCAGCATTGTTAACTAGAATATCAACCGAACCAAGTTCTGCGATAGCCTCCTCAACCATACGCTTAGCGTCAACATTATCAGACACATCCCCCGAAATGGCGACAACCTTGACGTCATATTCTGCGAATTGCCCTAGCAGCTCTTGAGAAATATCAGAGCGGCCATTCAGAACAATGTTAGCACCTAAGCTTGCAAAACGATGAGCAATGGCTAACCCTATTCCTCTAGTTGAACCTGTTACAAAGACATTTTTATTTTTAATTTCCACAAGACTTCTCCTATTTTTTCAACAGTAACTCAAAGCTTTCCTTGTCTTCCACATTGACTGTAGGAATGGTTTTATCAATTTTCTTCATAAAATTGCTTAGAACCTTACCAGGACCAATTTCAATGACATCAGTCATACCAAGTTTCTTCATGCTTTCAATAGACTCATAGAAGCGAACAGGCTCCATAACTTGTCTAGCTAAGAGAATCTTTGCCTCTTCAACATTCATCACTTGAGCTTCAGTATTGCCAACCAAAGGAATAGTGAAATCAGAAAAGGTTACTTTTTCAAGTTCCTTAGCTAACTTTTCACTGGCCGATTTCAGGAGTGCTGTGTGAAATGGTCCAGAAACCTTCAAAGGAATGAGGCGCTTAACACCTGCTTCTTTGAGATTTTCAACAGCAGCATTCACAGCCTCAACGTCACCGCCAATAACAATTTGAGTAGGTGTATTGTAGTTTGCAGGACGTACATAGCCTTTGTCAGAAGCTTTTTCACAAGCTTCCTCAATGATTTCAACAGGCGTGCTCATGACCGCAACCATTTTTCCTGTTCCAGCAGGAGCGGCTGTTTCCATGAACTCTCCACGTTTTGCTACTAAGGCAACCGCTTCTTCAAATGTAAGGGCACCTGATGCTACTAAGGCTGAGTATTCGCCTAGAGACAAGCCGGCCACTATATCAGGTTTTATTCCTTTTTCCGATAAAAGACGATAAATGGCAACCGAAGTCGTTAAAATAGCTGGCTGAGTATAGCGAGTTTGGTTAAGTTTATCCACATCATTGTCAATTAGTGACCGAAGATCATAACCTAAAATTCGACTGGCAGTATCAAATGTTTCTCTTACAATTGGATAAGTCTCATACAGATCTCTTGCCATACCTAGTTTCTGAGCACCTTGACCGGCAAATAGAAAGGCTGTTTTTGTCATTCATAATCCTCCAAGATTCTAAATAAGTTAAAATCTTTTCTCTTTTTGTGAACCAGAAAAGTCTTTGCTAATTAGTCTGTCCAACGTTTTGCTTCTTCCAAAATCACTTCTTTAGCTCCATAGTAAAGATCTTTTAAGATTTCCTCACATGTCTCTTCTTTACGAACTAAACCAGCGATTTGTCCTGCCATAACAGAACCGTTGACAACATCGCCATCAACTACAGCATTACGGAGAGCACCAGCACCGAGTTCTTCAATTTCTTCAGCTGATTTTTTCCCAGCTAGAAAATCTTTTTCAGCTTGACCATAAGCAGAAGAAAGTTTGTTCTTGATTGCACGTACAGGATGTCCTACAACTGACGCAGAAATAACTGTGTCAATATCTTTCGCTTTTACGATTTTATCTTTAAAATTTTGGTGAGCATTGGATTCCTTAGCAACAACAAAGCGAGTCCCAACTTGAATAGCCTCTGCACCAAGCATAAAAACAGCAGCAGCACCACGGCCATCAGCCACACCTCCTGCACCGATAACAGGAATATCGACAGCATCTACGACTTGACGGACAAGTGTCATGGTTGTTAATTTTCCGATGTGTCCTCCTGCTTCCATACCTTCGGCGATAACTGCATCTGCGCCCAGTTTTTCCATACGTTTAGCAAGCGCAACGCTTGGCACAACAGGGATAACTGTAATTCCCGCTTCGTGGAAACGTTCCATGTACTTGCCAGGATTTCCCGCGCCAGTTGTAACTACCTTAACACCTTCTTCAATGACAAGATCAACGATATCATCTGCAAATGGTGACAAAAGCATGATGTTAACACCAAATGGCTTATCTGTGATAGATTTCACCTTGTCAATATTAGCTTTAACAACTTCTTTAGGCGCATTTCCCCCGCCAATAATACCGAGACCACCAGCATTAGAAACAGCACCAGCTAAATCACCATCAGCAACCCAGGCCATACCGCCCTGAAAAATCGGATATTTGATATTTAATAATTCTGTAATACGTGTTTTCATTTTTAAACTTTCTAAACCTTACCTTTAGCAATAATTTGATTATCAAACTATCAGAATAAGAAGAGAGAATATTCTTTACAGAATACTCTCAAAAAGTGCTTATTTTGTTTTTTCTTCAACGTAAGCAACAAGGTCACCTACTGTATTAAGACCTTCTTCAGTTTCGATTTGGATGTCAAAGGCATCTTCGATTTCTGAAATAACTTGGAAGACATCAAGTGAATCTGCATCAAGCTCATCAAAAGTTGTTTCTAATTTAACTTCTTCTGCTTCTTTACCAAGTTCTTCAACGATAATTTCTTGTACTTTTTCAAATACTGCCATTTTTATGTTCTCCTTAAATATAAATAAATATTTTTATAAATGTGTTTAAACACAAGATATAACTAAATTTTAACAATTAGTGTGCCCCATGTCAATCCGCCACCGAATCCCGATAGTAAAATTGTCTGCGAACCATCTAATTTAATAATGCCTTTTTCCACACACTCCGATAAAAGAATCGGGATACTAGCAGCGCTCGTATTACCGTATTCCATCATATTAGCGGGAAACTTCTGACGATCCACCTTCATTTTCTTAGCCATCTTATCTAAAATGCGACTATTAGCCTGATGAAGCAGATAATACTCAATATCATCCAAAGACAAAGATGACTCTTCAATCAACTCTGAAATGCTCTTTGAAACATCTCGGATGGCAAAATCAAAAATTGCTCTACCATCCATCTTAAGAAACTTGGCGTCAACATTTTCCCTTGAATAAGGTGACGACAAACCAGTATAGCCTGAAGTCAGACCTTGACCACGTCGACCATCTGTATTCAATGATTCAGCTAGAAAATGTTTTTCCGAATCAGCTTCAAGTAAAACACCACCAGCACCATCTCCAAATAAGACTGCTGTGCTTCTGTCTGTCCAATCAATTGTTTTAGACAAAGTTTCAGCACCGATAACTAAACCTCTTTGATAGGCACCTGAAGCAATTAATTTCTCAGCTGTAGCTAGAGCAAATACAAAACCACTACAAGCAGCTGTCAGATCAAAGGCAAAAGCATTAACAGCACCAATATTAGCTTGAACTATAGCGGCTGTCGAGGGCATCATCGAATCAGGCGTGATGGTCGCTACAAGAATAAAATCAAGTTGACTAGCCTCATAATCAGATTTCTCTAGCAACTGCTTAGCAACTTCAGTGGCCAAATCACTTGTTGACTCGTTTTTACTAATATGACGTCTTTTAATTCCAGTTCGTGATGAAATCCACTCGTCACTTGTATCCATTATTAAAGATAAATCATCATTACTTATTACTTGACTAGGTGCATAATGAGCAACTTGACTAATTTTTGCGAACACCATCATACCAACTCCTCAAGGAACTTATGAAGATTTTTTAAACCGCTCACTAAAGCTTTCATATCATTTTCATCCATATCTTCAACAATTTGGCTAACCATATTTTTATGGAACTTTTTATGCAGACGGTCCAATAGTCTCCCTTTTTTAGTCAAAGTCAAGTAAACTACACGACGGTCTCTTCTAGAACGTGTCCTAGTCACATAACCTTTTGTCTCAAGTTTATTTAAGCTAGTGGTAACCGTTCCAAGCGTCAACATCAGCTCACGGGCAATATCACTTGGTGTAACATTGGAATATTTTCCGATAATTTCAATTGTGTGCATTTCCTTCAAGGATACGTCATTGAATTGACTTGTTTTCAAACTCATTTCTTCAATAACTGAGACTCTATTAAATATATCAACAAGATATTCATTAATTTCGCTATATTCCAATATTGCACCTCCACCAATAAACTTTGACGTCCAAAGTATATCAAACACCAAATTATTTTGCAAGACTTTCCGAGAAGATTTTGATAAAGCTAAATTTCCAATCTATTTTCCTGTAAATTTTGGCCGACGCTTTTCAGCAAATGCGCGAACACCTTCCTTGAAGTCTTCTTTGAAAGCTAAGCTTTCTTGTAATTTCAATTCTAATTTAGCATAATCTGCCCAACCCGCAAAAAAGCTCTGCCAAACCATTTCTTTCATCGCTTTATAAGAATTGATAGAGCCTCTCTTCAATCGAGTAATCAGACGTTCTGTTGTTCTATTCAGTTTTTCAGACTCACATGTACGGTAAACAAAACCATAGTCCTCAGCTTTGGTAGCCGAAACACCTTCACCCGTCATCACCAAATGGGTAGCACGATTTAGTCCAACAGCCCGTGTTAGAAGGTAAAGTCCCCCCGCATCAGGAGCTAGACCAACATTTACAAAGGCTTGAATAAATTTTGAACGCTCAGTGGCCAAGCAAAAGTCAGCAGCTAAAGCCATATTAAAGGCAGCACCCGCAACAGGTCCGTCAACACTCATAATAACTGGTTTAGGTAATTTTTTCATTGCAAAAGAAATATCCTGTACCAACTCAGCAATTTTTACCAAGGATTGGACATCATCTGCCTCAACAGCTCTTTGCATCTCACTCAAGTCACCGCCAACTGAAAACACTTTTCCATTTGCCTTGATCAGCAAAATTTTGACATCCGCATTATCAGCCGCCAAATCAATTGCTCTTAATATTTCCTGACACATGGGAATGTTAAAACCGTTAGATACTTCTGGTCGATTAAAGGTAAGGGTAGCTACCTCATTCTCCACTTCATAGATAATGTCAGCAAAAGTCATCTGTCTTCCTCCATTATAAATTTGATACTTTAATTATTTGATTATCAAACTATTATGTAGTCTATTTTAACATAAAAAAGCAAACTCATGCAAGGAAAAATAAAATAGATTTGATAAAAAATAATTATTTTATCACATGATCTATAACAAATAAAGATTATTACTCACTCAAAGTTTATTGGAAAAAGCTAATAAATACAATTCAATCATCTGAACTAGAGTAATTATCGTAAATTGAGCGCTTACAATTTAAAGCCTGCCATAACAAAAAAAGACAAGCTAATTTATAGCTTATCCTTTATCATTAAACAGTTCTTATTTATTAGCACTATTAGCATTGAAAATAAGATCAAAAGCTTCACTTAAATTATTAATAAATCTATGAGCTGCACTTTGATTCATACCATACAAGTGATCTTCAACAGCCCAGACCTCAATTCCCGCTGAAACACCTGCTGCAATCCCTTTTTCACTATCTTCAATAATCAATAAATTTTCTTTAGGAAATCCTAGTTGACGCGCCGCTTCATTATAAATTACTGGATCAGGCTTGCTCTCTGGAAAATCTTCTCCTGATAAAACAATGTCAAAATAAGTATCTAACTTAGTATCTCTCAAAGCCTTCTTAATATCATTCATGGTAGAACTTGAGGCTAAGGCCAACCTTAAACCAGACTTTTTAAGCTCACTAACCACTTTTTTTGTATCCGAAAAAATCAACTCTTTATAGGGTAAAGGATGGGTGTTTTTGTAATCAGTATATTCCTTTTGCAGACTGGCAACATCCCATTTATCGTAGTCTTCACACAAAATAGCCTTCCAAACTTGCTTCATATTGCCACCGATAAAAAAACTAGGGGGAAGATGCTTAATGGAAATCCTCTTGCTGGCTAAAAAGATTTCTCGACGGTGATAATAAAAACCTTCAGTGTCAAAAAGAACCCCATCCATATCAAAAATAATCGCTTCATAGTTCTTCATTTTTCCATTATACTACCTTTTTATTAGAAAAACTACTGACAAATTATCTGAATTTTGCTATAATTTATCTAAAATTCAAAATATTGGAGTTAAAATGAAAGTTTCTAAATTTGGTGGCAGCTCCCTCTCCTCTGCTGAGCAATTAAATAAAGTCTTAAATATCGTCAGGTCGGATGAGGAAAGAAAATTTATCGTTGTTTCCGCTCCAGGGAAACGTAATCCGGACGATACCAAAGTAACAGATGCTTTAATCAAATATTATAACAACTATACTTCTGGCAAAGATGTCACTACTGACCAAGAATGGATTATCAAACGTTATAAAGATATGGCTGATGAACTAGGTCTTTCTCCTAAAATCATTGACACTATTTCAGAAGCTATCAAACAGCTTGCTGACCTTCCGATTGAGAACAATGACTTTCTTTACGATACTTTCTTAGCAGCAGGGGAAGACAACAACGCTAAACTTATCGCAGCTTTCTTTAGCAAAAATGGTCTCTCCGCGCGCTACATCCATCCGCAAAAAGCTGGAATTTTTGTGACTGGAGAACCAGGTAATGCCCGTATTCTACCATCAAGTTATGATAAACTTGAGAATCTGAGAGATTACGAAGGTGTCCTTGTTATTCCTGGCTTCTTTGGAGCAACTCTAGATAATCATATCTGCACATTTTCTCGCGGTGGATCTGATATCACAGGTTCAATCGTTGCCGCGGGTGTTAAGGCTGATCTTTATGAAAACTTTACAGATGTCAACGGTATTTACGCAGCTCACCCTGGTGTCGTTAAAAAACCTCATTCCATCCCTGAGCTTACCTACAAAGAGATGCGTGAATTAGCTTATGCTGGTTTCAACGTTCTTCACGATGAGGCTCTTATTCCTGCTTATAGAGGACGTATTCCACTGGTTATCAAAAACACCAATAATCCTGAGCATCCTGGCACCAGAATCGTCCTAGAGCATACTGGTGCAGATGTGCCCGTTGTGGGCATTGCTGGAGACGATAAGTTTGTCAGCATCGATATTTCAAAATATTTGATGAACCGAGAAGTCGGTTTTGGTCGTAAAGTCCTGCAAATTCTGGAAGACCTCAACATTCGTTTTGAACATATGCCTACCGGTATTGACGACATGTCAATTGTTCTCAGAGAGCGTGAGTTGACGCCAATCAAGGAGCAAGAAATCATTTCACAATTAACACATAATCTTGAAGTTGATCATGTTGAAATCAAACGTGGACTATCCATTCTCATGATTGTTGGAGAAAACATGAAGAGTCACATCGGTGTTACCGCCACAGCTACAAAAGCCTTCTCGGATAATCACATCAACTTGACAATGATTTCACAGGGATCAAGTGAAGTTTCCGTTATGTTCGTTATCAATACAGAAAATGAAAAAAAAGCCGTTCGTGCCTTGTACAACGCCTTTTTCTCAAAATAAATCATAAACCAACACTCTTTTTGTTATGTTTCTATATGACAAAAAGAGTGTTTTCCTATATCTTAGGGCATGGAAAAATTCATAATAATATTTTTTCAGTAAGCTACAATCAATTCATCTGAATAGGTTACACTAAACTAGACAGAATTTATAAAGTGTTCTACACTAAAGAAAAGAGGAGAACAGATATGTCTAGAAAAATTCGCCGTCATTTCACAGATGAGTTTAAACAAC
>NZ_KB904079.1 GCF_000379985.1 Streptococcus caballi DSM 19004 | reverse complement strand
CAGGGTCAAGACTAGGACGCCCTGTTTCATCGCTATAGCTATCTGCGACTAAGTCATAGATAAAGGAGAAGTCAATAGCTTCCTCTATTTGACGAAGGAGATGATCTTGAGGAACAAGGTCATCTAAACTGTAGAAACCAAATTGACCGCGTTTGTAGGCTGGGTTTTCTTTGTGTAACATAGCGACTCTCCCTCTGTTTATTAACTGGATTCCTATCTCTATTATATTACTTTACACATGAAAAAGCCGTTAGAAATAAAATTCTAACGACTTTGTCTTCATTCTGAAAGAGAACCGTGAGGTTCTCTTTTTGTTATGGATAAAACCAGTTACAGTATATCACATATGGATGTGCTCTATCATATAGTTTTCATCCCTAGGTATCGCAGAAAATCCATTTACTACAAAATTAGGCAGGACTTAATTAATATTTTCCGTCACCTATGTCAATGCAAAGAGGTGGAAATCGAAAGTTTAGGCTAGAGGCTACTATGTTAGTACAGTTGGATTGAACGAAAAGACAGTGTCGAAATACACTCGCGAGCAGGAGAAAAATGACCTTGCACTTGATTCTTGAGTGTCAAAGGGTATAAAGATCTATTTTCAGATGGCCATTTTAGAACAAGGTAAAAGCCCCTTGTTACGGGCTTTAGTCAAATAATCATAGCACTAACCTGAACGAAGTTCAGCGAACGTCTTTAGACACCGCTGGAGGAAAATTGCTCATAGCTGGTGTATAAGCCACTCATTTTCACAGCGGTTATGACTTGCTAAAATCGGGGGAATCTTTTTAACATTGCAATGAGTTAAACTTTATCACTCAGAAAAAGATGTTGGCGAAATCATATATGATCAAAGGAAAAATAGCTATCTAAAGCTTTGAACAAAGTTGTCTAATCTTGAGTTCTAGAAAAGATATCTTCAATTTTGGTTTGAAAGTGGGATATAAATCTTTCTTATAACTGACTATAAGAAAAATGGATTATTCAAAAAAATAGTCCTATGGTAAGATAGTCTTATCACTAGTAAAGGAGCACTATTATGCCAACATTTAACATACATTCTATTGAGACTGCACCTGAAGCAGTCAAAGACACACTTCGTATCGTTGAAGAAGAGAACAATGGCTATATTCCTAACCTTATTGGTCTTTTAGCCAATGCGCCAACTGCACTAGAGACTTATCGGACGGTTGGTGCTATTAATCGTCGTAATTCACTGACGCCCACAGAACGCGAGGTGGTTCAGATTACAGCAGCTGTAACCAACGGATGTGCCTTCTGTGTAGCCGGTCACACAGCTTTTTCAATCAAGCAAATCCAAATGTCCCCTGATTTGTTAGAAGCTCTTCGCAATGCGACACCTATTGATGACAATCCTAAATTGGACACACTGGCTAAATTTACCATTGCAGTAATCAATACCAAAGGGCGTGTTGGTGAGGAAGCATTTGCTGATTTTCTAGAGGCGGGCTATACTCATGAAAATGCTTTGGATGTGATTTTAGGGGTTAGTCTGGCGACACTCTGCAATTATGCCAATAATTTAGCTGACACTCCAATTAACCCTGAATTGCAGCCTTATGCCAAGTGACGAGGATAGATGCCTATGACTTATTTTTCAGACGAATTTATTGACTGGCTGGATGCTCATGCTGATCAGATTGATAAAGAATCTGGGCAAATTGCTGATACTCTTCTTGAAAAAATAGCTGAGCAAGGTGTGTTTGCCATCGGAGTACCTAAAGAGCTTGGTGGACAAGGAGGCAGTAGGGCGGATGTCATCGCTTTTCTCTCCGAGTTAGCCCAACATTCATTGACCGCAGCCTTTATTTCTTGGGGGCACCGCACCTTTATCGAAAATATCCTAGCTAGCGAAGCAACATTTGCCAGAGAGACTTGGTTGCCTGATTTGTTAACAGGAAAGCGGGCAGCTGGTACTGGCCTTTCCAATGCCACTAAATTTTTATCAGGCATTGAAAAACTCAATGTCAGCATTTATGAGAAGGAGGGACGATATTTCTTAAGAGGAAGGCTCCCTTGGGTGACCAACCTTAGATCAGATAAGTTTGTTGCCATCTTTGCAGCCAGTTTTGAGAACTCATCTAAGGATCCCTTGATTATAGCTGTGCCGTCAGAAGCCATCGGTTTAGCGCGGTCAGCAGACTTAGAATTTGTTTCTTTGCAGGGGTCAAATACGGCTGCGTTAACCTTTCATGATGTTGCCTTGGATTGGAATTGGGTTTTGTCAGAAGATGCAGAAGTCTTCTTAGCCCAGACTAGGCCTGCATTTCTAGGATATCAATTTGGCCTCGCTTTTGGTTTAGCAGAACGATCTCTGAGTGAAGTTGAGCAAAGTCTTTTCAGCACTCGCTCCATTTTAGGGGAAGAATATCAGGATACTCTTGCTAAGTTAGAAAGTATCAGGACTGATTTATTGGCAGGACTGGATCAGGATGCTTATTTTATCAAGAATCCGCGGCAGCTATTTGAGTTAAGAATTGCCATCGTTGATGTGGTAGCTAGCAGTCTCCTTCTGGAATTGCAAGCTAGTGGGGGGCAAGGTTATTTTAAAAAGTCGCAGTCAGGCTTTATGCGTCGCTGGAACGAGGGTGCCTTTTTACCAATCGTGTCACCAAGTGCGGTACAGTTACGCTTGATTTTGGAAGAAGGAGCTAAATAGACAGAATGGCTAAAATATGATAGGGTAAAGGTAAGAAAATTATGGTATTTAAAGGAGCTGTTATGCTATCTCAAAACAAGAAATCTAGTGTGTTAATGTCGCTTGTTTATTTGGGTATTTACCTGCTTGCTGCTGTTTATAATTATAGCAAAGGAAATACAGCCTTTACTTTTATCTGGTTAGCTCTTTTTCTCATCAATCTAGGCTACCTAATCTATAAAGTTTTGATTTCAAAAAATAAAAAGCCGTAATTAAGGTTAACTTAATTACGGTATTTATGTATTATTGTGAGATTGTTGAGATGAGGGTGTCTGCGTCAGTTGTCGGTAAAATTCTGACGCGTTTGAGTGACAGGAGGCCATCAGCAGCAGTAGCGACACCTTCATTAGTTGTGACTCCCAATTTGTAATTATTGGCTGCCAGGTTTAAAGTTGTGTCAGAGTAGCGACCTGCTGGATAAGCCACAGCAATGGTATCTTGTGCAAGATTGCTGTCTAAATACCTGTCTGAGTCGCTAAGCTCAGCAATTTGCTTTTCTTGGCTGGAATATTCAAGATCAGGATGATTGACAGTATGGCTTTCAAAAGACATACCACTTTGTTTCATTTCTTTCATTTGATCAAGAGTAAGATTTCCAGAATTTCCAACAGTTCCAGTGATGACATTGTTAGTTGCTTTAGTTTTGTATTGCTTTAGAATAGGGAAGGCTTTATCATAAAAATCCCAGAGGCTGTCGTCAAAGGTTAGCCAGATAATCTTGTTATTGCCATTAGGCAGGACATTGTCAGTCAATACCTTGTAAGTCTCCTCGGGTGTCAAGAAGTAGTAGCCTTCATCAACCAGTCGCTTAATATGGGTTTCAAAAACGCTTGGAGATACAATGAGATTAGCATTTCCAGCTTCCTCTGGGGCCATGTCGTGAATGGCATGATACATCAAGATAGGGACTTTGACAGGATTTTCTTGTTTGACCCAGTTAGTTTCTTGCGTTTTAGGCTGACTATTATTGGTAGTTTTTTCGACTTTTTTAGTTGAAGTAACCTTGCTTTGACTGTTGACGGTCCGCTTCTGGTTTGTCAGAGAAATAATCTTCTTATCAACTAGCATAAAACTAAGAAAGACAAGTGCTAAGAGGCAGGCTAATAAAAGCGTTATATTTAGCACTTTGAATGATTTATGATGTTTGCGTTCTGAACGCTGACTTCTTTTCTCCATGAGATCCCCTTGTTTGATAAAATCCTAATAATATATCTCCATTTTATCATTTTTTCAGAGCATTAGGGATTTTTGCAAAAAAATTTTTTGGCTAGCAATAAAAGTGGCATTATTCTGTAAATTCAGAATAATTTTATGGTATAATGAAAGCAATATCTGTATTTTGATGAAGTTCGTAAAATATTATCTTCATCAAGTCTAAAATTTTGTTTAGGAGAATAAGATGACAATAAAAATTGGTTTACTTGGTTTTGGTACAGTAGCAAGTGGTATTCCTTTTCTTTTGACAGAAAATGGTGAAAAGATTGAGGCAGCAGCTCACAGTGACCTTGAAATTGCTAAAGTATTGGTCAAAGATGACGATGAAAAGAATCGTCTTTTGGCTGCAGGAAATAATTACAATTTCGTGACCAATGTTGATGAGATTTTGGGTGACGCTGACATTGATATTGTTGTTGAATTAATGGGACGTATCGAGCCTGCTCGCACTTTTATTACAAAAGCACTGGAAGCTGGTAAAAATGTTGTGTCTGCTAACAAGGATTTGATTGCTACGCATGGCAAAGAATTGATTTCCTTGGCTCAAGATAAGGGTGTAGCTTTTTACTATGAAGCAGCAGTAGCCGGTGGAATTCCAATTCTTCGTACCTTGGCTAATTCATTGACATCTGACAAAGTTACTCGCATTTTGGGTGTGCTCAATGGGACATCAAACTTCATGATGACCAAGATGGTTGACGAAGGTTGGACTTATGAGGCTGCTCTTAAAACGGCTCAAGAATTGGGTTATGCAGAAAGTGATCCAACCAATGACGTGGAAGGTATAGATGCGGCCTATAAGGCTGTTATCCTTAGCCAATTTGGTTTCGGGATGACCATTGATTTTGACGATGTTGCTCACAAAGGCATTTCAAATATCACACCAGACGATGTGACCGTGGCCCAGGAACTTGGCTATGTCATAAAACTCGTTGGCGATGTGCAAGAAGTGGCATCAGGTCTTTCTGCCGAAGTTTCACCAACTTTCTTACCAAAAGAACACCCATTAGCCAGTGTTAATGGGGTTATGAATGCCGTTTTCGTTGAATCTATTGGTATTGGTGAATCAATGTATTACGGACCAGGTGCAGGTCAGAAACCAACAGCTACATCGGTTGTTGCTGATATTGTTCGCATTGCTCGCCGTTTGAACGATGGTAATATTGGTAAGCCATTCAACGAATTTAGTCGCCCAACTCAGCTGGCTCAACCAGATGATATCAAGGCTAAATATTATTTTGCTCTCAGTGTGCCAGATCGCAAAGGTCAAATTTTGCGTCTAGCTGAAATTTTTAATGCAGAGGATGTGTCTTTTGAACAGGTCTTGCAACAAAAAGCAAATGGAACGACTGCTCGTGTTGTTATTATCACACACGAACTAAGCAAAACTCAATTAGCTAATATTACTGAAAAATTGCAAGCTCAAGTTGATTTTGACTTGCTCAATAGCTTTAAAGTGCTTGGAGAATAGAATGAAAATTATTGTACCTGCAACCTCAGCCAATGTTGGACCAGGCTTTGATTCTGTGGGAATAGCTGTTTCAAAATACCTCAGTATTGAAGTATTGGAAGAAACAGACGAGTGGGTTATTGAACACGATCTCGGTGACATTCCATCAGATGCCAATAATTTACTGATTACGACAGCCTTGAAAGTCAAAGCTGATTTGATACCTCATCACATCAAGATGGTTTCAGATATTCCTTTGGCGCGTGGTCTTGGCTCATCTTCATCAGTCATTGTGGCAGGGATTGAATTGGCTAATCAATTAGGACAACTTAATCTGACTAATGATGAAAAATTAGATCTGGCTACTCAAATTGAAGGCCACCCTGACAATGTAGCGCCAGCCATTTTCGGGAATCTAGTTATTTCAAGCTATCTCAACCAAAAGGTTAACAGCGTGGTAGCTGAATTTCCAAGTTGTTCCTTGGTGACCTTTATTCCCAACTATGAATTAAAAACCAGTGATAGCCGCGGCGTTTTGCCAAGTGAGCTTTCTTATAAGGAAGCTGTTGCGGCATCCTCGATTGCTAATGTTGCTATCGCAGCCCTCTTGACTGGAGACTTGACCAAAGCTGGTCGAGCCATTGAGTCTGATTTGTTCCACGAACGTTTCCGCCAAAAATTGGTTAAGGAATTCCCTCAAGTGAAGGCACTAGGGCAAAAGGAAGGTGCTTATGCAACTTACTTATCTGGTGCAGGGCCAACGATTATGATGCTTTTGCCAGAGGAAAAGACTACAACGGTTTTAAATAAAATGGAAGCTCTAAATCTTGATGGACAAGTCTGTACATTGACCATTGATACAAAGGGTGTTCTGGTCAGTGAGGAAGATTGATCTTAGAATTTTTCTGGGGCCTTAACCTACTCTTTCTTATAGTATTTTATCATGTTGGTTTACATGCTGCTGACTGTCAGAAGAGGACTTATAGTAAGAGTTATCGGAGTTTTGGAGTAATAGCAGAGCTTTAAAAAGGATGTTTTTATCGAGTTTTTTGATTGCAACTATATCTACGCAGTTGGGCATGGTCGAGCAACAGAAGCTAGCTTTGGTTACTATATTATAATTATGCCTATCGTGTCTGTTGTTTTGTCCTTGATTTTTCTACATGAAAAACTTAGCGTCTATGTTAAATTGTCTATTGGTATTACTTCGGTACTATCTTCTTGGTGCTAATATGGGCAAGTTGCCTTTAATTTCGTTTGCTTTGGCGGAAAGCTTTGATTTTTATGGACTCATCAATAAAAACATTGGCTTGTCTAGCGATGTTAGCATGTTGGTTGAAGCGGCTGTTATTTCCCCTTTTTCTGTGATTTATCTAATCTTTTTCTCCAAAGAAAGTATGCTAGATTATAGTCTTTTGGAATATATGCTGCTAATGATTTCTGGGCTGGCGACAGCCATCCCTTTGCCTTTATTTACTGAGATTGCGAGGTTTTCCCTCTATTTGGTTAGCCATTCCAGTTATTATCCTTGAATAATTGATCACTCTGAGAAACGAAAGGATTTAAGGGTTAAGTTCCTTAATCCTTTTTTATATTTTCATTGCAGGTTAGAAATGATATACTAATCATATTGACAATAAGGAAGTGTAAACATGAATTATCAAGAGACTTTGACTTGGATACATGGCAAGTTAAAATTTGGCATCAAGCCTGGCTTAGAGCGTATGGCTTGGATGCTGAATGAACTGGGCAATCCACAGAGAAAATTAGCGGCGGTTCATATCGTAGGGACTAATGGAAAGGGTTCAACAACTAGCTATCTGCAACATATTTTTAGTCTAGCAGGTTATGAGGTAGGAACCTTTACCTCACCCTATATCGTAGATTTTCGGGAGAGGATCAGTCTTAATGGTCAAATGATTACGGAGCAGGACTTCGTTGACTTAGTAGAAACCGTCAAGCCTGTCGTTGAGCGCCTACCACTGGAGACGGATTTGGAACCTGCAACGGAATTTGAAGTCATCACAGTGCTTATGTTTGAATACTTCGGTCATGTTCATCCTGTTGATCTGGCTTTCATCGAGGCTGGCATGGGAGGACTTCATGACTCAACTAACCTTTTCAAAGCACTAGCAGTTGTCTGTCCGTCCATCGGGCTGGACCATCAGGCTGTTCTTGGGGATACTTATGAGGAAATAGCAGAGCAGAAAGTCGGTGTTCTCAAAGAAAAAGTTCCTTTGGTTTATGCCACAGAGTTACCTCAAGTTGTAGATGTCTTTGAAAAAAGAGCTAAGAAGACAGATAGCCAAACTTTTAAACTTGGACGAGAATTCTTTGTTGAGGGTGGAAATTCTTTTACTTATTATGGTTTAGGAAAGGAAGTAGATACCGTCAGCCTGTCTTTGCCTGGCCAACACCAAATCAGCAATGCTAGTCTAGCCATTACAACAGCTTTGCTATTAACCTCAAAATATCCTCGCGTTACTATAGATGTGATAAAAAAAGGACTAGAAGCGACGCATTGGGCGGGGCGGACTGAGCTTATTTATCCCAATGTTATGATTGACGGTGCTCATAATAATGAGAGTATTTCAGCCTTAGTTAAGGTGCTGAAAGCCTATCAATGCAAAAATATTCACATTCTTTTCGCGGCTATTGACACCAAACCAGTTGATAGCATGTTGAAAATTCTGAGTCAGGTAGCAACTGTTCAAGTGACCAGCTTTGATTATCCCAATGCTATCAAGTTAGAAGATTATCCTGTTGGGTATAAAAAAGTAGCTGATTGGCAGGCTTGGTTAGACACCATCAATCTGGAAAGCTCTGATGATTTCTACGTGGTGACAGGTTCCCTTTACTTCATCTCTCAGGTTCGTAAAGTCCTTTTGTCAAGCCGCTAGAATTAAGTTATAATAGAGAAAATGAAATAGATTGGAAAAGAGAATGTCAAATCAGGAAAAAATTGAAAAAGCTGTCTACCAATTATTGGAAGCCTTGGGGGAAAATCCCCAGCGCGAGGGACTCATTGACACGCCCAAACGTGTGGCTAAAATGTATCAGGAGATGTTTGCTGGTTTAACTGAAGATCCTAAGGATCAATTCACAGCAGTTTTCACTGAAAACCATGATGAAGTCGTTCTGGTCAAGGACATTCCCTTTTACTCTATGTGTGAGCATCATCTGGTTCCTTTTTACGGTGTTGCTCATGTGGCCTACCTGCCTAGTGATGGTCGTGTAACGGGTCTTAGTAAATTAGCTCGTGCGGTTGAAGTGGCTAGTAAGCGTCCGCAATTGCAGGAGCGCTTGACCAATCAAGTCGCCATGGCATTGGAAGAAGCCCTACATCCTAAAGGAATTTTTGTCATGGTGGAAGCAGAGCATATGTGCATGACTATGCGAGGCATTAAGAAACCTGGCAGTAAGACGGTGACAACAGTTGCCAAGGGTATTTTTAAAACAGATAAAGAGGAACGACGCGAAATTTTGTCCCTCATTCAAGGAAAATAAGGAGAAATTATGCAAATCGGTCATCATCAAGTAGCAGGCAATGCTTGTGTTATGGGTGTTTTGAATGTAACTCCCGATTCTTTCTCAGATGGTGGCAACTACACATCTGTCGAAGCAGCTCTCAAACAGGCGGAGCAAATGATTGCGGAGGGTGCTAAGATTATTGATGTGGGTGGCGAGTCCACTCGTCCAGACTTTACTTTTGTTGATGCTGAGGATGAGATTGCCCGCGTTGTTCCAGTTATCAAGGCTATTAAGAAAAACTTTGATATTTTAGTTAGCATTGACACTTACAAGACTGAAACAGCTCGTGCTGCCTTGATTGCTGGTGCAGATATTCTCAATGATGTCTGGGCAGGACTCTATGACGGAGAAATGCTGGCCTTAGCTGCTGAGAAGAATGTTCCTATTATTCTCATGCACAATCAAGATGAAGAAGTCTACAATGATGTGACTCAGGATGTTTGTGACTTCCTTGCTAAGCGGGCCCAGGTAGCTTTGGATGCAGGAGTGGCCAAGGGAAACATTTGGATTGACCCAGGCTTTGGTTTTGCTAAAAACGTTGAGCAAAATGTGGACCTGCTCAAAGGGCTAGACAAGGTCTGCCAGCTGGGCTATCCTGTTCTTTTTGGTATTTCCCGCAAACGTGTGGTGGATTATCTGCTGGGTGGCAATACGGCTGCGTTGGATCGTGACATGGGGACTGCTGCACTTTCAGCCTACGCCCTTAGCAAGGGGTGCCAAATTGTTCGTGTGCACAATGTTGAGGTCAACAGAGATATTGTCAAAGTTATTAGTCAATTAATGTAAAGAAAGGAGGGAGAGGTCGCGACTGGACCTCTTTCTTGATATGGATAAGATTCATTTGAAAGGTTGTCGTTTTTACGGTTACCATGGCGCCTTTGTGGAGGAGCAGACCTTGGGGCAGATTTTTGTCATTGATTGCACCTTATTGGTTGATTTGGAAAAAGCTGCACAGTCAGATGATTTGGTGGACACTGTCCATTACGGTCTAGTTTTTGAGACCATCAAAAAACAGGTAGAGCAGCACAAATACAAGCTGATTGAGCGTTTAGCTGGTGCTATCTGTCAAGATATTTTCCAAGAATTTCCAGCTGTTCAGGCTATCACCATTAAAATCAGCAAACAAAATCCTCCCATCAATGGACATTATGATGCTGTTGGGATAGAATTGGAGCGTCAGCGCCCATGACCGCAGTTTATTTAAGTTTAGGCTCTAATATAGGAGACCGAAAAGATTATCTCAGCCGGGCTCTTCAAGCACTAGACAATTTGCAACAAACGCAAGTCTGTCAGGTCTCTTCATTTTATGAAACGGCAGCCTGGGGAAAGACAGACCAAGATGACTTTCTCAATGTCTGTTGCCGGATTGAGACTGACCTCAAGCCTCAAGAACTGCTCAGCTATTGCCAAAAGATTGAGAAGGAGCTAAATCGTGTGCGTCATGAGCATTGGGGACCACGGACCATTGACATTGATATTCTCTTATATGGCCAGCAAACCATCAATGATGATAATCTAAAAGTGCCTCATCCTTACATGACTGAGCGGGCTTTTGTCTTGGTGCCACTGCTGGAAATTGCTTCACAGCTGACTTTGCCAAGTGGGGAGCTATTACGTGAAAAATTAGCTCTTTTGGAAACAGCTGATGTGATAAAACTATAACAAAATTTTTGGCTTAGTATCGAAAAATAGGTTAAAGTTTGCTATAATAGAATTCGGCTTTATGCCGATTTTTAGTGCACAAAAGTACGGAATTGAGAGAAAAATGTTTGATTTTTTAGAAAATGAATTAAAAGGAATTGATATTCGCCCAAATGAACCTCTGAGAAAGTACACCTACACTAAGGTTGGTGGTCCAGTTGACTTTCTCGTTTTTCCTAGGAATCGTTATGAGCTGGCACGTGTGATAAAATTTGCCAACCGTGAAGGTTATGATTGGATGGTTCTAGGCAATGCCAGTAACATTATCGTTCGCGATGGTGGTATTCGTGGCTTTGTCATCATGTTTGACAAGCTCAATGGTGTAACGGTTGATGGATACGTCATTGAGGCAGAAGCAGGTGCAAATCTGATTGAGACAACGCGTGTAGCGAGATTTCACAGCTTGACTGGCTTTGAATTTGCCTGTGGTATTCCTGGTAGCGTCGGTGGTGCTGTCTTTATGAATGCTGGTGCTTATGGCGGTGAAATTGCTCACATCCTTATCTCAGCTCAGGTCATCACCAAGGAGGGAGAATTGAAGACAATTGAAGCCAGAGATATGAAATTTGGTTACCGTCGTTCAGTTATTCAGGATAACGGTGATGTGGTCGTTTCAGCAAAATTTGCCCTAAAACCAGGAGACTACACACTTATCAGCCAAGAAATGGAACGCTTGACCCATCTACGTGAATTGAAACAGCCTTTAGAATACCCATCTTGTGGTTCCGTCTTTAAGCGCCCGCTAGGGCATTTTGCTGGTCAGTTGATTAGCGAAGCTAATTTGAAGGGGTATCGCATCGGTGGCGTCGAAGTTAGTACCAAACATGCTGGTTTTATGGTTAATGTTGCTGACGGTACTGCCAAAGATTACGAGGACTTAATTGCAGATGTCATTGACAAAGTTGAAAAGACTTCCGGTGTTCGATTAGAGCCAGAAGTCAGAATTATCGGAGAAAAAGTAGATTAGAAAAATTTATGGGGGTTTTATGAGAATTGACTAATCCAATCATTTCATTCCAACATGTTTCAAAGGTTTTTGAGGACAGCAACACAGTTGTTTTAAAGGATGTTAGTTTTGACCTTGAAGAAGGGAAATTTTATACCCTTCTCGGCGCATCTGGGTCTGGAAAATCGACCATCTTAAACATTATCGCAGGGCTCCTAGATGCCAGCAGCGGAGATGTTTATCTGGATGGCAAACGTATAAATGATATTCCTACTAACAAAAGAGATGTTCATACAGTTTTTCAAAACTATGCCCTCTTTCCTCACATGACTGTTTTTGAAAATGTTGCCTTTCCCTTAAAGTTAAAAAAGGTCAACAAGGTTGAAATCAAGGCGCGTGTTCAGCGTGCGCTTAAAATGGTCCGCTTGGAAGGATTTGACAATCGTCCTATTCAAAAATTATCTGGTGGTCAGCGTCAGCGTGTAGCCATCGCTCGCGCGATCATCAATGAACCACGTGTGGTTCTGCTTGATGAGCCCCTATCAGCCTTAGACCTTAAGCTACGAACTGAGATGCAATATGAATTACGTGAATTGCAGCAGCGTTTAGGAATAACTTTTGTCTTCGTCACCCATGACCAAGAAGAAGCACTCGCCATGTCAGACTGGATTTTTGTCATGAATGAAGGTGAGATTGTCCAATCAGGAACACCCGTTGATATCTACGATGAGCCTATCAATCATTTTGTGGCAAACTTCATCGGTGAGTCTAATATCCTACCAGGAAATATGATTGAGGATTATTTGGTTGAATTTAATGGTAAGCGATTCGAAGCGGTTGATGGGGGAATGCGTCCCAACGAGGCTGTTGAGGTGGTTATTCGTCCAGAAGACTTGCAGATTACGTTACCAGAAGAAGGGAAGTTACAAGTTAAGGTGGATACGCAGCTTTTCCGCGGTGTCCATTACGAAATCATTGCCTACGATGAACTGGGGAATGAGTGGATGATTCATTCAACCCGCAAGGCTATTGAGGGCGAAGTCGTTGGGCTTGATTTTACACCCGAAGATATTCATATCATGCGTCTCAACGAGACCGAAGAAGAATTTGACGCCCGTATTGAAGAATATGTAGAAGTAGAGGAGCACGAAGATGGCCTTATTAATGCCATCGAGGAGGAAAGAAATGAAGAAAATCTCTAATCTTTTCTCCATTCCCTACATCCTTTGGCTCTTTCTCTTTGTTTTAGCGCCAGTAGTTTTGATTGTTTGGCAGTCACTTTTTGATATCCAAGGGCATCTGACCTTGGACAACTACCAGACCTTCTTCAGCTCTTGGACTTACATTCGCATGAGTTTTAACTCCATTATTTATGCCGGTGTTATCACGCTGGTGACGATTCTGATTGCTTACCCAGCTGCTTTTGCCTTGACTCGCCTCAAGCACAGGCAGTTGCTTCTTATGCTAGTCATTTTGCCGACTTGGATTAATCTTTTGTTAAAGGCTTACGCTTTTATGGGAATCTTTGGGCAGCAGGGTGGTGTCAATGCCTTCCTTTCTTTTGTAGGGATTGGCCCTAAGCAGATCCTCTTTACGGATTTCTCCTTTATTTTTGTAGCATCCTATATCGAAATTCCTTTCATGCTGCTTCCCATTTTTAATGCGCTTGACGATATTGATCAGAATGTCATCAATGCCAGTCGTGACTTGGGTGCTAGTGAATGGCAAACCTTCACTAAGGTGATTTTTCCCTTGTCTTTAAACGGTGTCAGAAGTGGTGTGCAATCTGTTTTCATTCCTAGTCTGAGTCTTTTCATGCTAACGCGTCTTATCGGTGGAAATCGTGTCATTACGCTGGGAACAGCCATTGAACAACATTTCCTAACTACGCAAAATTGGGGTATGGGTTCAACTATTGGTGTTATTCTTATCCTAGCCATGCTGGCAACCATGTGGTTAACCAAGGAGGCCCGCCGATGAAAAAATGTGCTAATCTTTATTTGACCTTTGTATTTTTACTGCTCTACATTCCCATCTTTTACTTAATTGTCTATTCTTTCAATAAGGCTGGCGATATGAATAGCTTCACAGGCTTTACTTGGGAACATTATGGAGAGATGATTGCGGATAGTCGTCTCATGTTGATTTTAGTTCAGACTTTTTTTCTGGCCTTTCTCAGCTCGCTAATTGCAACGGCCATTGGTACCTTCGGGGCTATTTTCGTTTACCAAGCTCGCAAGAAAAATCAGAATGCCATCTTATCGCTGAACAATATTCTGATGGTAGCGCCTGATGTGATGATTGGAGCTAGTTTTCTGATTTTGTTCACAACCTTGGCTAATCTCTTTCATTTTAAACTTGGTTTTCTGACAGTCTTGTTCAGTCATGTAGCTTTCTCCATTCCTATCGTTGTGCTCATGGTTTTGCCAAAGCTCAAAGAAATGAATGATGACATGATTAATGCTGCCTATGATTTGGGGGCGACACCTTGGCAAATGCTCAAGGAAGTCATGCTACCTTATCTGACCTCTGGTATTATTTCAGGTTTTTTCATGGCCTTCACCTACTCCCTAGATGATTTCGCAGTGACCTTCTTTGTGACGGGAAATGGTTTCTCAACCCTGTCTGTTGAAATCTACTCACGTGCGCGTAAAGGGATTTCTCTGGAAATCAATGCCCTATCCACTGTTGTCTTTCTCTTTAGTATCTTACTAGTGGTAGGTTACTATTTTATTTCGCAGGACAAGGAGGCTAAAGATGCGTAAACTGTATTCATTTATTTTGGGCATTTTTGCGGTTATCCTTGTTTTATTGGGTTTATCGGTTTATATGCAGAAACGCTCAAGTTCGACGAGTCAATCGGATAGACTGGTCATTTACAATTGGGGGGATTATATTGATCCTGAGCTTCTCACCAAGTTCACCAAGGAAACTGGAATTGAAGTTCAGTACGAGACGTTTGATTCAAACGAAGCTATGTACACCAAGATTCAGCAAGGCGGGACAACTTACGATATTGCTGTGCCTAGTGACTATATGATTGACAAGATGATAAAGGAAAATCTTTTGGTCAAGCTTGATAAATCTAAGATTAAAGGTCTAGATGCTATCGGTAAGGAATTCCTCAACAAGTCTTTTGACAAACAAAATGACTACTCTATCCCTTATTTTTGGGGAACGGTTGGCATTGTTTACAATGATAAGTTGGTGAAACACGCGCCTCAGCACTGGAATGATTTGTGGAAACCAGAATATGACAACAACATCATGCTGGTAGATGGTGCTCGTGAAGTCATTGGTCTTGGCCTCAACAGCCTGGGCTATGGCCTGAACACCAAAAAAATGTCTGAATTGCAGCAGGCTGAGACAAAGCTTAATCAGCTGACTCCTAACATTAAAGCCATTGTTGGTGATGAGATGAAAGGGTACATGGTCCAAGGTGATTCGGCCATTGGTGTGACTTTTTCCGGTGAGGCGAGTGAAATGCTTGATGGTAATAAGCACCTGCATTACGTGGTGCCGAGCGAAGGCTCCAACCTCTGGTTTGACAATCTGGTTATTCCAAAGACGGTCAAACATCAAAAAGAAGCTTACGCTTTTATCAACTTCATGCTTAATCCTAAGAATGCCGCGCAGAATGCAGAGTACATCGGCTATGCGACGCCAAATACCAAGGCTAAGGCGCTCTTGCCCAAGTCCATCAGAGATGACAAGGCATTTTACCCAGATCAGAAGACCATCAAAAATCTTGAAGTCTATAATAATTTAGGCCAAAAATGGCTGGGTATCTACAATGATCTATACCTACAATTCAAAATGTATCGCAAATAATTGCTGAAAGATGGTATCCCATCTCTTGAATAACAGACAAATCATCTTTGAGAGTGATTTGTCTTTTTTAGTTCTAGGGGTGGTCAATATCTGAACGGTACTCTTTGAAAGAAGTAGATATTATTGTAGACAATTCACTCTGTTCAGAAGTGAATCGCTAATCCTTGTCACTCCACGCTCTTATCCGATGCTGACCTAGACAAGGTCGCTCTTGATTTTCACGTGCCAATCTTGAAAACGTAACTTTTAGTATGTTGCCAGTTTTCGGGAAGATGAAAACTGCGTTTTTCTCTGCCAATATTAGGGAAACTGGAAACTCAGTTTTTGACTTGTCAAAAGTTTTAGGGAGACTGGTGATTGAGTTTCTGCTAGAGTAATACTCTTTAAAAATCAAAACTTTTTTAAACCTAAATTTTTAATGATAATTTGTCTAAAGCAAACGAAGCGAGCTAGTCCTGATATTTTTGTCCTAGTGGAATTCTTGAGACATAAGTCTTAAAAACTAGGGAGGCATTGACAAGTTAGGAAAGCGACTATCAAGGGTAGAAAATAGGAAAGAGTGAGCTTTTCTCATCAGTCTAAAGGAGGTTGCTGCTGTCTTGCGCTACACTAGAAAATATCAAGAATATACTTTTGATATTACGTGAGTAAGAATCTTACTTTCTTACCCACAACTTAAAAGATGGTTTATTGTCTTTTTTCTTTTGTCGAGAGTCTCGAAAGTTGAACGGATATTTGTTACAATAAAGGGAGAAAATATTTAGGATTGGAGTGATCGTGTGGAAAATCATCCTAGGGAATTTCGTTTTACAGCGTCTTCTATCATGGGGTTTGTCTGGCGGGGCGCTATCATAGGAATCGTATCTGGTACGGTGGTCAGCCTTTTTCGTTGGTCTATTGAGAAGTTATTTGGTCGAGTGTTATCTTTTTACCATGCTGCTCAGACGAATCCAAAACTATTGATTCCCATAACGCTTGTTAGTCTGCTTGTGGCGGGTCTGATTAGCCTCTTGGTTAAGTCAGATCCAGACATCAAAGGGTCGGGTATTCCTCATGTTGAAGGGGAATTAAAAGGCCTCCTTCACCCCGAGTGGTGGAGTGTCCTTTGGAAAAAATTTGTGGCAGGCATCTTAGCTATTTCAATGGGCTTTATGCTAGGGCGTGAAGGACCAAGTATTCAGTTGGGTGCCATGTCTGCCAAAGGAATCGCTAAATTACTGAAATCCAGTCGGATGGAGAGTCGTGCTTTTATTGCTAGTGGAGCAGCGGCAGGGCTATCAGCAGCCTTCAATGCACCTATAGCAGGCCTGCTTTTTGTAGTAGAGGAGGTTTACCATCACTTTTCCCGAATGGTTTGGGTAACGGCCTTGGTGGCTAGTCTGGTGGCGAATTTTATTTCCCTCAATATTTTTGGACTGACACCAGTCCTTTCCATGAATCGCAACCTGCCATTCCTTTCCCTCAAACAATATTGGATTTTTATTGTGATGGGGCTATTTCTTGGACTTATGGGCTACGGCTATGAGAAGGTTATTCTGAATTTTCATCGGTTTTATGACTTTTTGGGAAAAATTTTGCACCTTCCAAGCTATACTTATGGTGTGCTAGCTGTTTTCTTCATCGTGCCGATTGGTTATTTTTACCCTAATCTGCTAGGTGGTGGCAATGAGTTAATTATTTCCCTGCCTCAAGGAAATATGCTTTTGGCAACAGCCTGTCTTTATTTCCTTATTCGCTTTGTCTGGAGCATGCTTTCCTACAGTAGCGGTCTTCCCGGCGGCATCTTCCTTCCTATTTTGACATTAGGTGCACTTTTGGGAATGATATTCGGTCTTTCTTTACGAAATCTTGACCTGGTTTCAACCAGCAGTCTCTCCCTCTTTATCGTTCTGGGCATGGCAGGCTATTTTGGGGCTATTTCAAAAGCTCCGCTGACAGCCATGATTCTGGTAACAGAGATGGTAGGCGATTTGAAACAATTAATGGCCATCGGTGTCGTTACCTTGGTAGCTTACATTGTCATGGATCTCCTCAAAGGAGAACCGATTTACGAAGCCATGCTGGCCAAGTTGAGTTTTGTCAAACCTAGTCATGTTGCTGAACCAACGCTGATAGAAGTAACTGTCTCTGATAAGATTGCTGGCAAGAAAGTGAGAGACCTAACTCTACCAAAGAATGTCCTTATCACTACGCAAATTCATCACAAAGAATCTGAGGTCGTTTCGGGCAATACCATTTTAAATGCTGGTGATACCATCTTCGTTGTTGTCAACGAACCAGAAATTACTAAGGTAAAGGAACTCTTGATGTAAAACTGAAGTGGAAGAGGATATCTGTATCCCCTTTCATTTTTTTGAATCATTTGATATAATAAACTAACGATGGATTGTTACTGATAATGCAGGCAAAACCTAGATACATCTTGATATTCTTTGAAAATCAAAAGGATTCGGCCTTGTCAACAGCTGTTGAGCTTTTTAAATCAAGCAGTAATTAGAGGCAGTTTTGGTCACTAAGCAGATACTTAATAGGATTTTCTTGGAATGTTACCATTTTTATGGTTATGGGATGTATTTAGGTTGTTTTCTGTTAGTCATTAGGAAAGGCATGAAGAGATGAGGATTGAGAAGGTCTATAACAACAATGTTGTTCATACCAAGGGAAAACACGATGAAGAGATTATTGTTATGGGCAAAGGAATTGGTTTTCAGAAGAAAGTCGGAGATGAGGTGGACGATTCTCGCATTGAAAAGACTTTTGTGTTGCAAAACAGTGATAGGGTTAGTGAATTATCACGAGTATATTTGGACTTGGCACCCGAAGAAGTAGATGCTGTCCTGCAAATTATTGAGTATGGTCAGAAATGCTTGGAAACGACTTTCGATGTGTCACTCCATGTTGCCTTGGCTGACCATCTGCACTATACTTTGCAGCGTACAAGAGAACACATTAGTTTGCAAAATCCCTTGAGTTGGGAAATCCGCAAGTTCTACCCAAAAGAATATCAACTAGGGCGAGATGCGCTCAAAATTATTTTTGAAAAGACCGGAGTCCTGCTGGCGGAAGATGAGATTTCCTCAATTGCTCTGCATTTTATCAATGCTCAAAAAGACTCAGGCGTGATAGAAAAAGGTTATCAAATTTCTAAAATGGTGACTGATATGCTGGGGATTGTCCGTCTCTTCTACGGTAAAATTGTGGATGAAGACTCGGTTTCCTATAATCGCTTTGTCACTCATATCCAATATTTTGCACAGCGCGTGGCCAACGGAGTGGTTCAGGGGAAAAACGACAGTTTTTTGTATGAGCAGGTCAAACTCAACTATCCTGAAGCCTTTGCTTGTTCTGAGAAGATTAAAAACTATATTGATACAACCTATGATTTTCCTATGAGCCGTGACGAGCAGGTGTACATTACTATCCATATTCAAAGATTAGAAACAAGTCAGTGATTGCTGACTTATTTTTGCTGTATAAAATGACATTAACTGTAACTAGGTCTGAGACTAAATCACTATTCCTAGATGAAAGATATGCTTAGATGATGCTATCCTTTTTTAGAAGAAAAATAAAAAAATGGTAAGTGTATAAAGGTTTGAGAAAGATAAAAAATTAATAAATGAATCAAGAGAATGTTAACAGCATTCTCTTTTCTAAGCTCAAAAGATGGGGAGATAAAAGAATATTTTGATGGCTTTGAAACAGAGTTTTGGCATAAAGAGGTTTGCTTTAGAGAATATAATGCAGCTTTTATTGCTAAACTTTTTTCTCAAAATCTCAATGATTTTGAAATAATACTTAGTAAAGTTTAGTTTTAAAATACGAAGATACAAAAGAAAGGACAATGTATGAAACATTCAGATAAGAAAAGATTAACGCTTGCAAAAATGAATGCGCTATGATAAAGTTAGGCTATAGTGACTGGCATCATGTTAGGAGGAAAAAAGAAAATAAGAGACTATATTAGTGATGACTAGTTATAAAAGTATTTTGAGACCGTATTAGTTTTTTTAAAAAATAATGTGTGAAGTTATGAGGGATAGCTGATATTATGTATTAAAAAAATAGAGATGATATTGGGAGAAATCAAAATGAAGAAAATTATTTTTACTAGTTATATTTTCTTTTTGCTAATTGATTTATTTTTACTTTTTAGTGGTTTTAAAAATAATAATATCTTTTTGGTAATAGCTGGAATATGTGGAGTTGTTGTTTTTCTATCACACATGGTAAAAATTAAGAGGTAGACTTATAAAAAATGTAAAAAATATTTTATTAATATGTACTCTAATTTTAGGATTGTTATTTAGTTTTGTATATTCTAAGCCAGTTTGGGCTAATGTTGACTGATATTACTGGTTCTGTTTCTTATGTTCAAGTCAATAATTGATTATGCTGATAATATTTTAATTCCAAGTTATAATTCAAACTATTCTGTTCAAGCTACTACATCTGGTTTTAAAAGAGGTGTTTGGAATCATGTCACTACAGTGATCTATAATTTAGGTTATGTCCAATCAGTACAAGCAGCTATGCTAAAACTTATTGCTGTTGTATCTGGTCTAGCAAAACCATTTGTAAATGGTGCAGCGGGCACAGTGGGATTAGCTGCTGCTGTGAATAAAAATGTCACAGTAAAATTGAGTCAATATTATGATCCAGCTCAACCGACTAAGATAAAAGAAGTTGTGACTACTTATGCTAATGGCAGACAAATTGGCTCAACTTCATATGTACGTAATATTTATTAAAATTAATCTAATTAAATAATGAGAGGAAGCCATACTCAAAGGGAGTTTGGCTTTTCATATTACATAGGATATACATTAAAAAATCAGGATAATTAGGTACACCTTATTGTCCTTTTTGTTTTATGTGACTTTCAGTCTTTTTGTTGAAAAACAATGAGAAAAGTTATTCTCTGGTTCTATTTATTGGATTTTAGCAACTTCTCAATAAAAAATACACACACGAAAAATGAAAAGGCTTGCAAAACTATCTTTTTTTTGCTATTATATGGGCGTAAGGATTGTTACTGGTTAGCAGGCAAAACCTAAATAAATACGAGAGCGTACAAGCGTTACCTTTTGGGCGTAGTGTATGGCTTGGTATTTGTTTAGGTTTTTTGTTTTTCAAAAACCAGAAAAAAGAAAGGAGCCGATTATGGCTAAAGATTATACTGAATTAGCACAAGACATTGTTGCCCATGTTGGTGGTAAAGATAACATTGTCAAATTAGTGCACTGTGTGACACGTCTCCGCTTCACATTGAAAGATGAAAGCAAAGCAGATGATGACTATCTCAAACAACGAGATGGCATTGTGACCGTCGTCAAAGCTGGTGGTCAATACCAAGTTGTTATTGGAAATCATGTGCCCGATGTTTACGACACCGTTCTTAAAGTCGCGGGGATTCCTGGTGAAGGTGGTATTGACGTTGATGAGGGAGACGTTCCAAAAGGAAATCTTTTTGACCGCTTCATCGCCTTGGTATCTGGTCTTTTCCAACCCATGCTGGGCGTACTTTCTGCAGCGGGTATGATTAAAGGTGTGGTTGCCATTTTAGCAGCCGTTGGTGTTGCCGAGACTGATGGCCTCTACATCATTTTGAATGCTGCTGGTGACGGACTATTCCAATTTTTACCGCTAGTCTTGGCTATTACATCAGCTAAACGTTTCAAGATGGATCAATTTACAGCACTTGCGCTTGGATTTGCTTTGGTATATCCTGACATTGCGGCTAGCTTTGCTAAGGGTGGCGTGAAATTCTTAGGTCTTCCAGTTATCTTCCCAACTTCAAGCTACCTTTCAACTGTACTCCCAATCATCTTGACGGTCTGGGTTGGTTCAAAGATTGAACATTTCTTTAAGAAGGTTATTCCGGATGTGGTTAAGGTCTTTGTCGTTCCTTTCTGTGTTCTCTTGCTTACAGTTCCACTTGCTTACTTAGCTATTGGTCCTGTCATGAACTATGCAAGTGATTTAGTTGGTGCGCTCTTTACAGGCATTTATGGTATCAGCCCAATCCTATACGGACTTATCCTTGGTGCTGCTTGGCAAGTATTGGTTATGTTCGGTCTTCACTGGGGACTTGTTCCACTTGCTATTCTTGAATTACAACAAAATCCTTCAGGTACACTCCTTGTCGCATCAATTGCGATTTGTTTCTCACAAGCAGGTGCATTGCTTAACATTATGTTACGTACTAAAGAAGAAAAAGTTCGTGAATTAGCTATTCCAGCACTTATCTCAGCCTTCTTCGGTGTTACTGAACCTGCTATTTATGGTATTACGCTTCCAATGCGTACGCCATTCATCATGACTTGTGTTGCTGGTGCTATTCAAGGTGCATTCCTTGGTCTGATGGATGTCAAAATGTATGTTATGGGTGGTATGGGTCTTTTCTCAATTCCATCATTCATCAATGCTAAAAACTCAATGAACCTTATCTACTATTTGATTGCTATTGCTGCATCATTTGTTTTAGGTTTTGTTCTGACTCAATTTACAAAAATTCCTTATCTTTACGGTGGTCCTAAAACTGTCTCAGCTGATGAAAAAAAAGAAGCTCCAGTTGCTGAATTAAAAGAACTAAAACAAGAAATCATTGCTAGCCCAATGATTGGTGAAGTTGTCAAGCTTGAAAATGTTCCTGACCAAGTCTTCGCCTCAGGTGCTATGGGTAAAGGAATTGCCATTAACCCAACTGATGGTACTGTAGTTGCTCCTGCAAATGGTGAAATTACTCTTGTCTTCCCAACTGGCCATGCTGTTGGTATGCGCACTGATAACGGTGCTGAGGTTCTCATCCATATCGGTATGGATACTGTTTCCCTTGCTGGTAAAGGCTTCAAGTCTTTTGTATCTGCTGGTGATAAAGTACAAGCAGGCCAAAAATTACTTGAATTTGATCTTGCAACTGTCCGTGATGCTAACTTGCCAGTTATCTCACCAGTCATTGTGACAAACTCAGCTGAATATGATGATGTTTTGACAACACAAGAGGCTCGCGTTAATGCAGGTGACTATCTTTTAACAACTGTTAAATAAAAAATGGAAATACCTAATAAATGATTTAGGTATTTTCTTTAATGGAAAAAGGAAACAATTACATTTTTTGAGGTTGAATTATGAAAAAGAATTTATTGGTGCTTGTCACTTTTATTTCGATGTTTAGCTTAACAGCATGTCAGACAAATTCATCTTCTGATAAGCAATCGGAAAATTATAATAATACGATAAGAAAAGAGATTGTATCAGGTAAAATTAAGGGAAAGAAAGATAAGAAGAACAAAGTTATTGAATGGCTGGGGATTCCCTATGCACAGGCTCCAGTCGGCAACCTACGCTGGAAAGCACCTAAGACTCCGAAAAAATGGACTAAGACTTTTGATGCCAGCAAGTATGGAAATGCAGCCATACAATATTCAAATGGGCAAGTAACAGGTTCAGAAGCTTCTCTTAATCTTGACGTTGTTAGGCCTGATACCAAAAAGAAAAATTTACCTGTTCTAGTCTACATCCATGGTGGAAATAACCAAACAGGTACAGCACAAGAAATTAAAGGAAACTCATTTGTCAAGGATCTTAATGCAGTTTATGTTTCTGTCAATTATCGTCTGGGAGTGTTGGGTTTTAATCCCTTAGCTGCTTTAAAAGATGGCAATGATGCGGAAAATTCAGGTAATTTTAGTCTTCTCGATATTGCCTTTGCTCTTGACTGGGTGAAGAATAACATTGAGACTTTTGGGGGCAATAAAAACAATGTCACTTTGGCGGGATTTTCTGCAGGAGGACGTGATGTTATGGCGACGCTCATTTCGCCATTGTTTAAGGGAAAATATGATAAGATTATTTCTTTCAGTGGTGGTATGACTTTGTCTGATGAAAAAGAAGGTCAAGGGATCTTTGCCAAAGCTCTTGCCCCGTTAGTGGTCGAAGATGGTATTAAAACAAATGAAGAAGAAGCGAAAATATGGCTTTTATCAACAGGATCAGATGTAAAATCTTATTTAAATAACCTGTCGGCCGACCGTTTGGCACCTTTGATGGGAAATGCGGCTATTCGTATGAGTATTTTTCCCCATCTTTACAAAGATGGCAAAGTCATTCCTTCAGAAGGCTTTAACACAAAAAACTACAACGATGTTCCTGCAATGTTAATTACTGGTACTAATGAATTCTCACTTTTTGCTGCTTATGATAATCGTTTCTCCAAAGATTTTACAAGTGGTGATCTATTTAAAGACAGTCAAAAGTATGCAGAATATTTATATGCTAGAAATTATGGCAGTCAATTTTACCGTCTGTCTAATGGCGTTGAAAGTGCTCGCATCATGACTAAAAACTACAAATCACCAATCTATATTGGGGAAATTTCCTATGGCGATGATAAGGATGTGACACCAAATTTAGCACAGACCTTAGGCGCTTTTCATGGCATTTTCGAGCCAATGTTGCAAGATCCATCTAATTATAAAACCTTTATTGGCCAAGAATTTGAGCAAGCTGGTGCCAAGTCTATGTCACAAGCATTCAAAACTTATTTAAAAAATTTCTTAGCAAGTAGCAATCCAAATGGAAATAATTTGAGTAAGTGGAGTCAATGGAGCACTAAGAATAATGTCTTATCAATTTCTGTTGACAAGAAAAAGTATCAGATAAAATCAACAGTAGATACAGAAACTGCACAAGATATTATTGATAAAATGCAGGCCGATACAAGTCTGACTGATGCTGTCAAAGAAAACCTGAATACGACGGTTTTGAATGGGCGTTGGTTTAGCGGACCATTAGATTCATTAAGTAGACAATAAAATTGCACCCCAATTGTTAGATTTATTGTCTAACTTTTAGGGTGCAATTCAAAGATTGTTTCATGTCTTTCTTGATACTTAGATTAATGCAATATTGTTTGAGGATTAATGAGTGTTTGACTTTTTTTGTGATTGCTAAATTGCTTGCGATATTGGCTTGGCGTCACTTGATAGTAACGCTTGAATTGTCTATTAAAGTTGGATAGATTATTGAAACCAATGTTATTGGCAATTTCCAAAATAGGACTGCTTGTATTGATGAGCAAATCACAGGCTTTACTCAGTCGAACTTGAATAATAAATTCTGTGCAGGACGTTCCTGTGTGCTGTTTGAAAACCGTCATAAAATGAGTTTTGCTGTAACCTATAAAATCTGCTAGAAATTCAATGGAGAGATTCTTCTGATAGTTATTATTGATAAAGTCAATTAGTTCACGGATACGTTCATTTTTACGATAGGTGTCATCTGTAGTTTTCTTCAAAACATAGTGATGGTAGTAGAGTAGGTAAATAAATTCGTTAAGGCGAGCTTTGAGCAGTATTTCAAAATGCCGTCCTTCGTCTCGTGATAATTGAAAAATGCTAAAAAGACAATCCTTTATCTCATCATAGCCTTCCATATCAGGTGTGATACGAGGAACAAATTTGAAAGAACTGGTCTGTAGAGGCTGCAAGTAACGTAGACTAACTTGGTCAATGATGGAATAACCAATCATATCTAAATGAAAACTAAAAGTATCTGTTTTATGATTATGGTTTTTCAAAGGATGAATAGAATGCATGCCATTAGGGCGAATAAGGATAATATCACCAGCTTGGCTATTAAAAAAATCATAGTCTATGTGATAGCGAGCTGAACCTTCATAAACATAATTGATTTCAAGCTCCGGATGCCAGTGAAAAAGGACATCAGGACGCCCATTTTCAACAATAGTATTATAAAAACGATAGGGAAGCAAGTGATTATTTTCTTCGCTATCAAGTGGTTTCTTGATAGGATTATTTTTGATGATTTTCATGTTCTTCTATTCCTTTCATAGGATAGTATCATTATATCAAATTTACAGCTAAATTTCTAAAGATAATTATTTTGGCTAAAAAGTGAGCAGTAAACATAGGATAGTATCAAGATTCAACAGGATAGTGTAAGTAATCATGGATAAATAGGTTTACAATATAATTATCAGAATAAAGGAGTAATAGTATGACAAGTGTATTTCCAAACAATTTCCTATGGGGCGGTGCAACAGCTGCCAATCAATTTGAAGGAGCTTATAACCTTGATGGTAAGGGGCTTTCTGTACAGGATGTCACACCAAAAGGTGGCGTACCAGCTAAAGCTGGTGATTCTAACCCGCTTATCACTGATGAGCCAACGCCTGATAACCTTAAATTAGAAGGAATTGATTTTTATCATCGCTACAAAGAAGACATCGCTCTCTTTGCAGAAATGGGCTTTAAGGTTTTCCGTATGTCAATCGCTTGGTCACGTATTTTTCCAAATGGTGATGATGCTGTGCCAAACGAAGCAGGGCTTGCTTTCTACGATAAGGTGTTTGATGAGCTAGCCAAGTATGATATTGAGCCTTTAGTAACCCTATCTCACTACGAAACACCGCTTAATCTTGCTCGCAAATACAATGGCTGGGCTAACCGTGATTTGATTGGCTTCTATGAAAACTACGTCCGCACAGTCTTTACACGCTACAAAGACAAAGTCAAGTATTGGCTGACCTTCAACGAAGTCAACTCTGTTCTTCACGCGCCATTCATGTCAGGCGGTATTGCTACGCCAGTTGAAGAACTATCAAAACAGGACCTCTATCAAGCTGTCCATCATGAATTGGTAGCGTCAGCCTTGGCAACAAAAGTTGGGCACGAAATCAATCCTGATTTCAAGATTGGTTGTATGGTCTTGGCTATGCCTGCCTATGGTATGACTGCGAACCCTTTGGATCAACTGGCCGTTCGTGACTTTGAAAATCAAAATTATCTTTTCTCTGATATTCACGTGCGTGGTAAATATCCAAACTACATCAAACGCTATTTCAAAGACAACAATATTAAGATTCAATTTGCGCTAAATGATGAAGAAATTCTTAAAAATACTGTCGATTTCATTTCGTTCTCTTATTACATGAGCGTAGCACAAGCGCATAATCCTGAAGACTACAGCAGCGGTCGAGGTAATATCATGGGTGGTGTTGAGAATCCATACCTTGAAAAATCTGAATGGGGCTGGGCTATTGATCCTATCGGTCTTCGATTAGTGCTCAATGATTTCTATGACCGTTATCAATTGCCGCTATTTATCGTGGAAAATGGGCTGGGCGCTAAGGATGTCTTGGTCGAAGGACCTAACGGTCCAACAGTTGAAGACGATTACCGTATTGATTATCTGCAAAAACACCTGCTGCAAGTTGGCGAAGCCCTTAAAGATGGCGTTGAACTCTGGGGTTACACGACTTGGGGACCAATTGACCTCGTCTCTGCCTCGACAGCTGAACTTAGCAAACGTTACGGCTTTATCTACGTAGATCGCAATGACGATGGAAGCGGAACTTTAGCGCGTTACAAGAAAAAATCATTTGACTGGTATAGAGAAGTGATCGCAAGCAACGGCGACAGCCTTTACGAATAATTAAGCAAGACCTTAGAAGATAATTTCTATTCTGAGGTCTTTTGTAATCAGTAAAATTGTTACAATTGAAAAATTTGAAAAAGCTTGCAAAATTAATGCAATTTTTATTGTAAGTGGTAAAATATACTATAGAAAACGATTTACTTTTCTAATGATGATAAAAGGAGGAAAGCATCATGGATGAATTGAAAAAAATTTTGTTGGCAGGTATCGGTCTCACCTCAATGACTTATGAAAAGTCTGAAAAATTTGTTAAGGACTTGGTGGAAAAAGGTCGTTTGACTGTGGATGAGGGTAAGGAATTGCAATCTGAGTTGAAGCGTAAGAGTGAAGCAGAGGCGAAAGACTTTATGGATAAGGTTAATGCCAAAACCCAAGGTGTTCAATATGCTACAAAAGAAGACGTATCACGCTTGGAAGACAAATTGGATGCTTTATTGAAACAATCTCACCAAGAAGATTAAGCAAGGATTAATTTATGGCGAATAAGCGTTTAAGAGAAATTATTGGCGTTTTTAGTTCAGTTGGCTTGACAACGCTTAAGGAAAAAAATAAGCCGCTTGATGCAAAGACCGCTCCTAGAAAATTGCGTCAGGCCTTTGAAAAATTGGGCCCAAGTTTTGTTAAGATTGGTCAGATTCTATCAACTAGAAGCGATTTACTACCTGACATCTACATTAAAGAATTGAGCAAACTGCAAAACGATGTCTTACCTTTGCCTCATGAGGTGGTCATGTCAGCTATTGAGGCTGAACTGACAGAATCAATTGTTCAGGTTTTCCAGTGGGTCTCAGATGATCCCTTGGCCAGCGGATCAGTTGCCCAAACGCATCGGGCTAGATTGTTTTCGGGTCAAGAAGTAGTTATCAAGATTCAACGGCCACATCTGGCTGAAATTGTTGAAGAAGACCTCAATCTTCTCATTCGCCTGTCAAAGAAGGTGCCGCGTAGCTTTTTGCCCATGGTGGATTTAACAGATGTCCTCAATCAGCTTAAGGAAAGTCTCATTGTTGAGATTGATTTTCGTAATGAAGCTCAGGCTATGATTGATTTTGCGGCTAATAATCAGTCTGTCAAGTGTATCGCAGTTCCCAAGGTTTATGAGGAATACACGACCGAACACATGATTGTTGAGGAATACGTGGATGGCATCCCCATTAATCATTATGAAAATTTAATCAAGGAAGGCTATGACCTAGAAGACATTGGGAAGAAACTCATGCTTTCCTTTATCAAGCAGGTTTTCAAGGATGGTTATTTTCATGGGGATCCTCACCCCGGTAATCTTTTTATTCGTGATGGGAAGATTTATTTCATTGACTTTGGAATTATGGGACGCCTAGAAGATGGCATGAAGGCTGCTCTCAATGACATTCTTTATAGTTTTACCTCTCAGGATGTGGATGGTATGACGCGGGCAGTTCTATCTGTCACAAGTTTTGATAACAGCCTAAACAAGGTGGAGCTGAGTCAGGACGTGGAGCGCATGCTAGCCAAATATTCCAGCCTTGATCTGGGTGTGCTCTCCATCACCGATCTTTTAGAGGATTTGGTTAAAGTCTTTGTCAATAACCGCTTAAAAGCTTCTTCTCAGATTACCATTTTGGAAAAAGCTGCGCTGCAAATTGAGGGGATATTCAGAGAGCTGGCACCAGATGTCGACCTGATGACTCTGGCTAAGAATTATTTCATTGAGAATATGGGACCAGATTTGCTCAAACAGGCTCTTAACAAGGAAACTCTACTGATTGAGCTGTTCTATCTGCTCAAAAATGGCAAAAATGTTCCACGTCGGATAAATCAACTTCTAGAACAAGTGCTTAACGGCCGTATCTTGGTTAACCACGATTTCTACGATTACAACAATCGTGTAAAAACTGTTAATCGCATTGCCAACAGCTTTGTCCTTAGTTTGATTTTCCTGGCTTTAATTCTAGCAGCTAGTGTCTTGTCCTTTAACCCAGTAATGACTAATTTAAGCCATATCTTATTTGGATTAGCAGGACTTGTTTTTCTCAGCCTAATCTATCTTATTTTTACCAGTAACAAATAGAAGTTTAAAAAATTTCCTTAAAGCTAAGGAAATTTTTTCTATTTTCATCTTTGTAATCGCTTGCTATAATGAAAATATCAAAATCAGGAGGAAACTAATATGTCAAAATTACCAGATAATTTTTTGTGGGGTGGTGCAGTAGCAGCTCATCAACTTGAAGGTGGCTGGCAAGAAGGCGGTAAGGGCATTTCTGTTGCTGATGTCATGACTGCTGGCCGACACGGCGTTCCCCGGGAAATCACAGATGGTGTTCTGCCGGGAAAATATTATCCCAATCATGAAGCCATTGATTTTTATCATCACTACAAGGAAGACATTGCCCTTTTTGCTGAAATGGGTTTTAAATGTTTTCGGACTTCCATTGCCTGGACCCGTATCTTTCCTAAAGGAGATGAAGCAGAGCCCAATGAAGAAGGACTTCAGTTCTATGATAATCTCTTTGATGAATGTTTAAAATATGGTATCGAACCTGTTGTGACCTTATCGCATTTTGAATTGCCTTATCATCTGGTGACCGAATACGGCGGCTTTACCAACCGCAAGGTCATTGATTTCTTCGTGCGTTTTGCAGAAGTTTGCTTTCGTCGTTATAAGGATAAGGTCAAGTACTGGATGACCTTCAACGAAATCAATAACCAGGCCAATTATCAGGAAGATTTTGCACCTTTTACCAATTCAGGAATTGTTTATGAGGAAGGAGATAACCGAGAAGCGATTATGTATCAGGCAGCCCACTATGAATTGGTAGCTTCTGCGCGTGCTGTAAAAATTGGCCATGAGATTAATCCTGATCTCCAAATCGGCTGCATGATTGCCATGTGTCCAATTTATCCGTCAACCTGTAAGCCAGCTGATGTGCTGATGGCGCAAAAAGCTATGCAAAAACGTTATTATTTTGCAGATGTGCATGTGCATGGTTTTTACCCAAATCATATTTTCAAGTATTGGGAACGCAAAGGCATCAAGGTTGATTTTACTGAAGAAGATAAGAAAGACTTGCTGGCTGGCACAGTTGATTATATCGGCTTTAGCTATTACATGTCCTTTGCTATTGACTCACACCGTGACAATAATCCTCATTTTGATTATTTGGAAACAGAAGACCTAGTGAAAAATCCTTATGTCAAAGCTTCCGATTGGGATTGGCAAATAGATCCTCAAGGTCTGCGTTATGCTCTTAACTGGTTTACCGATATGTACCACTTGCCGCTCTTTATCGTTGAAAATGGTTTTGGTGCCATTGATCAAGTTGAAGCTGATGGCATGGTTCACGATGATTATCGGATTGAATATTTGGGTGCTCATATTAAGGAAATGATTAAGGCGGTTGATGAAGATGGTGTTGATCTCATTGGCTATACACCTTGGGGCTGTATTGACCTCGTTTCTGCTGGTACTGGTGAAATGCGTAAACGCTACGGTTTTATCTACGTTGATAAGGATGACGATGGTCAAGGATCTTATAAACGTTCACCCAAAAAATCATTCAACTGGTATAAAAAAGTCATTGCTTCTAATGGCGAAATCCTTTAATTAGTTTACAACCATTACAAGTTTTATATCTTAGCTTGTAGTGGTTTTCTATATGTCAATGTTCAAAGAAAAGAGGTCAGTAGATGGTTGGTTTTATAGCGGCTTGTTTAACGACGTTGGGATTTGTCCCGCAAGTTATCAAAGTTTTAAAAACAAAAGATACGGAGTCAATTTCTCTAGGGATGTATGCTATGTCTGTCACAGGTATGATTCTTTGGCTAACTCACGGTATTGTAATTGGTGATAAGGCACTAATTATCGCCAATGCTGTGTCTGCATCACTAGCAGGTACAATTCTTGTGTGCAAAATGATTTATAAATAATTAAAAAAACTTTTTATAGATTGAACAGCTCCCTGTCAAGTGGACAATGAAATAATAAAAGATTAGGCGACGGCCTTGTTCCTCATTTCAAGAGGGGCAAGGCCGTTGTTGCGTTCTTGAAAACGTTGATGATTATAAAAATAGATGTAGGCATCAATATCTGACACCAGCTCCTCAAAAGTCTTATACTTCTTCAAATCATAGCACTCCGTCTTAAAGTGCCCAAAGAAGCTCTCAATTGGTGCGTTGTCAATACACTTACCAACACGAGACATAGAGCGGGTCATCTGATACTGGGTCGTTAAACGGTAATAATCTT
>NZ_KB904078.1 GCF_000379985.1 Streptococcus caballi DSM 19004 | reverse complement strand
TCTGTCGTTAGTGAGTTAAGAGAGACACCTTTTGGGAGAAACTCTCTCAAGAGACCATTGAAATTTTCATTTGTTCCTCTTTCATGAGAAGCACAAGGATGGGCAAAATAGACTTCCACACCTTTTAAGTCTGACAAGCTACTGAACTCTGAGCCATTGTCCGATGTGATAGAGCGAATAGGGTACTGTGATAGTAAGCTCTTAACAGCCCTATTGATGGTTTCTGCTTGTTTATTAGCCAGTTTTACAGCGATGGCAAATCGTGTTTGACGCTCTACTAGGGTCAAAATAACAGCCTCACCTTTGGTTTTCTTGCCAAGAACCAAATCAATCTCCCAATGNCCAAATTCAGAACGNTNANTNATANNNTCTGGACGTTCTTCAATGGATTTTCCTAAGATTTTCGTCGTGGCCTTAGGCGTTACTTTAGACCGTTTTCGGATGCTCACCATCTTAGGTAAATCAATCGGTTTAACCCTCAACAGTCCGTCTTTGATGTAACGATACACTGTCTTGGTGGAAGGGATAACTTCCAGTGGATGTTTTTCTCGGTAANTTTGAACAAAGCTATCGACACTGTGACAGCGAGGTTTCGTTTTCAGGGCTTTCTCAAGTTCCTTNAAGAAGGTCNGGGAGCAGTACGATAGTTTATGATAGGCACTTTTTCGACGATTNGTTTCATAAACACGTTGACCACTATCTGGAAAGTAAACCGTTGAGTAGATTCGTTTCCCGTTCTTATCTTGAACCTGAGAAACACTTCCTCGTTTGATTTCACGACTGATGGTTGAGCGATGACGCCCAAGCAGACGAGCAATCTCAGAGGGGTTCTTGCCCATCTTGAGATAGGCGCTGATTTCTCCGCGTTCAGAGGCTGAAAGGTGTGAATATAACGATTTTTTGGTAGAATGATTAGTGGACATGTTCATCTGCTTTCTATACTGAGTTGGGGAATTCTAGTATATCAGACAAACATGTCTTTTTTGTTGCACTTCATTTTACAACGCGGGCCTTTTTTTCTGTTATAATGATTTTAAAAAAAGGAGAAAATCATGACAGTAATAGCATTAACAGGTGTGACGGGGCATCTTGGTGGCATAGTGGCGCAGGAATTGGCTGAGGCTGGTTTGGCGACTAGGCATTTGGCGCGTCGTCCTGAAAAGGCAGCTAAGTTGGCAGGAGCGGAGGTTTATAAGGCTGCTTTTGAACATTCGGCTGAGGTAGTTGTGGCTCTCAAGGGTGTGGATATTCTCCTTATGGTGTCGGCAGCTGAAAATCCCCACCGTCTGCAACAGCACAAAGATTTCATTGATGCAGCACGAGAGGCTGGCGTTAAGCACATCGTCTACACCTCCTTCTATAATGCGGCTCCTGATGCGACCTTCACTTTGGCGCGTGACCATGCAGCAACTGAGGATTATATCAAGGAAAATGGCTTCGCTTATACCTTTTTGAGGGATAATTTCTATATTGATTTCTTCGTGGACTTGTGCCGTGAGTATGGTGAGATAAAAGGCCCTGCTGCTAGTGGTAAGGTATCAGCTGTCCTGCGTTCAGATGTAGCTCAGGTAGCGGCAGCTATTCTCAAAAATCCAGACCAATGGAGAAATCAAACTCTAAACATGACGGGACCAGAAGAGCTGACTTTGGCAGAAATGGCTCAGCAGGCCAGCCAGATTTTAGGAAAAGATATTCCCTACATTGAGGAGACGGTTGAACAAGCCTATGAATCGCGCAAAGTTTGGCCAGCTGAGGATTGGGAATATGATTCTTGGGTGTCCACCTACATAGCTATCGCTAAAGGTGAACAAGCAGGACTATCCTCTGACATTGAACGTGTCCTTGAGCGAAAACCAATAAGCTTCGCTGATTATCTTAATCATTTAGCCAAATAAAGATGACCTCTTAACATCACTTGTTGTTAAGAGTTTTCCTTTTTCCATGAATTTCAGGGGGGAATTTGTTATAATTTGATTAGAATAATTTAGAACGAAGTGATGAATAATGGAAAAATTTTGGCAGTATCAATCGGATAAGGTGCTAAGTGAACTGAACACTAGTGAGTCAGGACTCAGTCAAGAAGAGGCTCAGCGACGCTATCAAGATTACGGGCCAAATTCCCTAGCAGAGAGGAGAACAGACCATATTCTCTTGCTTTTTTTCAAGCAGTTGAAAAGTCCAATCACTATGATTTTGATATTTGCAGCCATTTTGTCGATTCTCATGAAAGATATGACAGATGGCATTATCATTTTAATCATTGTGATGGTCAGTGCTCTCTTGAGTTTTCGTCAGGAATATCAGGCCAATACAGCCATCAAGGAACTACTAAAAATGGTCAGCGTCAGCTCCGATGTCTTACGAGACGGGAAAAAGGTCGAGCTGGACACGACAGAATTAACAGTTGGCGATGTGATTTTGTTAAGGGCAGGCGATATGATTCCTGCAGACTGTCTGATTTTGGAGAGTAAGGATCTGTCGGTGGATGAATCTAGTTTGACAGGTGAGACCTTCCCTATTGAGAAAAATACAAGTGCTTGTCAGGCAGAGACACCCCTTGCCAAGCGGGCTAACTGTCTTTGGATGGGGACGCACATTGTCAGTGGTGAAGGAAAAGCTGTACTGGTTCATTTGGCTAAGGATACCCAGTTTGGTCAAATTTCAAAAAGTCTTAGCCAAGAAGCTGATGATACGGACTTTGAAAAAGGGATTAGGCAATTTGGACTGCTCATTCTCTGGGTGACTGCCTTTATGATTGGCTTTATCTTCCTGCTCAACATTCTGATGAAGAAACCTTTCTTTGATTCCTTTATGTTTGCCCTTGCTCTTGCCGTTGGTCTGACACCTCAAATGTTGCCAGCCATTATCAGCGTCAACCTCTCGCAAGGTGCTAAGCGCATGTCTGACAAGGATGTTATTGTCAAAAAGCTGAGCGCCATTGAAAATTTTGGTGCCATGACAGTCATGTGTTCGGATAAAACGGGCACCATCACAGAAGGGAAAGTCAAGCTCTTTGGTAGTCATGATAGTGCAGGTCAGGATTCGGATTTTGTGGCTTATTTAGCTACGCTTAATGCTGGTTTACAAGAAGGGTATGTCAACCCCATTGATCAGGCTATTTTGGATCAATCTCACTTTAACCTAGACCAGGTTGAAAAGTTAGATGAGATCCCCTATTCCTTTATGACTAAGATGTTATCGATTTTGGTCAAGGCGGATGCTCAAAATGATTACTTAACTGGCAATATTTTGGTCAGCAAGGGAGCTTTCAAGCAAATCATAGCAGCCAGTCAGTCCTACCGAGATGCTAATGGTCAAGTGGCTGATTTGGCAGATGCCAAGGAAGAGATTGAACAACTCTATTGTGATTATAGTCAAGCTGGTTATCGTGTTCTTGGCTTAGCCTATAAAGCTATTGATAATCCTAAATCAATGACAGCCGATCATTTGACCTTTGCAGGTTTTCTGTTGTTTAGCGACCCTGTAAAAGTAGATTTACCTCAGACCGTTGCGCGTATGAAGGAACTCGGTGTCTCTCTGAAAATGATAACGGGTGACAATCAATTGATTGCCCAGCATGTGGGTGGTTCTATTGGATTGAGGACGCAGACCATCTTGACAGGAAGTGATATTGACCATTATTCACCTTCTCAACTGAGTCTTAAGGTGCTTCAAGCGGATATCTTCGCAGAAATCAATCCCAATCAAAAAGAAAGAATCATTGCGGCCCTTAAACGATCTGGAGAAACAGTGGGTTACATGGGAGATGGGATCAATGATGCGCCAGCCATCAAGGAAGCTGATGTAGGAATTTCAGTTGATACCGCTGCAGATACAGCCAAGAACTCAGCCTCTATCGTACTTTTGAAGAAGGATCTGAACGTCCTAATTGACGGCATTACAGAAGGTCGTAAGACCTTTGTCAATACCCTCAAATATATCTTCATTGCAACTAGTGCCAATTTCGGTAACATGTTTTCTATGGCGGGTGCCTCACTTTTTCTTAATTTCTTGCCCCTCTTGCCAAAACAAATTCTCTTGACCAACCTCTTGACGGATTTCCCATCGCTTCAAATCGCCAGTGACTCGGTGGATACAGAGTGGTTAGCTGCTCCTATCAAGTGGGATATGAAGTTTATCCGTCGTTTCATGGTTGTCTTTGGTCTGCTTTCATCTATTTTTGACTACCTGACTTTCTTTATTCTTTTAACCTTCTTCCATGCCAAGGAAAGCCTCTTTCAAACTGGCTGGATGTTCGAATCCATCCTATCTGCCATCTTAGTTATGTTGATTGTTCGGACAGCCAGGCCATTTATCAAGAGTAAACCAAGTCGCAATCTGATTAGAGCCTTTTTGGTGATTCTGGTGTTGGAGTTCATCTTAATCTTCAGTCCTCTGAATACTTTTTTAGGCTTACAAAGGATCAGTCTGGGCCTGCTCTTGTCCCTCATATTGATTTCATGTCTGTATGCGGTTTTTGCAGAGATTGTCAAGCACATCTTTTACCGCCATCATTCATTTTTACATGAGGAAAAATGAAGCAAAGTTAGGATCAGTTTTTGGCAAGGAAGACTTATTATGAACATGCCAGCGGATTTTCTGCTTGGCATTTTCTTTTTGAGGCTAATCCGTCAGAAAAATGGACGGGACGTGCGTACCGTGTAAGTGTGGTCAAAAAAACTGCTGAAGACATACCCGCTGTGCAAAACTCATTAGAAAATTTGACCAGATCAGTATCTTGTGCTAGAGTTCTCAGAGAGATCTCTAGGGCTTTGCAATTTGTGTAGATTTTGTTAGAGGGGTTGCGGGTCTGCGATTACTTGTACAGAAGTTCTAGAGAAGTTTTATGGACTTGGACAGGAGAAGTATTATTTTTTAGGAGAATGGCAGAGCTTATGACTGCTTTTAGTGTTACTTGAACTGTTGATTTGGGGCTTTTTCTCTTGCGTGAGCTTTATATTCTTATTTTACTAACTGGCTTCAAAGTGCTATAATATTAGGGATTATGAATTTAGCTCTGCTATTTTCAAAAAAAGAAAAATACTAAGAGGTGAAACCCGTGGGACGTAAATGGGCTAATATTGTTGCTAAGAAAACCGCTAAAGACGGTGCAAACTCAAAAGTGTATGCCAAGTTTGGTGTTGAAATCTATGTGGCTGCTAAACAAGGTGAGCCAGATCCAGAATCAAATTCAGCCTTGAAATTTGTTTTGGAGCGTGCTAAACAAGCGCAGGTGCCAAAACACGTTATTGATAAAGCCATTGACAAGGCTAAAGGTAATACCGATGAAACTTTCGTTGAAGGTCGTTATGAAGGCTTCGGCCCAAATGGTTCGATGATTATCGTTGATACATTGACTTCAAATGTTAACCGTACTGCGGCTAATGTGCGCTCAGCTTATGGTAAAAATGGCGGGAACATGGGAGCCGCTGGTTCAGTGTCTTACATGTTTGACAAAAAGGGAGTTATCGTTTTTGCTGGTGATGATGCTGATGCTGTTTTTGAACAATTGTTAGAAGCGGATGTAGATGTAGATGATGTGGAATCAGAAGATGGAACAATTACTGTTTATACTGCACCAACTGATCTTCACAAAGGTATTGAAGCTCTCCGTGCCAATGGCATTGAAGAATTTCAAGTAACTGAACTTGAAATGATTCCTCAGTCAGAAGTTACGCTTGAGGGTGAAGACCTCGAAATCTTTGAAAAACTCGTTGATGCTTTGGAAGCTGACGAGGATGTGCAAAAAGTTTATCATAATGTTGCGGATTTTTAAGATAAGAAATAAAAGCTTAGTGGTATCGCCAAGCTTTTTCTTTTTTCCTAAAAATGTCATAATTTCCTAACCAAAGAATCAGCAAGGGTCAGCTGCCAATAAATGTCCGTAAGGAGATTGATTCCAATGTTTTTTTAGATAAATGGGGAGAAAAATTTCCTAAGGATTTTTGAAGAGGATTATTTCTACCAGAGACATAGTTGCACACGTATCCCAACACATACAAAATACCATCATGATAGTTGCTATGTAAAGTCTGTCAAGTGTGAGGCTGGTGAATAAAAAGCAATATTTTGAAGGATTTCAAAGTTAATTTGACGGTGATAGGCAATCTTTATCACATTGATAAAAAAGATCTATTGGAAATTTAACCCTGTTTGCACTACAATAGTAGTATTGAATTTAGTGAAAGTGAGGAGCAAAATGGAACAAGTCATCGTTGGAATTACAGGGAATGAAAAGGAAATGCCAGCTATGTCAGGGATTCGTTTTGATGCAGTCTCACGTCACCTGTCAGATGGAGTAAAGGAAGCTGGCGGTCTGCCTATTATTATTCCAGTGGGAACGCCAGATTTAGCTAAGGCTTATGTGAACATGATTGACAAGCTTATTTTGTCTGGTGGGCAAAATGTTGATCCTCGTTTCTATGGTCAAGAAAGAGAAGTTGATTGTGACGACTATTGCTTAGAGCGAGACGAGTTTGAGTTGGCCTTGGTTAAGGAAGCCATTAGACAGAAAAAACCTATTTTCGCAGTTTGCCGTGGTATGCAGTTGCTAAATGTTGCTCTGGGTGGAACGCTTAATCAGAAGGTTGAGCATCATTGGCAGAAGGCATTTATAGGTACAGCTCATGAGGTTGAAGTTAAACCTGATAGCCGCGTCAGCCATCTGGTGACATCGGGGAGTCGTATCAATTCCATTCATCACCAAAGTGTAAAAGAATTGGCACCGGGCCTAATAGCAACAGCACATGACCCTCGTGATGGCACTATTGAAGCTTTTGAGAGCGAGGGTGATTTTCCTTTGCTGGGGATTCAATGGCACCCTGAATTACTCTTGGAAAGTGCTAACAGCCAGTCACTCTTTGATTATCTGGTGCATACTTTATAGAAAAGCAAGCTATCGTTCGGATAGCTTTTACTTGTCTCTTTTTGCTGGATTATTTTCAATATAAATAAGAGTTATAGATGGTGATAAGATTTCTTTATCACGGTGATAAATTTTAAGTATTAGTTAAGACAAGCCAAACGTGGTAATATAGTAGCATAAGACATTAAGGAGACCTAGATATGAAATTGAAAAAAACATTTGCCCTCGTGGGTGTGGCAGCTTCAGTAGCGGCTTTGGTTGCGACAGCTGACACAGCTCAGGCGGCTAGCAAGAAAGAAACAGTAACCTTTGCAACAGTTGGCACAACAGCTCCATTCTCATATGAAAAGGATGGTAAGCTAACAGGTTTTGATGTTGAAGTTGCCCGTGCAGTCTTCAAAGGTTCAAAAGCTTACAAGGTTAAATTCCAAAAAACAGAATGGTCATCAGTCTTTACAGGGCTTGATTCAGGTAAATTCCAATTGGGTGGTAACAATATTAGCTTTACAGAAGAACGTTCTGCTAAATACCTTTATTCCTACCCAATTGGTTCTACCCCATCAGTGCTTGTTGTGCCAAAGGATAGCAAAATTAAATCATACGATGACATTGCTGGTCACTCAACACAAGTCGTTCAAGGAACAACAACGGCTGCTCAGTTAGAAGAATTCAATAAAACAGCTAAAAAACCAGTTGAGTTGAAGTATACTAACGAAAACATCACTCAAATTTTGACTAACCTTAGTGAAGGTAAAGCAGACTTTAAGATTTTCGATGCACCAACTGTTAATACCATCATCAAAAACCAAAGTCTTGACAATCTTAAAACGATTGAATTGAAATCCAAAGAACAACCTTATATCTACTTTATCTTTGGTCAAGACCAAGAAAAATTGCAAAAATTTGTCAACAAACGTATCAAAACTTTGGTGAAAGATGGTACTATTTCTAAATTGGCTAAAGAACATCTCGGTGGTGACTACGTTCCAACGACAAAAGATCTTGTAGTTCCAACAACAAAATAAAAAAGCGCGGTTTTCCGTGTTTTTTCATAAGAAAGTTGGGGGTATAGTTAAAAGTTATAACTACTACTTACTTTTAACAATTTGATATGGACAAGTATTTGTGAGAGAATAGATACAGTTCTAATTATAAGAAAAGAGGAAAAAACATGAAATTGAAGAAAGTTTTAGGTCTTGCAGGACTTGCTTTAGCAGCTACTTTAGTGTTAACGGCTTGTGGCAGCAAAAAGGATGACAATAAAACATTGACGATTGGTGTCATGACTAAAACAGACTCTGATCAAGCGCGTTGGGACAAGATTGAGGAACTCCTGAAAAAAGATGGCATCACTTTGAAATACAAAGAATTCACTGACTACTCACAACCTAACAAGGCTGTAGCCAACGGTGAAGTTGACATCAATGCTTTCCAACACTATAACTTCTTGGGCAACTGGAATAAAGAAAACAAAGAAAACTTGGTGGCTATTGCGGATACTTACATCAGCCCAATTCATTTATTCTCAGGGACAAGCCAAGATGGCAAAGCTAAATACACGAGCGTGAAGGAATTGCCAGATGGTGCTGAAATTGCTGTACCTAATGATGCTACAAATGAAAGCCGTGCTCTTTACGTTCTTCAAGCATCTGGTTTAGTGACATTAAATGTTAAGGGTGACGAATTGGCTACCAAAGCTAATGTTTCTGATAATCCGAAGAACATCAAGATTACAGAAGTTGATGCTAGCCAGACAGCTCGTACTTTGACATCAGCAGACGCAGCTATTGTCAACAACAGTTACGCTATTCCAGCTAAAATTGATTACAAAACATCACTTTATAAAGAAAACATTGATAAGAATTCACACCAATGGATTAACGTTCTGGCTGGTAAGAAAGATTGGAAGAAGTCTGACAAAGCTGATGCCATCAAGAAATTAGTTAAGGCTTATCATACGGATGCAGTTAAGAAAGTTATTGATAAAACGTCTAATGGTGTAGACGTTCCAGTTTGGTAATGGTAAACTAGTATTTATAGAAATAGGGGGTGCAGGGGATTCAGTTTTGGGGCTGGAATCGTCTCACTCCTATTTTCTTGTTAGAAGGAGAAAAATGTCATTTTCAAGTGAAGCAGAACAGATTGCTAAGTTTAGGCAAGATGAAGTGGCTCAGCATTATTTTGAAGTTTTGCGGACGCTGATTTCCAAGAAGTCAATTTTTGCCCAACAGATCGGCTTATCTGACGTGGCTGGTTATTTAGGTGAGATTTTTTCAAATGTTGGCGCGGAGGTCACCATCGATGAAGCCTATCAAGCCCCCTTTGTTATTGCAAAGTTTAAAAGTTCTAAACCAGATGCCAAAACCATTATTTTTTATAATCATTATGACACGGTGCCTGCGGATAATGATCAAGTTTGGACAGATGATCCGTTCAAATTAACTATTCACAAGGGTTATATGTACGGGCGTGGCGTTGATGATGACAAAGGCCACATTACTGCCAGACTGACCGCTGTCCGCAAGTATGTCCGCGAACATGGCGATTTGCCTGTCAATATCACGTTTATGATGGAAGGTGCAGAAGAATCAGCTTCAACAGACCTTGAAAAATACCTTGAAAAATACCGTGACAGTCTGTTGCCTGCTGACTTATTGATCTGGGAACAGGGAAATAAAAATGCGCTTGGTCAACTAGAAATAACAGGTGGCAACAAGGGAATCGTAACTTTTGATTTATCGGTTGAAAGTGCTGAGGTGGATATCCACTCTAAATATGGCGCGGTGATTGAATCAGCCTCTTGGTATCTTTTGAATGCTATCTCCAGCATGCGTGACAATAACGGCCGTATTCTCATTGATGGTATTTATGACCAAGTTCAGGCCCCTAACGAGCGTGAGTTGGATTTAGTTGAACGTTATGCCATTGAAAATAGTGATATTCTCCATAAACTTTATGGCCTGCGTCTACCTGTTTTGCAGGCTGAGCGTCGTGAGTTTTTAAAAACTTATTTCTTTGAGCCGGCCTTAAGCATTGAAGGTATTTCATCTGGGTATCTGGGTAAAGGGGTTAAAACCATCTTGCCATCGCAAGCTTCAGCTAAGATGGAAGTTCGTTTAGTGCCAGGTTTGACACCAAAGGCAGTTTTTGACAGTATTCAAAAACATCTATGGAAGCATCGTTTTGAGAGGATTAAATTGACTTATACCCTAGGTGAGGAAAGTTACCGTAGCGATATGAGTCACCCTGAAATTATCAAGATTATTGATTTGGCTAAGGGACTTTATGAAGACGGTGTCTCGGTCCTGCCGACTACGGCTGGGACTGGTCCGATGCATATGATTTATCAGGCCCTAGGTGTTCCTATGGTGGCTTTTGGTCTTGGAAATGCCAACAGTCGTGATCATGGTGGCGATGAGAATGTTTCAATTGCAGATTATTATACCCATATTGAATTAATTGAGGAGTTAATAAAGACTTATGAAAAATAAAATTATTCAACTAGACCACATTGACATTACCTTTCGTCAAAAGAAGCGTGTCATTGAAGCCGTCAAGGATGTAACTGTCCATATTAACCAAGGCGATATTTACGGGATTGTTGGCTATTCAGGTGCTGGGAAATCAACTCTTGTGCGTGTTATCAATCTCTTACAGAGCCCAACGGCTGGCAAAGTTACTGTTGATGGTGATGTGACTTTTGCGGATGATAAAATACAACTATCGGCCAGTCAGTTGCGGCAAAAACGCCGTGACATTGGCATGATCTTCCAACATTTCAATCTAATGGCACAAAAAACAGCTCGTGAAAATATTGATTTTGCGTTGCGCCATTCTGACCTATCTAAAGAGGAGAAGGAAAGAAAGGTCACGGATTTGCTTGAATTAGTTGGTCTGGCTGATCGTGCGGAAAATTATCCTGCCCAATTGTCTGGAGGTCAAAAACAGCGTGTGGCTATTGCGCGTGCTTTGGCTAATGACCCTAAAATTTTGATTTCAGATGAAGCTACATCAGCTCTTGATCCTAAGACAACCAAGCAAATATTGACTTTGCTGCAAGATTTAAATAAAAAGCTAGGTCTGACTATTGTCATGATTACTCATGAAATGCAGATTGTCAAAGATATTTGTAACCGTGTAGCCGTTATGCAAAATGGTCATCTCATCGAAGAAGGCACTGTTCTGGATATTTTCTCAAATCCTAAGCAAGCTTTGACACAGGAATTCATCAAAACAGCAACAGGTGTAGAGGAAGCATTGGCGAAAATTGAGCAACAGGAAGTGGTCAAGAATCTTCCTGCAACAGCAGTCTTGACTCAATTAAAATACGCAGGCACATCAACCGATGAGCCCATTCTCAATCAGCTCTACAAGAACTATCAGGTAACAGCTAATATTCTATATGCTAACATTGAAATTTTGGATAACATCCCAGTTGGTGAAATGATTACAGTTTTGGATGGCAGCGACAGCAATGTTGCTCAGGCTGAAAAAGCATTGCAGGAAGCTGGTGTAGAAGTCATTGTTTTAAAGAGAGGTGCTAAATGATTGATGTGTTAAAAACTTATTTGCCAAATGTTTTTGAGCTAGGCTGGTCAGGTGATGCAGGATGGGCCTTGGCCATTTGGAATACCCTATATATGACGGTGCTACCTTTTATTGTTGGTGGCGCAGTTGGCTTGGTTGTTGGTCTCTTGCTAGTGCTCACGGGGCCAAATGGTGTCATTAAAAACAAGGTAGTTTGTTGGATTGTTGATAAGGTTACCTCGGTTTTTCGTGCCATTCCTTTCGTTATCCTGATTGCGGTGTTGGCATCACTTACCATGCTTATCATGCAGACTAACCTCGGTCCGACAGCAGCCTTGGTTCCCTTGTCATTTGCAACTTTCCCATTTTTTGCTCGTCAGGTTCAGGTTGTCTTTTCAGAACTTGATCGTGGGGTCATTGAGGCTGCTCAGGCATCAGGAGCTACCTTCTGGGATATTGTCAAGGTTTATTTGAGTGAAGGTCTTCCAGATCTCATTCGTGTGTCAACGGTAACCCTTATTTCTTTAGTTGGAGAAACAGCTATGGCCGGTGCTATCGGTGGAGGTGGTCTTGGTAATGTGGCTATTTCTTATGGTTACTATCGTTTTAACAACGATGTCACTTGGGTAGCAACCTTAATGATTCTCTTACTTATTTTTGCTATTCAATTTTTAGGCGACTGGTTAACACGTAAGGTTAGCCATCGTTAAATAAAAAAGAGATCTGCGGATCTCTTTTTTTACTGCTTTTTAAGTTTTGATAGAAAAAGGCTAAGGATAAAACCGAAAATGGCAAAGCTGATCCAGCCCATGCTATACTGTCCAAGCGGGACGGTTTTGGTGAAGAAGGCTACAACAGCGCTTGGCAGTCTAAATAGTTCTGTTAGACTTGCTAGCGTTGAGAGTGCATCGTAGAGCCCAGCAATTGCTGTTAAAGCAATAGTAACTTGGTAAACAAGGGCACTTCCTTTAAAGTAGGGATTGAGTAAGACAAGTGCAATGATGACAATGGTCAAGGGATAAAGCAGGTAGAGTACTGGGAGAGACCACTTAATCAGCTCTGACAAACCTCCAAAGTAAAAACCAGCAGCAACCAACGTGAAAATAGTAGCCCAAGCCAGGTGAGATAAGCGTGGAAGAATTTTATGGAAATATTCTGCACAGGCTGTGATAAGACCTGTTGCTGTTGTCAGACAGGCCAGGAAAATAGCCGCAGCCAACACAGCTTGTCCGATGCTTCCTAGGTAAAAATGTGCAGCTTGACTGAGAACGTGACCACCATCAATACTATTTTTTTCAAAGACAAATTGTCCGTTGATAAAGCTGAACAGACTTTGCGATGTAGCTCCGATTCGGCCAACGAAGATATAGATAAGAGCCAAAAGAATGATGGCGATTAGGCCAGATTTGAAAGTCATTGAGGCAACTTCTTTGTCATTTGCAGCCTCATACTCTTTACTGGCGTTGATGACTAAGATGGCAAAAGCTAGTGAAGCCAAGGCATCCATGGTACCATAGCCCTGAATCAAGCCTGCTACGAAAGGTACTGATTTGAAGGCGCTACTAATATCTGTTGCAGCATTGTGGGGCTGTCCGATGGCGCCAGCAGGATGAACAAAGGATGCCATTACTAAAATAGCGATGATGATAAGTAGTGCAGGCGTGAGGTACTTACCGATACGGTCAGCAATTTTGCTGGGCTTGATGGCTAACCAGTAAGAAATTCCAAAAAAGATGAGACCGTAAATAATCTTAATAGCTAAGTTATTTCCAAAAATAGGCTCAACCCCTATGGAATATGAAGTTGCTCCTGTCCTTGGAATGGCAAAAAAAGGGCCAATAGAGAGATAGAGAGCAATGGAAAATAGCAGAGCATACTTACGAGAAACAGGTCTGACGAAGTCTTCGACGTCACTAGCACCAGAGTAGGCCACCGCCACCACACCAAGCAGGGGTAATGTCACTCCTGTCAAGCAGAATCCTAGGATGGCGAGAGCAAGGTTAGAGCCTGAGTAAATACCCAAAAAAGCAGGATAAATCAGGTTTCCCGCGCCAAAGAAGAGCGCAAAGAGCATGAAGCCAATGATGATGTATGTATTTCTTTTTTTCATAAGTATCCTCTAAAAATTAATCTTTCAAAATTGAAATTGATTGGAATTGTATAAAATTGTATGAATTTAATTGTAGCAGAGAGATAAGAAAGCGTCAATAGGCAGTGCAGAGCCAATTTGACGAACAAAGTTAATTGTATTATGATTAAATCAAGCAAAATGATGATTAGGAGTAGAAATGAAACATTTTATTAGAGTTTGGAACCAGACCAGTCTCATCAAGAGGATTGCTATCGGAGTTGTTTTAGGACTGATTGTTGGTCTTCTAGCGCCTAAACTCTCCGTGGTTGGCTTACTGGGGGATATGTTTGTTGGAGGACTCAAAGCTGTTGCGCCACTACTGGTTTTTGTACTAGTTGCCAATGCCTTGTCGCAACACGAAGAAGGTCAGAGGACTAATATGTCCACCGTTATCGGCCTTTATCTAGTAGGAACATTCACAGCTGCGCTAGTTGCTGTTTTGGTCAATTACATTTTTCCTTTGGAATTAACCCTTAGCAAGTCGACAGCCAGTGATTTGTCAGCTCCTCAAGGAGTAGCAGAAGTTTTTCAAACTCTGTTACTAAAAATTGTAGATAATCCCATTCATGCCATATCAACGGCCAATTATATCGGTGTTTTAGCTTGGGCTGTTGTGTTCGGACTAGCCATGCGCAACGTTAGTGAGACGACAAAGGAACTCTTGCAAACCATGGCTGAAGTGACCTCGCAAGTGGTGCGATGGATTATCAATTTGGCTCCTTTTGGTATCTTGGGTTTGGTATTTAAGACCATTTCTGAGAACGGTATTAAGGTGCTGACAGACTATGGCCTGCTTATCGCTGTCTTGGTTGGGACCATGTTTTTTGTCGCTCTGGTGGTCAACCCGCTTATTGCTTTTGTCATGATGAGGAAAAATCCTTATCCGCTAGTGCTTCGCTGTCTGAAAGAATCTGGCGTGACAGCTTTTTTCACTCGCAGTTCAGCTGCTAATATTCCAGTCAATATGAAGCTATGTGAGGACTTGGGCCTCAATAAGGACACTTATTCCGTGTCTATTCCGCTAGGGGCGACCATCAATATGGCTGGCGCAGCAGTTACCATTAATGTCTTGACGATGGCTGCGGTCAATACGCTTGATATACCTGTTGATTTTCCAACAGCCTTCTTGCTTAGTATCGTAGCTGCTATATCAGCCTGCGGAGCTTCGGGTGTTGCAGGCGGTTCGCTCCTACTGATTCCTGTTGCTTGTAGCTTGTTTGGTATTTCTAATGATTTGGCTATGCAGGTGGTTGGTGTTGGCTTTATCGTTGGTGTCATCCAAGATTCCTGCGAAACAGCACTTAATTCTTCAACGGATGTTCTCTTTACTGCGGTAGCTGAGAAATCAGCTTGGCGTAAAAAGAAAGTCTCATAATCAACCTGGCTGGGCAGAAGCTCAGCCATTTTTATAAGGGCTATAGTTCAAACTTATAACTAGCTCAATAAAGAGACAATTTCAAAAAGCTTGCTATTTATGGTAAAATAAGACATCTTTAAAAAAGAAATAGGTATCAGTATGACTAATAATTTATTGGTGTTGCAATCGGATTTTGGATTGGTTGATGGTGCTGTTGCAGCCATGTTTGGAGTGGCTTTGCAGGAGTCTCCTGACTTAGAAATTCACAATTTGACTCATGACATCACGCCCTACAATATTTTCGAGGCCTCCTATCGCCTCTTTCAGACAATTGAATACTGGCCGCAGGGCACAACTTTTGTCTCTGTTGTAGACCCAGGTGTTGGCTCTAAGCGAAAGAGTGTTGTAGCTCTGACTGAAAGTAATCAGTTCATTGTGACCCCCGATAATGGAACGCTTTCCTACATTAAAAATCATGTCGGTATCAAGGCTATCCGTGAAATTTCTGAAGTTAAAAATCGTCGTCGGAACACAGAATATTCTTATACTTTCCATGGCCGTGATGTTTATGCCTACACAGGCGCTAAGCTAGCTAGCGGTCATATTAGCTTTGAAGAAGTTGGCCCCGAGTTATCGGTTGATAATATCGTGGAGTTGCCAGAGGTGGCGACAAGGGTTGATAAGGACGCCGTCTTTGGAGCCATCGACATTCTGGATGTTCGCTTTGGCTCACTCTGGACCTCTATCAAGCGTGAAGAATTTTATACACTTAATCCTGAATTTGGAGATCGTTTTGAAGTGACCATTTACAATAATGATATGCTGGTCTACCAGAACCAAGTCACTTATGGAAAGTCCTTTGCTGATGTCCGCATCGGTCAGCCGATTCTCTATATCAATTCTCTCTATCGTGTAGGGCTAGCCATCAATCAAGGTTCTTTTGCCAAGGCCTACAATGTTGGTGTTGGTTCAAACTGGCGTATTGAGATTCGCCGAATTGCTTAATCATTCATTTACATAAAGGAGAACTCATGAAAAGTAATTCTATTAAAACAGTTGTTGCAACAGGTATCGGGGCAGCGCTCTTCGTCATTATTGGTATTTTTGTCAACATTCCTGTCTTCTCAAATACCAGTATCTCATTGCAGTATGCAGTTCAAGCTCTTTTTGCTATTATCTTTGGCCCAGTTGCGGGTTTCTTTGTTGGTTTCATCGGTCACATGATCAAGGACATGTTTTCTGGCTATGGTGTTTGGTGGACATGGGTGCTCCCAAGTGGTTTAGTTGGACTTGGTATAGGTCTTTTGAAAAATAAACTCCAAATTGAAAAAGGAAAACTTTCAGCCAATGATTACGTCTGGTTTAATCTCGTTCAAATCGTGACTAACTTGATTGCTTGGGGCGTGATTGCTCCTCTTGGAGATATTGTGATTTACAGTGAACCAGCTAATAAAGTCTTTACTCAAGGTTTGATTGCGGCGATTTCAAATGCTTTGACAATTGGTATTGCGGGTAGTATCTTGCTAGCAGTCTACGCCAAGACGCGCACGCAGTCTGGTAGTTTGTCTAAAGACTAATCTCCTAAATTAAGGAAGAAATTGATGACTAACTTTATTGTTTTTAAAGACTTCACTTTTAAATACGATGCTCAGGCGGAGCCGACTTTGAGAAATATCAATCTGTCTATTGAAAAAGGGCAGAAGGTTTTGATTGTTGGTCCATCTGGCTCTGGGAAGTCCACCTTGGGCCAGTGTCTCAATGGCATTATCCCTAATATCTATCATGGTGAGAAGTCTGGCTCTCTAACCATTGATGGTCAAAATGCTTTTGACTTGTCTATTTACGACAAGTCTCATTTGGTTTCTACAGTTTTGCAGGATCCAGATGGTCAGTTTATTGGACTGACTGTGGCTGAGGATTTGGCTTTTGCTTTAGAAAATGACTGTCTTACTCTTGACGAGATGAAGGAGAAAATCAACTATTGGGCGGATAAGCTTGATTTACTTGACTTGCTTGATCATCGTCCGCAGGATTTGTCAGGTGGGCAAAAGCAGCGCGTCAGCTTGGCAGGGGTGCTTATTGATGAGAGCCCCATTCTTCTATTTGATGAGCCCCTGGCTAATCTTGATCCCAAGTCAGGTCAGGCGACTATTGATTTGATTGATCACATTCACGAGGAGACTGGCGCGACGACGATTATTATTGAGCACCGTTTGGAGGATGTGCTCTATCGCAAGGTGGACAAGATTGTTCTGGTCAATGATGGTTGCATTCTCTTTGACGGGGAGCCTGACCGACTTTTACAGACGACTCTTTTAGCTGAAAATGGCATCCGCGAACCACTTTATGTGACTGTTTTACGTGATTTAGGGCTGTCTATTGATTCTGCGCAACACCTGTCCAAACTCAGTCAAATGGACTTGAGTCAGGTCAGTTTTAGTGAAGAAGTTTCGCCAGCGCAGCCATTACCCAAAGAAAAACTACTGGAAATCAACAATCTAAACTTTGCCTACGAGTTAGGCAAGCCCATTCTCAAGAATGTATCGCTGGTCATTCATCAGGGTGAACGGATTTCTATCATTGGGAAAAATGGGGCGGGGAAATCCACTCTAGCCAAGGCTTTGTGCCAATTTATTCCTGTGGAAGGCCAAGTGCTCTATCAAGGTCAGTCTATTGCCAACGATTCGATTAAGGAGCGTGCTGGGCGCATAGGATATGTCTTGCAAAACCCTAATCAGATGATTAGTCAGACCATGATTTTTGATGAGGTTGCTTTAGGGCTGCGTTTGCGCGGGCTGGATGAATCGGAAATTAAAGAACGTGTCTATCAGACACTGAAAACTTGCGGGCTTTATGAGTATCGTAAGTGGCCTATTTCAGCCTTATCTTTCGGCCAGAAGAAGCGTGTGACCATTGCGTCCATCTTGGTTTTAAACCCAGAAATCATCCTCCTAGATGAGCCGACAGCTGGTCAAGACAAACGCAACTACACTGAAATTATGCAGTTTCTAAATGAATTAAATGCAGCTGGTCATACGATCATTATGATTACCCATGACATGCAGCTTATGTTGGAGTATTCGGATCGCAGTATCGTGGTCTATGATGGCCAAATCATTGCGGATGACACGCCTGTCAATATTTTCAATCAAGAAGAGATTTTGGAGCGTGCTAATTTGAAGAAAACCAGTCTATTTGACTTGGCACAGCAGTTGAAGGCGGATCCGATTGCCCTCACTCAGTACTACATCAAACAGCAAGGAGGACATCATGGCTAATCAACTCGTTGGTTATCAAGATGGCGACAGCTTTCTTTATCGTCTGTCGGGTGCCAGTAAGCTTCTTTTCTTTATTTTAGTATCAGTTGCCTGCATGACGACCTATGATACACGACTTATTATTTTCATTGGACTACTGTCACTTTATCTTTTTAAATTGGCCAATATTCACTGGCATCAGGTGTCCTTCATCGTCAAATTCATCGGTTTCTTTGCCCTGATTAATGTCATTGTGGTCTATCTCTTCGCACCAGAATACGGTGAGAAAATATACCAAGCTAGGACAGTGCTCTGGGCTGGTTGGGGAAGATTTTATCTGACTAGCCAAGAACTCTTTTATTTGTTGAATTTATCCTTTAAATATTTTTGTACAGTACCGCTGGCGGTGCTCTTTCTCATGACGACCCATCCCAGCCAATTCGCTTCCAGTCTCAATCAGATTGGGGTACCTTACAAGATTGCTTATGCTGTTAGTTTGACCCTACGTTACATCCCAGATGTACAGGAAGAATTTTATATGATTCGCATGTCGCAGGAAGCGCGTGGTCTAGAGTTATCAAAGAAGGCTAAATTAATAGACCGAATCAAAGGCAATCTGCAAATCGTCATTCCTTTGATTTTCAGTTCCTTGGACAGGATTGATACAGCGTCAACGGCTATGGAGCTGCGCCGCTTTGGCAAAAATAAAAAGCGAACTTGGTACACCTACAAGGTATTTTCAAAGCAGGATGTGATGACCATTGTCATTGCAATACTTATTTTAGCGATTAGTCTTGCACTCTTTTATATTAATCATGGCCGTTTTTACAATCCATGGTCATAAGATAAAATGAACCCAAGCAGAAAAGCTGGGTTCATTTTTTGTATAGGTAACTTCTAATCGTCAAAGTAGCCGAGGTAATCGTATTTTTCAAAGGTGTCTGTATTAGTGATGGCGACAATGATAGTATCAGCTTTGATTGGTTCCTTGAGGCCAATATCAGTCTGCAGAGGAGCCGTTTTAGTCTGGCGTGTCCCAATGATATTGAGGTCATATTTTTTTCGGACGTCCAGTTCCACAACAGTCTTTCCGACCCAAGAAGTCGGAACTTTAAATTCCACGATTGAAATGTCGGATTCAAGTTTGATAATGTCGGCAATTTTATGGCGGAGCAGGCTGGAGGCAACTTGGCGACCAGATTCTCTCTCAGGGGAAATGACGAAGTCAGCACCGATTTCATAGAGCACTTCTTCGTAAATGGTACTCTTGGCCTTGGCAATAACAGTTGAAACACCTAATTTTTTACAGTGCATAACCGCTAACACAGAGCTCTCTAAGCTATTGCCAGTGGCAATAACCACACTGTCACAATCTGCGATGCCCATGTGCTTGAGAAATTCTAGATCGGTAAAGTCACCGATAGCAGCCTTACTAACGAAATCTGACACGTCTTGAACATTATCTTGGTCGCTGTCAATGACGATGACGTCCTGTTCAAACTTGCTGAGTTCCATAGCGACGGTTTTACCAAAAACGCCCAGGCCCAGCACACCAATAATTTTTCTTTCCATTTTGGTCCTTTCTGTTTAATAGTTGAAGAAAATCAAAAAGAGGAGAAATCAGAGCTCGTGCTTCGGATTTTCAAAAGTACTTAGCCCGACAAGTTAACCAAGAATGATATCTGTTTCGGCATAGTGAATGTCTTTTTCTTTCTTTTGCAGGAGTCCGAGTAAGACGGTGATTGGTCCGACACGGCCAATAAACATGAGCAACATGATGATGATTCGTCCAACTGTAGAGAGTTGAGTAGTCAGGTTCATGCTGACACCAACGGTGGCAAGGGCACTTGAGGCTTCAAAGAAGAGAGCAAAGGGGTTGAGTTTGGGCTCAAATTCCAGCAGCAAGAGATAGCCACTAATCAAGACTAAGAAAAAGAAGACTAGAATGATCAAAGTTTGTCTAATAATGCGCGTCGAGATAGTCCGATAACGGTAATTAACACGGCTTTGCCCGCTAATCTCAGCCCGAAAGAGTAAGAAGAGAATGGCTGCCACGGTCACCTTAAAACCACCAGCTGTTCCTCCCGGCGCCCCCCCAATCAGCATTTGAAGAATATAAAGGAGATTGGTTGAGAGATGGGTTTGCGTATAATCCAAGGTTGAAAATCCTGCCGTTCGCATGGTGACACTTTGAAAGAAGGAAATCATGCCTTGTTGGAAAAGATTGAAATGGCCAATAGATTTGCCATTTGAAAATTCCAGCAACCAGGCTAGGCAGGTACCAAGCAGTAAAATCAAAAAGCTTGTTTGCAAAACCAGAAGGCTATGGTGACTGAGTTTTTGTGGGATAATCCTTAATTGTTTGGGCTTTGATGTCCAGCTTTGCTTGGCGGCCTTGAGCAGGTCTTGCCAAACAGAAAATCCCAGTCCGCCGGAAATAATTAAAAAGGTAACCGTGAAATTAACCAAAGGGTTAAGACGAAAATCCATCAAACTATTGGACCCTAGGTTATCAAAACCAGCATTACAAAAGGCCGAGACAGTTAAAAATAGACTGTTGAAAATCCCCCTGGTCCAGCCAAAGCGCGGGATAAAATCAATCATGAGGAGAATCGCCCCCAGTCCTTCGATTGAGAAGGTTATCTTGTAAATGGAAAACAGATAATCCTTCAAATCAGATGAAGAATCACGCGCAATAGCTGACTGCAAGAGGAATTGGTCGTTAAGTGACATTTTACGCCGCAAGAGATAGTAGGATACGGCAATCAGCGTCACCAAACTTAGCCCACCAAATTGCATCAAGAGCATGGACACCAGCTGACCGTAAATATTATAGACCTGACCAACTGGGAAAACGCTAAGCCCAGTCACACAGACCATAGAAACAGCTGTAAAGAGATGATCAAGGTAGTTTGTAGCAGGAGCACCGGTACGATGCATGACAGGAAGCGATAAAAGTAAACTCCCTATTAGTATTAAACTCATAAAACTGAGAATTAATCTCCTGGTCACAGGTATCTTGTGGTGTCCCATGAACAATTCAATCAAGCGATCCATCATAGCGGCTTTTTGTTAGGCATTCCAGCCTTACGTGGGTATTTATTAGGCGTTTCTTTCTTCTTTTCCACAATAGTCATGTGACGTCCGTCGCCATTTGGTAGCTGATAGTTACGGTTTTCGATGACTTTTGAAAATAGCAGTGCTAAAGCATTTTGGGCGTCAGCAATTTCTTGATCTGCTGCGGCAGCCTTGAGAGCAATCAGACGACCACCAACTTTTAAGAAGGGAATAGTCAGCTCAGACAAGACCTGCATGCGGGCCACCGCACGAGCTGTGACTACATCAAAGCTGGCGCGAAAGTTCTTGTCTTGCCCAAAGTCTTCAGCCCTGCCATGGTAAAAATGCACGCCCCCTAAGCCCAATTCATCTGCCAAGAGATTGAGAAAATTGATGCGCTTGTTGAGCGAATCAATGATGGTCACATCAATCTCTGGGTAAATAATCTTCATAGGCAGACTGGGAAAGCCCGCACCCGCTCCAATATCCAGCAGTTTGATAGGTTTATTTTGCAGATAGCCTTGTAAGATAGGGGCGATCGAGTCGTAAAAGTGTTTGAGGTAAACCTCTTTCTGATCAGTGATGGCAGTCAGATTGATTTTCTCATTCCACTCAATCAGCAGTTTAAAATAGGTGTCAAATTGCTCTTTTTGCTTGTCTGATAAGATGATATCAGCCTGCTCCAGAGCTTGATAAAAGTCTTGAGGTGTCATAGTTTTCCCTTTCTAGCCTATACAGTAAATCTTCCTCTATTCTAACATAAAATAGGTCTTGGGGAGATATTCTGACTTGGAAAAGTCTTGGAAAGGAGGAAAAACTAGGAGAGTGCTTGACCATAACCCTTTCTCTTTCCTCCACAAGACGCTTTTTAGAAGCATTTTTTGGCAGGTAAAGATTTCTAGTGGTTACTACACTAATCAATTCTGGACGATTAAAGTCTTTGTTAGACCAACCACCGTCTGCTTCGGATAATGTTTGATTCACAGACTAAAATCCAGCACCGGCTAAAGAAAACAGGGTTTAATAACTCCAAAACGTCTATCATCTTTAGCAGACGTGCTAATTTTGTTTGAAAAGTTTCCTCTGCTTTGGTAGACTAGGGTAGTGGACCGACTTTTATAGTTTCTTCCTGCTTTTTCGTCATTTGGGGCAGTATTTTGAAGGTTTCTGGTATGAAAACGGGGGTTTAAAGTATTTTTTGTTAACTTGGAGCTGATATATCCTTTTCCTTTTAGAAAACAAGGAAAATTGCTATAATAGACAAAACACATAAAAGGAGATAAGACATGACATTACTTATTATTTTGGCGGTTATCATTGTATTGGTTGTTTGGTGCATCGCCATCTACAATGGCTTGGTGAAAAGCCGTATGCAGACTAAGGAATCTTGGAGCCAGATTGATGTGCAATTGAAACGCCGTAATGATCTCATTCCAAATTTAATTGAAACAGTCAAAGGTTATGCAGATTATGAAGGTAAAACTTTGGCCAAGGTGACTGAATTGCGTGCTGCAGTAGCTAATGCTCAAAGTCCTGCAGAAGCTATGAAAGCCAGCAATGCTCTCAGTAAACAATTGACAGGTATCTTTGCTGTGGCGGAAAATTACCCAGACTTAAAGGCTAATACCAGCTTTGTTAAGCTGCAAGACGAGTTGACCAACACAGAAAACAAAATTTCTTACTCACGTCAGCTCTACAATTCAACAACTGCTAACTACAATGTTAAATTGGAAACATTCCCAACCAATATTGTTGGAAGACTCTTCGGTTTCAAGGCTAGCCAATTCTTGGAAACACCTGAAGAAGAAAAAGAAGTGCCTTCTGTTAAGTTTGATTTCTAGAACTTGACCAGCAGATACAGCGCTAAGAAGGAGTAATTATGCTATACGATCAAATTTCCAGAAATAAACGCAGGACGGTCGTGTTAATTATTGTCTTTTTCATGCTTCTGGCAACGATTGGTGCGGCAGTTGGTTACTTGTTACTAGGCAGTCTTGAATTTGGTGTGGCACTAGCCATGATTATTGGTGTGATTTACGCAGCCACCATGATTTTTCAGTCGACCAATGTAGTCATGTCCATGAATAATGCGCATGAGGTGACTGCTGAAGAAGCGCCGCAGCTTTATCACATTGTCGAAGACATGGCTATGGTGGCGCAAATTCCTATGCCTCGTGTTTTCATTGTTGAAGATGATTCACTCAATGCCTTCGCGACGGGTTCCAGCCCTGAAAATGCTGCGATTGCGGCAACCACAGGTCTCTTAGCGGTCATGACGCGTGAAGAATTGGAAGGTGTTGTCGGTCATGAGGTCAGCCATATTAGAAACTATGACATTCGTATTTCTACCATTGCTGTTGCTCTTGCTAGTGCAGTCACAATGCTTTCTAGTATAGGTGGACGCATAATCTGGTATGGTGGTGGTAGACGCAGAAATGATGACAGGGAGGGAGATGGCTTAGGTATTCTTCTGCTGATTTTCTCACTTTTGTCTTTGATTCTGGCTCCGTTGGCAGCTAGTCTGGTTCAGCTAGCCATTTCACGACAACGTGAGTATTTGGCAGACGCTAGCTCGGTTGAATTGACTAGAAATCCTCAGGGGATGATTAAGGCTCTTCAAAAATTAGATCAGTCCCAACCTATGGATCATCCAGTAGATAGTGCTAGCGCAGCGCTTTACATTAATGACCCCATGAAAAGGGAAGGTGTTAGATCGCTCTTCTATACTCATCCGCCTATTTCAGATCGTATTGAGCGTCTGAGACAGATGTAATCGTTCAAAGAAAGCAGATTTTAGCTTAAAAAGCTGAAACTGCTTTTTTATTTTAATAATTCAAATAAAAAATATTGTTAATTTAAAGATTAAATAGTAAGATATTATTAAAAATACTTATATTTAGGCTATCAGAGAAGGGGAATAGAATGTTGTTATTGTCAGAAATTAGAAAACGAGCCGAAGGGGTTGCTTTTAATGATGATTTATCTATTAAAGAAGAGCTCTTGAACAGAGATGCTGGTATTTTAGATATTAAAGATGTGCATGTGGTGGGTTCAGTCACCTATGACCAAGGTTTGTATCTACTTAACTATAAATTAGATTACATCATCACTCTACCATCTAGCCGTTCTATGACACCTGTTGAGTTAAAAGAGAGTCAATTAATTGATGAAATATTCATTGCACAGGCTGATGTGGCGGACAAGAAAGGTATGGTGGTATTGGTTCTTGAAGGAGAAGTGATTGATTTAGCGGAAAGTGTGATTGATAACATCTTGTTAAACGTCCCTCTACAAGTTTTGACAGAAGAGGAGATTAACGGTGATGATATGCCATCTGGTGCCAACTGGTCTGTTTTTACGGAGTCGCAGTATGATAAATTGAGAGCAGAAAAGAAAAAAGCAGATAATCCATTTTCTGCTTTGGATGGCGTGTTTGAAGATTGATATTATTTATTAAAAAATTAAAAAGTCATTGAATTTTTATCATTTATTTGGTATACTTTTGTAGCTGTTTAGTATACTTAATGTAATTATGCATCTAGATTGTTTAATAACAGCTCTTACGACAAAGGCGAGATAATTAGTTTTTTTGTAAAACTATTTCTCATTTCAAATAAAGAGGGTAATATTCTGTTTTTGAATTTAAATAGGATACTACCAAAAATTATATTAAATTTATAAAAATTAAGGATGGTTTATATGACTAAAAAAGTGTTAATCATTGAAGATGAAACAAATCTGGCAAGATTTGTTTCTTTGGAATTACAGCATGAAGGCTACGAAGTTGTTGTTAAAAACAGTGGTAGAGAAGGGTTAGAGGCTGCTTTGGAGTCTGATTTTGACCTGATTTTATTAGACTTGATGTTGCCAGAAATGGATGGTTTTGAGCTAACTCGTAGACTTCAAATTGAGAAAAATACTTATGTTATCATGATGACTGCTCGTGATTCAGTGATGGATATTGTAGCAGGACTGGATCGTGGTGCAGATGACTATATCGTCAAACCATTTGCTATTGAGGAACTTTTAGCGCGTATCAGAGCTATTTTCCGTCGCCAAGATTTAGAATCTGGCAAAAATACAACAGAAGATGACAGTAATTTCCGTGATTTAGCTTTAAATTCTCAAAATCGTTCTGCTGTTCGTGGCAATGTTGAGATTCCTCTGACTAAGCGAGAATTTGATCTGCTTAGCGTTTTAATGTCAAACCGTAATCGAGTTATGACACGTGAAGAATTATTATCCAATGTTTGGAAATATGATTCTGAAGCAGAAACAAATGTAGTTGATGTTTATATTCGTTATCTCCGTGGTAAAATTGACCTACCCGACAAAGAGTCATACATCCAAACAGTTCGTGGTATGGGATATGTCATTCGCGAAAAATGAAAAAGCCATCATTTTTAGTTTACAAGAGTTCTTTAACAAAGAAAATTACTATACGCTCCTTTCTACTTTTTTTCAGCATGTTTACGGCTTTTACAGTCATTGCCTATATGACGACCAATTATTTGCTTTTGGAACGTGAAAAAGCCAATATTGAACATACTATGTCTATTTTCAGTGATCGACTTTCTGTTATGGATGAAGAAGTATCAACTGAAAACTTTATCAATATATTTAAATCTAACTTTGATGAGACAAAAGATGATAGTTGGACAAGCCATAAGGAAGAAATGGCTAATGTTCTTTATCTAAATCTGGATGTTTCAGTATATGATGACCATAAAAAACTCATTTTCACAACTAACGAGAATGTTAAAAATGTAATAACAGAAAAGTTGACAGAGGTAACTAATTATTTTGTAAAAAAAGAAGATACTTTTATCTTAGCTAAGCCAGTATATTCCCAAAAAAATGATATTTTAATTGGTTATATAGAATTATCGCATAGCCTTGATTTTTATAAAAACGTTAGGAACAATACACTACTATTGTTATTGGTTATTGAAGTAGTCGGGATGACCCTAGCTTTGGCTATCATCTCTTCTTCAACAAAGAGCTTCTTGAAACCTATTGACAATCTACACGCTATCATGACAAAAATAGCTGACAATCCAAGCGATTTGCATCTGAGAAGTCAGATTAAGTCGGGAGATGAAATTGAAGAGTTATCAGTCATTTTTGATAATATGTTGGATCGCGTTGAAAACTATACACAGTTGCAAGCAAATTTTATCAGTGATGTCAGTCATGAATTGAGGACACCTGTTGCTGTTATCCAAGGCCATGTTGGGATGTTACAACGTTGGGGAAAAGATGATCCTAAGATTCTTGACGAAAGTCTAGCAGCAACTTACAATGAAGCAGAAAAAATGTCTGTTATGATTAATGATATGTTAGATATGATTCGCGTCCAAGGAAGTTTTGATTTGCACCGTAATGCGATATGTGATCTTGTGGGGTCAATAAATCTAGTCCTTAGTAATTTTAAAGTGCTAAAAAACGATTTCACTTTTATATTTGATAATCAGGTGTCGGCTAATGAGATTTGGGTAAATATTTATCAGAATCATTTTGAACAGGCATTGACAATTTTAATTGACAATGCAGTCAAATATTCGCCGAATATCAAAGAAGTTACTGTGAAACTTGAGCTAGAAGATTTGCAGGTGAAAATTTCAATTACGGACAAAGGTGAAGGGATGTCTCAAGAAGATTTAAAGAACATCTTTAACCGCTTTTATCGAACAGATAAGTCAAGAAATCGGACATCTACCCAGTCAGGTTTGGGAATCGGTCTATCAATTTTAAAGCAAATTGTTGAGGCTTACCGAATTGATATGTCTGTAACTAGTGAGCTTGGCAAAGGAACGACTTTTATCTTGAAAATGCCTTTAGTTGATAAAGACAACTTTTAAACTAAAATTAATAGGTAGGACTGAACTTGTTAGCTGAGTTTGGTCCTACTTTCTTTTGTTATTAGTGAAAATATGATAAAATAAAGTGTTAGATTAAACTGTTAGAATTGGGGTGTTTGTATGCGTTGCCCAAAATGCAATTATAATAAATCCAGTGTTGTGGATAGTCGTCAGGCTGAGGATGGCAATACCATCAGACGCCGCAGAGAATGTGAAAACTGTCACACGCGCTTCACAACCTTTGAACGTGTCGAGGTGTCCCCTCTTTTAGTTATCAAAAAAGATGGCACACGCGAGCAGTTTTCACGCGATAAAATTTTAAATGGTATCGTGCAGAGTGCGCAAAAAAGACCAGTTTCTAGTGATGATATTGAAAAGGTTATTTCACGTATTGAGCAGACAATCCGAAGTCAATATGAAAATGAAGTATCAACTGTTGTTATTGGAAATCTTGTCATGGATGAACTGGCAGAGTTAGATGAGATTACCTATGTGCGTTTTGCTAGTGTTTATAAGAGTTTCAAGGACGTCGACGAGATTGAGGAACTTTTGCAGCAGATTACAAATCGCGTTCGTAGCAAAAAGAAAAGTAGTGTTGCTGATGAAGCCGATTGATAACTTTTCTTATTTGAGGCACAACAAAGTTTTTTTAGATTCGGCCAGTCTGACCCAGCTCTATTTTCCCATAGTGGGTGGTGATGCGGTGGCTCTCTACCAGTATTTGGTGCATTTTTTTGATGATGGTGCTAAAGAACACAAGTTTTCTGAGATTCTGAATCATCTGCAGTTTGGAATGAGACGTTTGGAAGAGGCCTTTGTCATGCTGACTGCTGTGGATCTCTTGGTGCTTTACCAAACTAGGGAAAAATACTTGCTCAAACTTCAACCTGCTCTGGGAAATGAAGCTTTTCTGAATAATCCAATTTATCGCAGATTGTTGGAGCAGCGAATTGGCGATGTTGCGGTTGAGGAAATGCTTTTGAAAATTCCTGACGGAGCAAGGGATATTTCCAAAAAATTTTCAGATGTGTTTACTGATATAGACCATCCTATGCTTCAGCAGAAAGATAATCAAATTCATTTTGATTTGGACAGTTTCCAGCGTTTAATGCAACGAGATGGCCTCCGCTTCAAAGATGAAAAAAAAGATGTTATTGAACTTTATAACATTGCTGAGCGTTTCAGTTTGAATTGGTTTGACACCTACACACTGGCTAAAGAGACAGCTATCAACGCAGTTATTTCACCCAAACGCATGCAGGCTCGTCGTAAGCAGGCTCGGTCTGAGCAGTCAAGCAACCAATTTAGTCAAAAAGAGCAGATCATTGTTCGCGAAGCCAAGCAGACCAGTGCCAAAGATTTTTTAATGAAAATCAAGAAATCTCGTCACGCTGTGGTAACCAAGAGCGAAGAGAAGTTGCTAGAAGATTTGGCAAATATGAGTTTCTTGGACGAGGTGATTAGCGTCATGTTGCTTTACACTTTGGACAAGACCAAATCTGCTAATGTCAACAAGCCTTATATCATGAAGTTAGCTAATGACTTTGCTTATCAGCAAGTAGCTAGCGCGGAGGAAGCAGTTCTCAAGTTACGCAGTTTTGCAGAGCGAAAAAATGGTCAGAAAAAGAAGTCGGCAAAAAGCAATATCCCTGAATGGACAGAGAAAGAGTACAAGCAGGTGGCGACAGCTGAAGAGACAGCTAAACTGGAAGAACTCAAAAGAAGTATGCTAGAAGATTAAGGAGATGCTAATGGAAAAAATCGGAGAAACATTGGCCAAGCAGCCTCATTCTAACCGTGTCAATCTTGATGAATTGAGACAGGCTATTTTAGCTGACCGGGAAGTCGCTGATTTTATTAGTACCCATCATCTGACGCAGGAACAAATTAAGCTTAGTTTTCCCAAGTTCAATCAATTCCTGATTGAACGAGCTCGTTTTAGAAACCAAGATGCCGACTATATTGCTAAGGGCTATGAGCCAGTCCTGACAATGAATGAAGGTTATGCTGATGTGACTTATTTGGAGACTCGTGAGCTTGTGGAGGCTAAAAAACGTCAAGATATCAAGAATCGGGTGATTTTGATTGGTTTGCCTTCTAACCTTAAATATATCTCAACAGACGATATTGATCTAGGCGATCCAAATCGTATTGAAATATACAATTACCTGAATAGTTATATCAAGCATCTGGAGGATGGTCCTCAAAAAGGGCTCTATATCTTTGGCAGTTTTGGAGTTGGGAAATCCTATCTCATGGCTTACTTGGCTAATCGTCTGTCTGCTAAGTATGGGAAATCAACGACTCTTCTGCACTTCCCGACTTTTTCTGTTGACATCAAGAATGCTATCAATACAGGCAAGGTCAAGGAAGAGATTGACCAAATTAAACAGGCAGAAATTTTGGTGCTGGATGATATAGGCGCAGAGCAGCAAAGCTCTTGGTTACGTGATGATGTTTTGCAGGTCATTTTACAGTATCGTATGCAGGAAAATTTACTGACTTTCTTTACATCGAATCTTGATATGAAAGGTCTTGAAGAACATTTTGCCTTGTCACGTTCAGGTGATGAATCTTGGCAGGCCAAGCGCGTGATGGAACGCATCAGCTATTTATCGAAAGAAATTCATTTACAAGGTGGCAATCGCCGCCATTAATCAAAAAAACAGCTGTATGGCTGTGTGAGAAAAGGAGAAGAAAGTGGCTTTACCTACAGTAGCTATCGTTGGTCGCCCTAATGTTGGAAAATCAACTCTATTTAACCGTATTGCAGGCGAGCGTATTTCCATTGTGGAAGATGTAGAAGGGGTAACGCGTGACAGAATCTACGCGACTGGAGAATGGCTTAATCGTAAGTTCTCGCTTATTGATACTGGAGGAATCGACGATGTTGACGCGCCTTTTATGGAGCAAATCAAACATCAAGCTGACATTGCTATGACAGAGGCGGATGTTATTGTCTTTGTTGTCTCAGGTAAGGAAGGTGTCACGGATGCCGATGAGTACGTTGCAAAGATTTTGTATCGCGCCAACAAGCCTGTCATTTTAGCGGTTAATAAGGTCGATAATCCTGAGATGCGTAACGATATCTATGACTTCTATTCGTTGGGTCTGGGGGATCCCTATCCTATTTCATCTGTGCATGGGATTGGGACAGGTGATATACTGGACTCCATTGTTGAAAATCTGCCTGTTGAGGAAGAAGAAAAAAATCCCGATATCATCAAGTTTAGCCTGATTGGTCGTCCTAATGTTGGGAAATCTAGCTTGATCAACGCCATTCTTGGTGAAGATCGTGTTATTGCTAGTCCTGTTGCAGGAACAACCCGTGATGCCATTGACACCAGCTTTGTTGACGGTGATGGTCAAGAATACACCATGATTGATACGGCTGGTATGCGTAAGTCAGGTAAGGTTTATGAAAATACAGAAAAGTATTCTGTCATGCGCTCTATGCGTGCCATTGATCGCTCTGATATTGTCCTGATGGTTATCAATGCTGAGGAAGGTATCCGTGAATACGATAAACGTATTGCTGGTTTTGCCCACGATGCTGGTAAAGGAATGATCATCGTAGTCAATAAATGGGATGTCATTGAAAAGGACAATCATACTGTTGCCAAATGGGAAGAGAATATTCGTGACCAGTTCCAGTTTTTGAGTTACGCGCCAATTATCTTTGTCTCAGCCCAAACTAAGCAACGTCTTCACAAACTACCTGAAATGATTAAGCGCATCAGCGAGAGCCAAAATAAACGTATTCCTTCTGCGGTGCTTAACGATATTATTATGGATGCTATTGCTATCAATCCAACGCCAACAGATAAAGGAAAACGCCTAAAAATCTTCTACGGCACTCAAGTTGCGGTTAAACCACCAACTTTTGTTATTTTTGTCAATGAAGAAGAGCTTATGCACTTCTCTTACATGCGTTTCTTGGAAAACCAAATCCGCGCAGCCTTTGGTTTTGAAGGAACACCAATTAATCTCATTGCTCGCAAACGCAAATAAAATTGGATTTCAAAATCAGTCCAGATAAAAAGTTATCGTAGCCTGTCAAATAATTGAGCTCTATGGAGATATAAGCTAAAAAAGTTAGCCATTGTCTGAAAGATACTGGCCTTCGCAGACAATTTTAATCAAAACAGTGGTCTACCTTAAATGGGTATATCACTGCTTTGATTGTAATTGTAGGGATCTTATGATTAAAAAGTCTGAAGGTGGCGTGCTAGAGAGCCGTTCTGTTTCAGTGGAAAATTTCCCGCTCATAAATTTTATGCGAACCATAGTTGACAGGATGGCATAAGTTTAGTATACTGAATAAGCTGTCAAACGGAGCGAGCTGCTGATGAAAACGAGTTGAAAAAACTTTGGAAAAAGTAGTTGACAAGTTGTTTCAGATTTGATAGACTATAGAAGTTGTCTGTTAAGAGACAAAGACCTTTGAAAACTGAACAAGACGAACCAAACGTGCGGGTTGAGACATCGACCTGTTAAGAAAATAAATCTGTCAGTGACAGGAATGAGTAAGATTAAATGAGAGTTTGATCCTGGCTCAGGACGAACGCTGGCGGCGTGCCTAATACATGCAAGTGGAACGCATGATTGATACCGGAGCTTGCTCCACCATTAATCATGAGTCGCG
>NZ_KB904077.1 GCF_000379985.1 Streptococcus caballi DSM 19004 | reverse complement strand
AGATTTTTAACAAAATTTAAAATCAGTGGGCAAATGGTGGGCAAACACCATCAAAACCTTGATATATCAATGGAATAAAAGGAGAGGAGGGGATTGCAGTACCTGAATATGCAGAAATTAACTGGATAAAAAGCCTATAAAATCTGGCTTTTTGATTTTTTATTTGGTTAAATTTGGCTAATTATTGGAAAATTGGTGGGCGAATGGTGGGCGCGAACTTTTTATAATTCAATCGTAAAGTAATTCAAATTTTGATATTTTTTTAACTTTTAGTCCGTTTTAACGGACTTTTCTTGTTTTTATGCTTTTAACCACAATTATGCAAAAAAACCGCCTCGAAATTGAGGCGGTTAAATACTATTTATAATAATTAACAAGGTCATCTTTATCCCAACAAGATAGCCACACGGTACCAAACTGGCCAAACTCAAACTTGCGCCAGTAATAACCACCATAATAGCCATCTTCACCAGTGTCAGTGATATGAGCTTCGTCAATCGCAAAACTGAAGTACATGCCAGCTTTGAAGTCCTTGTCGGCACCATCTGTGATATTGTTGCCGTCCTTATCAACCCAGTTTACCAAGTTGACAGGGATGCCGTTCTCTGTCCAATCAAAACCAATTGGGCAAAGGTAATCACACTTGATTTGATAAATGCCATTAACAAATGCAACCTCATTGGCCAAGTAGTAAGCCTTGCTGTCTGGCTGACGTGTGCTAGTTGGAACAACCGTGGCAGGTTGCTGATTAGTAACACTAGCACCAGTAAATCGCCAAACTTCAATATAGACAGGGCGGCTATTCCAATAGTAAGTGTCCCAGTTCCATTCTGACACTGCTGTGCCGGCTTGTCCACCTGTTGAATAGTCTACGCTGATAAAAGTATTAGCGTCTTTCATGACCCCGACATGGCCACCTGCGCCGCCAGATTGAGACATATCAGCACCCCAAGACATCAATACAATATCAGCACGTTGCGCTTTCCAGTCTTCGTTTTTGCTGACACGGATAGCACCGTTAGCGGCCAATTGCGAGCCTAACGTGACTGTTGATGGCAATCCTTTGATGGCTACACCAGCCTCTTTTAGAGCTTGGGAAACACCACCCGAACAATCAGCAGTGCCGTCTGAGCCGTTACGACTACCCAGCATTGAGTAAGTCAACCGTCCTTTGTGCTGGTCAAACCAGCCGACAAGTTTATCTTTATCCATCTTAGTCTCCTTTTCCAAACATACAAATAAGCCAGATTGCCCCTAAGACAAGAGCAAACCAGCCTTGATTGATTATTAGATACAATGGCAAAATAAAAGGCAGGATAATCGCTCCTGCCTCCGCCAATTCCCTAAACACTTACTGACCTTTCCAGTTATCATTCATCTGCTTGACAGCTGACTCGATAAAATTATCAATCTGTGAGTTAGTCAAGTAAATGTTGTACTGTTCTAAGCCTTTCTTGACAATATCTTTGGCATGTGCCAGCTTTTGTTCTTCGTGGATGTCCAGCTTTTGGGCTACCTGCTCAGTAGCACTGACTGCATTTTTGACAAGGATTTCTGTAATCTCTACAGCTTTTTGACCGCCTTTAGTGATAAGGTACTTTTTGACTGCCTGAACGGCAATACCTGCTAATATGACTAGTGTACTCATTGCCCCACTGGCAATAATATCTGTGATTTGATTCATGTTAATTCTCCTTTTTCAATTTTCTCGATGCGGTCACTCATCAGTGACACTTCACCCTTTAGCCCACCAATTTCACGGGCCATAGCGCCCATTTCTGCGGTAGTCTTTTCGAGATGATTCATCAAGCGGTCCTCCCGCTTATTACTTTCCTCTTTGGCTTGCTCGTGAAAATCCATGAGCTTAGCTTCTCGCTTATCTGATGTCTTAATCAGATAACGGATGACAAAACCAAATAATAAAATAAACAAAATAGCCCAAGCCACTTGGCTTTGAGCTATTCGTTCTGCGTGTTCGATTGGCAATGATTGATACCTCCTCTTTTAAATCTTTCTTTCGATTGCAGAAGCTATTAACCCATGACCTAAATTATTTGGATGCAATAGATCCGAAGTCGAGTTTGCAAAGAATTTTCCATATGATTCCGTGAGAGGATGTAGACCGCTGTCTGTGAATAGATCTATTACCTCAATAGACCAATGTGTACCCGCTTTCTTCACACGGTCCACATAGTCGTCGATGTAGTATCCTCTTAAATTTGAGTACGATTCCGAAGGCTGGACGTTTTTGGAACCTGCCTCAAAGTACGCTCGGTGGATTGGTGTTAAGTAAATAATTCTAGTGTCCGGAAAATTGGTTTTAAGATACCTCGAAAGATTGTTTAATCGTCCACAAAATGTATCATCATAAACAGGAGTTCTTTTCTTCAACTCAACCATGTTTCCGTTCTTGTTGACGGTCTCTGTTGAAATACTGAAGAAATCGCCTAATTCTACAGATGAATTAAAGTCGTTAGTACCGCCGAAAACAAAGATACAGTCAAATTTGATGTTCTTCGCTTTCAATTTTTGGGCATACTCAAGCATATTTTTGATTTGAGCACCTGAAACTGCTTCTGTATGTTGTACGAATCCATATTTTTCAGCAAGCAAATCACGATATAACTTAGTGGCGCCCACTCCAGCTGTGATTGAATCACCAATGAAACCTACAGTTTTACCTTCAAGCGTTCTCACTGATCCAGATTTGTTTGGCAACCAATCCAACATTGATTTCTCTTGCTTGATCAAGACATAGTTGGATTCTTCGTCGAAAAACTCATTGAAGCAGAAACGTACAAATTTAGCCTCAGCCGGAACTTTCATTTCTGTGATTAAATATTGACCATCGCCACCTTGAGTTGAGATGAAAGTCTTGTCCTCTGTATAATAAGCAATGGTCCCTGCATGGTGCATTGTCCTGATATTAACGTCAACGATGGAATCAATCGGAACCAATCTATTCAAAGAATGCCAACCATTTAATTCTGTGAAAATACCATCTCTTGAAATGTAATTATTTGGCTTCTCTTGTTTTGCATCCTCAACTGTCAAAATTTCAAGACCTAAAATATTGAACAATCTTTCAAAACGTGACAATCGTGAGTCGGTTCTTGATTTCAGAATGATTTTGAAAGGTTCTATTTTGTGAATTGAAAACCTCACAAAAACTGCACCCGTGTTACGGCGCAAATCTGTTAGATACGCAAAGTCATAATTTCCCAACTGAGACTTTCCAAGTGTATCATATGTAATTAATTGTTTATCCCAGCCGTAATATCCAATTCCTATCGCTCCATGTTTAGATGGAATTTGAACTGATTCGATATCATTAATAACAAAATAGTCTGTCGTAGCCCAGTCATCTCTTGCGACTAACTCATTGTTAAAATTGATGTAGAATCCATCCGTCACTCTCTTATCTGATACAGATTCGATGATTTCATTCTCTCCCAACGAACGTAACGAACCAACAAGTTGAGTAAGAAGCTTAATGACGCCACTTCCTTTGGTAGTCAAGATAGCATGAGTTGGATCTTCCCAATGGAAACAAAATCTCACAAATTTAGCCCCAGTTGGTACCTGCATACTTGAAATACGTTCAATTTTATTCCCACCTTGCCGTCCAATAAAACTCTTATTCACATCATAGTAAGCAATAGCAGACGCTCCTGGACGAGACTGAATTTCAGCATTGATAATATCTTGGATCGGATAGAAGTCATCCGTCCGGTACCATAAGTCATCAATTGATTGATTATTTCCATTTAAATCAATATATCCACGAACAAATTTTAGATCTGAATTGTAAATATTGGAAAACTGAGCTTTTATACTCTTTGATAAATTTTGATATATCGCCCCATCAACTGCAGCCCTTGCAGACATTACTTCAGCGGAAGACTCTTCTCCAGAAGTAATTGCATTTAAGTTGTTAATCAATTCAACCAATTCATTTTGTAAAGCTCCCATCCGTTCACTTAATGTAGGGTAAATACCCCTCGCCTTAGCCACTTCCATATTGGCATTGCCGTTAGCCGTCGCATCATCATAGACTTGCTGGATCCCGTCATGTATCGCTTTTCTAACGTCACGACCAAATACGCCATTTTTTATAGTTTTTAAATATTTTTCAATACCTGCCATTTAGCTTCCTCCTATTTCTTCTAATGGTGTGCTTGTTTTGAGCCTTTCTAACTCTTCGCTTATTTTGGCTGTCTCGTTCATGATTGTTGATAAGCTGTCAGCTAGCGCTTCTTTGCTGACAAGAGATGATGTTCTGGCTTTAATCATTTCGGCTTGATATTCTTCAGCGGTTTTAAACTTGTCACCGACTGTCAGAGTTGATTTTTCGACTTTTGAAATGTCAATTTGCCTACTGACAATCCTCAGATCCTCATCAAGGTTCATGATAGGGTTAATAACTCTATAAGTATTGCCTTCAACAAACTCATCAAAGTTCTTTTTGATAAGATTGAGATTGATAGCTTCCAGAGTGTACTGCGAAGCAGTCGCTTTCTGGCTGTTCATGACGTTTTCTGCTGATGACTTTAGTTTTTTGGGGTCTGTCTCATCGTCAATGACAAGATTATCAGCTCGTATACCAATTTCGCTTATCAAGTCAGCTCTGTCAACGTAAATTTTACCGCTGTTGACAGAGTCAATTGTCAGGCGCTTCCCAGTCGTCTCATCACGTTTGCCCAATGGAATTAAGCGAGTGATAACATTTTCAGGATTGAGTTTTTGAGAGTTTCGGACAAGGTTGACCGTCAACTTTATCTCAGTAGAGCTCCTGACACCAATCTTTTTCTTGATGTCAAGGTATCGCTTACCTTCTACTCGCCTAACCTGTATCTCAAGACTATAAGCACTCAAAATCAAATCAGTAATCAAGGCTAGTGTCTTCTTGTTGGCGTCAATTTCACACTCAATCTTGTCAGAGCTTCCGACAAAGTCAGCAATGTCACCAACATAAAAAGCTTTATAACTCTCAACAATGCTGTTATGATAGTCCAAAATCTTTTTTATTAAGCCACTGCGTGTGCCTTTATAAATTTCAGGCTGCTGCTTGCTATCATTAAGATAATCAAGCTCATCACGAGCATTATAAGTAAATGTCGTAATGCCAGATTCGACCATATCTTTCGAAAAAGGTCCAATCCTTCCACGAAATACCTCTTTACCAGTCAGCTCGTTGATGATTTCAATCTTTGTCAAAAATGGCCTGATGATACTTGCGTGCGCTGCATTGTTCGGTAAAAATTGAAAATCAAACTGGCCAACTTTATTGATTTCAAACTTGATGACACCAGTCATCAGCTTATTTCCACCTGTAAACGGATTGTGGATGATTGTTCCTTGACCATCATTGATTAGAGTTACTTTATACATTACAAAAGCTCCTTATGCCAGTTAAATGACAGCCTGCCAGTGCCTTTGACATGAATTTCGTTGACTTCGTCAAGAGTAAAATAGTCGTAAGTCCGACTCCCTACGCTAATATCATGCTCAGTACCGTTAAGTGTTAATTTAAACGGTGCTGTTGCTGTGATTTCAGGTCGTGCCAGAGCGATTCCGTTATTATAAAGCATGACGTCCGTTTCATCAGAGACATCAAACGATACATCTTGCAGCACATCAAGGTCAAAATTGATGTCATCCCAGATGTCATTGCCCTCGGCCTTTTCGGAAATCATGAAAGGATAGGCTGTGAAGGTGACCTTTAGGACTCCATGACTCCAATCCTCTTTAAAGTCTGAATTCCCTTGCACTTCAGCTAAAAAGTAAAAGCCTGGGTAAGCATCATCAACTAATTTAGCGTAGCCAGTCGTTCCCATAAGCCAGTTAATAGCTTTAGTTTTTGTGAAATTCATGGCTTCCTTTGTTCCATAGATGTCGTTCTGAATCTGGATGCTGTATGTCAGTTTGCGCTGTTCATACAACTGACCACCATAAACAGTTGAAAAGTCATAAACATCGTTAGAGAACGGTACTTGGACAGTTACTTTCTTTTTATTTGGAATACCAATGCTGCGCTCATTGAGCAAAAGGAGGCCCTCATCATCAAACGAGTGCCTCCCATTGTAAGTAATTCCATAATGCTTAGTGGTCATTAAATAGTTCCTCCATTTTCAATAATGCTCAGCCTTTGAGCCTGCTCATCTGAGATATAGCCCACCATCAACTTAGCAAATGTCTTGCCGTCTACATTTAAAACGATTGGCTGTGGCTTTTGTTCAGGTACCTGCACAATGATTTTCTCTGTGACAGTCGCCATAATACGATCTGCAATCATGCCAAGCGTTCCTTCATTAAGTGGTAAGACAGCTTCATTGCCAGCTTCACCACCAACAGCAACACTATTTCCAAGCATTCCAAAGGCAGTCGGTTTCGTAAGGATACCGCCTTTGGCAAACCAGGTAATGTCAACACTTGGAAGTGAACCTTCACCCCCAAATCCCCATGGTGCTTTACCACCGCTCACGGTAAATTTAGGGATTTTTGGACGTGGAAGAGACCATTCAAACTTAAATAGTTTTTTCATAGCCTCAATTGTGTCTGACACAATATTCTTCGCCCCCTCAATCATTGATTTGATGGTACTCTTGATAGTACTCCAAACGTTTTGAGTTGTTTCTAAAATACCATTCCAAACATTTGAAATGGTGTTTTTAATGCCATTAAAGATGCTGGACACTGTGCTGGAGATCGTGTTCCAAAGGTTGGACAAGAAGTTCCAAATGGCGTTCCAGATTGACATGACGGTGTTATAGATGCTGTTCCAGATGAACTGTAAGGTCATCATAATACCATTCCACACGCTGGATGCCGTGCTGGAAATCGTGTTCCAAAGATTTGACAAAAAAGTAGAGATAGCATTGAAGACACTCATAACAGTACTATAAATACTGTTCCAAATACTTGATAGAGTAGAAAGGATAGACTGCCAAATACTTGACGCGGTGGTGTAGATTGATTGACCTACGCCACTCAGGTAAGTGACAATCGCTGACCAGACACTTTGCACAACGCTTGAGATAGTCACTGACACATTGCTGACTACATCTTTTAACAAATTCCAAGAATTTGAAAAGATTTGAAGTAGTGCATCAAGCCATGTTTTGATGACATTATAAACGCCCTCAATAAAGTTCTTAGCAGTTTCCTTAATAGCTTTCCAAGCACCATCCCAATCGCCGTTTATGACCAGCATAACAGCTTTTATGATGCCTAAGATGGTATCTAGCGTAGTAGAAATGACTATTTTAACAATCGTCCAAGCTGCCTTGACACTAATCTTGATGTTTTCCATGGCAAGCTTTATGAGCGGTGCCAATTTGCTCATCACAGTCTTGATAGCTGACTGGATAGCATTCCAAACAGTCTTAGTCGTTGACTGGATAAGATCTTGATTTTTTGTCCACCAAGATGTCAACTTGCCCCAAATCCCCATCACAAAATTAGCGATAGTAGATACAATGTTTGAAAGAAAACCATAAATCGCATTCCAAGCGCCTATTACAGCTGTTCGAAAGCCCTCGTTGTTCTTCCAAAGATTTTTAAAAGCAACGACAAGCAAAGCAATTACAGCTATCACAGCTGCAACTATCGCAACAATTGGGGCGAATGACAATAATAGCCCGCCTATCGTAGTTCCAGCGGCCATAGCAGCTGCTTGCAGAGCAAGGAAAACTGGGAGCAGTGCGCCGATAACAACAATCAGACCACCCACAATAAGAATGAACTGTTTAACAGGCACTGATAGCCCACTAAACCACTTTGACACATCTTGAATTATCGAAGCCAGCTTTTTCATAATAGGTGCAAGTGTCTCTGCTATGACAGCTCCGACATCTGCCATGGCAAGTTTAATGGCGTTTTGTGCGGTTGTAAATTTGTCGATCGGGTCAAGTGTATTGTCGTATGTTTTACCAACGACACCCGATGAATTTTGCGCGGCCTGTGCTAAATCGTCAAAGGACAATGTCCCACGCTTAATAGCGTCCACCATCCGCGAAGCAGCTTTTGAACCAAAGACCTCTGAGGCTGTTGTCAAAGCTTCGGTTTCGTCAGTGCTGTTCCTAATTTTATCAATAGTTTCAGACAGCCCGTCTTTTAAGCTCTTGCCGTCCTTTGCATAGTTTACAGCAGCTTTTGACAAAGAGCTAAGAGCACCGCTAGAATCTACTCCAGCTTGCTCAAATTTACCCATGAGGGTCACGCCCTCATCAAAGGAAAGCCCAAGCTGTTTAATTTGTGGTGCGCCTGTGATGGCCTTGCTCATCAGGTCTTGGACACCAACGCCAGTTGCCTGGGATGTTAGAGTGACTACGTCAAGTACATTCCCTAAATCGCTAGCTTGTAATCCATAGGCCTCAATGGCCTGTTTGGCTGAGATGGCTGAGTCAGACACATCAGCACCATTGATTTCCGCAAATTTAATGAGATATTCTGAGGAAGATTGCAATGCATCGCCAGTCAGTCCAAACTGCGTGTTTAACTCCCCAACAGCGCTCCCAGCTGTTTCAAAGTCAGTTGGGATTGATGTTGATAAATTCTTTGCTATATCGCTCATTTCATCAAGAGAGTCTCCTGACGCTCCTGTTTTAGTGACGATGATATCCATACCTTCATCGACTTCGCGAAAAGCTTCAAGACTGTTCTGGCCAAATTCAACGACTTTATCTGATGCTGCAGCGATTTTGTCGCTAAAATCATTTATCAGATCAGCTTTCAAGAGGTTGTTAGTCTCAGTCTGCAGACTTTTCATGGTCTGTGTATTGTTGCTGACTGCTTGACCATTTCCGGCCAGAGCCTGATTAACACTTTCAAGTTTTCCCTCGTAGCCACCAAGGATGTTTTTGGTTTGCTCAACTTCACGCTGAAAGGCTCGATACTGTTCAGCGCCAATATCCCCAGATTTGAATTTTGCTTCAACCTGCGACTGTGCTTGCCTGAGTGTGTCTAGCTTCTCTTTGTTTGTCGCTACTTGCTTACCTAAAAGCTCTTGCTTTTGAGTAAGAAGGACAATGTTGCCTGGATCAAATTTCAAAGCTTTATCAATTTCCTTGATTTCCTTAGAAGTCTTGACAGCACTGTCATTGACACCTTTTAGGGCTTTTTCTAAAGGTTGCGTATTCCCGCCTATTTCAATCGTGATACCCTTAATGTTTTTTCCTGCCATACTACCTCCTTTCAAAAAAATAAAAGCCGCCAAAAGACAGCTTGGTTAAAATGAATCAAAGTCAGCCTGCGTGGCTTTGCGAGCTTGTCCAGTTGATCCATCACTATTCTGAGTACGAGCATTGATATAGTCTGTCTGATAGTCTAGAGCCATGCCCATAGTAATTTCCTTGAGTTCAGCAAGCGACAAGCCTGTCTCTTTACAGCAAGCTAAGTACGACTCAACTGTAAAGATGTCTGAGCTTGCATCTGCTGACTCATCGACTTTTTTTTAGTGACTAGATTTTGCTCAAGCATCTCAACTAGCACTGGGGCAACATCCGCAACAGGAAATGACTCCATTTTTTCAAAAAATGGCTGAAATGGTTCCAACTGAGGGTTTCCAGATTTTGCAAACATCCAAAAAAGGCGTTGGAAGAAAGTCATATCAAAGTTTTTCATAGCTGACATGTCCAGTTCTAGCTGTTCTACTTGACCTTCTTGCGATTGCTGCAACATAGCCATCATTTGCTCACTTTCAAACATGTTTAGCATTTCTTGAAAGTAGTCGCGACCAAATTCATTTTTGTATGCAATTGGTGTAAAGGCGTTTGTCACTAAGCGATACTCAACGCCGTCAACTGTAATCATTCTCTCCATTTTGTATCCTTTCTATGATGCTGGTTCGTGTACTTGCTTAAACCAATTATTATAAACTTCGTCTGGCGTGTCTTTTGTCGTACGGTTCTTGACACGTTTGTCAGTTGGTCGTGGTCCAGCTGTCAGGGATAACTCCACTTGGTTGACGTTGCTGCCTTTGGTTTCTGATCCACCTTTTGGACGACTGGCTTTGCAATAGTACAGCACATGACGCGTAGCTGACTTGTCTCCCTCAAACTGGAACATTAGCGCAAACATAGATGTCTGAGCATTTGACACCTCTGACACCGTGCCATCAGATTCCAAAACTTCCCCAAGGATTTTATTGAGAAAGGACTCTGTTAGCTTGGCAAAAGTCGCTGTGCAGTCATAACCAAGGTTTGTTTCACCCCCGAAATATTCAATGTTGTCTGCGTTAAAGCTCATTGTTTCGCCTCGTGGCTCAAGCTCAAGTTTTGCAGCTCCAGGAAGACGTTCTGGGGTACCGTAAGTAATCGACCCATCGTCAGCTTCAGTCAAGTCAGCGAAATGCACATTTTCCAAACCAAATTCAACTTTGTTATTTTTTTTAGTCATATATACCTCCTAAATTAAGTAAACAGCATAAGAAGATTGATAGAGGTCTTGCCCCTCAAGTTCACTTTCTCCTTCGTATTCAAAAAAGAGCTTATTATCTACTAATAAGCTCTCTAGTTTGTTTTCCAGTGCTTCATCTTTTTTTGTGGTGATGAGCTCAACCACTACTGATTCAGTTGTAAAATAAGGCTTATTGTCACCTTGGACAGTGTCCTTACCAAGTTGATAATAGACAGCATAGGGAGGTCTAGGTGCTTCGCCTCGCTTGAATGCTCTGTACCTGACAGGTATATCCAAACCTTCTAGCATTTGACTGAATTCCGATTTTGTCATTGGCCTAATTCTCCTATTCTTTGCTCAAATCTATCAATAGCATGCTCTTCAGCTGGGGCTATGTGCACTTGAGCTTTGGTACGTCCACCATTTTTCAAGACGTGACCACGTTCCAGCAAGTGTGTTAAACGATAATGAGGGGCTCTAGCATAAGCAACCCATGTGCCGTTTTTTAATTGCTTCTTAGCCCAACTTTTAGCATACTTTCCTTTTCTTTTTGGTGACGTGGCGCGCAATTCGGCGACTGTCTCAGTGATGACCTCCTCAGCGATTTCATCGACTTGCTCAGCGATATCATCAGAGTATTCGCTGAGTGCCTTTATGATTTCGTCCGCTAAATCACTAGACATCTGTGCCACCTCCGTTGTCTTTCTCACAAGTCAACTCTATGATATTAGAGCTAACTTCATAAGTTTTGATGACCTTGTAGCGCTCGTCTTCAAATTCTAAGTAATCTTGATTGTCATATTCAAAAGAGTGAACTTCCAGAACCATACTTGGTTTTAAATCTGTCTGAGAGGCAAAGTAAAATTCGGACCTAGTAAGAGATCGCTTGTTACAAGCAATCTCTTCTCTAGTGTCTTCAAAGATAGGCTGTTTTAGCTCGTCCAGCCCGATTTCCTTGCGTCTAATCAAGATAACATCATTTTCCCATGCCATCTTTAGTCCTCCTTAGGATACGAGATTTGTAAGTCATGCAATTCCTGCTTGAGATACTGAGGCATAGTTGGATTATCGCGATTGACATATTTAAAGTAAGCCCAGTCAGCAACAAAAGTGACATGCGTTGAATTTTTTAAATCAATAGCAATCCCCTTGATGTCTTCCAGTTCTTTAACTGCTGAGTCTATCAAATGGTTTAGATAGTCGTCACGTTTATTTGACTTGATACCTTCTTTAAACTTGACCAGTTCTAAGACCTCACTAGTGTCCATATAACCTCGCTTTCTAGGCTAATTTCAGATAATTACTCATCTTCACCATCTGAAACAGCGTCAGAATCGCCATCTGACGACTTAGTTTTCTTAGAATTTCTTGGTTTCTTACTTTTTTTGTCTGCTGCATCAGTTTCATCAGTTGAAGTTTTGTCATCTGGAATTTCTTCAACAATTTCAACCAGCGGCTCATCATGCAAAGAGTTTAATTTTTCAACTTCTTCTTTGTCACAATTAAAGACTTCGCCGTAACTGCGAAAACCTTGTTCTGATTTTGAATGTGCGAAATTTTTTAAAGCTTTTACTTTCATGATAATCCTCCTTAAACATTAGCTTTATCAGCAGCAAATGTGACATCAGTTGGTGCTGGTACGAGTGCGCCATCTTTACCAGAGGCATTAATACCAACAAAACCTTCACCAAAAATGGGGCGGCCATCGTAACGGGCAACACCCTTGAAGACTGTGTTATCTTCGATAAATTGAGCATGCTCAGACTGTGCCATAGTTGCTCCTTCACGCTCTGAAAGTAGGTAAAGTGATCCAAAACCACCAATGATGTGCCCTTCTGGGATGAAGTTGAGCTCAACGACTTCACCACCAATAACAGGTAATTCATTATCAACACCAGAGACCAAAGCAGCTGATGAATTGAATGATAACAGTTTGATTTTAAGTGCTTGGTGAGTGTTGCGAGACATTGCCCAGAAAACATTTCCGTCTGAATAGTCGCTTTCAATCACATTCAGCTTAGTTGCAAGCTCTTGATAGTATTTGACTGCATCTGTGATTCCTGCTGGAACGACTGACAAGTGTGTATCGTGCAGGTCAGTCCAAGCTTTTTCATTTTGACCCCAATAATTAGGTTTTTGAGTTTCTGCAAGACGTGTCACGATACCGACAGGCATCTTAGTGCCTTTACCATAAATAATTGCTTTGTCTAAAGCAAGACCAATGGCTTGAGCAAGTCCATAGAGGATTTCATTGGCAAGGTTGAGATCACTATCTTGCAAGATTGAATTTGGAATAGCTGTAAAGCCGCTAACTTTAAATCCGTCAACTTCAATTTGATTAAATTTAAATTCAACTTCATTGATTTTGCCAATCATTTCAGTCCAGATAGCTTCTGGAATAGTTCCTGCAATGTTTTGGCGCGCTTTACCCTTTACAGGCTTAAGCCAAACTTTAGTAATCAATTTTGAGTACTGATCCATATTGTTGCGCAGTAATTCTAAAAATGCTGTTGGGATAGTTAAGTCTGCGCCAGTCACTGATCGTTGTTCTTTGATTAGGCTGCGTGTTTGATCAAGAAATTCCTTTACGTCACTACGTTCAACCAGCGATGTGAAGGCACTACGAGTAAGTCCGCCAAAATATTTGTTACGAGTCATAAACTGTTTATCTCCTTTTTGTTTGCTGCGAGCTTGATTGTCATCTGGTTCTGGATCTTCCTTAGGCTCTGATTTTGGTTCTTTGGCCTCAAGCTCCTCCAATTCCTTTTCCAGCTCATCAATTTGAGTTTGAATATCATCAACTTGCTTTTGATATTCTTCTTGTTCTTTTGTCAGTTCTTCAATTTCTGCTTCAACAGCAGCAATTTCATCATCTGAGCGAGCTTCTTCAATGGCAACTTCAAGATCTGCATTGCGTTTATCAAAGTTCTTATTGCTTGTCAGACCTTCTTTTTTCTCACGCAAGACATTAATCTTGCGACGTAGCATAAGTTGTTTTAGCATGTTGTAATTTCTCCTTTAATGCTTTTTTTCGTGATTGTAGGGATTGCTCTTTAGCTTTTTCAAAGTCACGTTTTCTGGCTTGAACGCCTGTGTCTTCGTAGGCTGGAAATGTCACCACAGACACCTCATGTAAGTCAACCTTTGAGATGGTCCACTTAGTCGTACCATCTTCACGGAAGTCTGCCGATTCTTCTAAGATGTTGAAGCCAAAAGAACATTGATCAACATCGCCTCGTTGAACACGAGCGTAAAGATTCATGGCATCAACATCTTTATCATTGATGACGATACGACCATATAAGCCTTTATCATCGATAGTCAAGGTCAATGTTCCTGCCTTAGTACGGGCTAACACAAGTTTTGTATCATGATTGATGAGAGCACGAATATCATTTTCCATAGTCTCATCAAAAGCACCAGGCGCGATTTCCTCAAAGGCACCCTCCCACAATTCCGTCTCAGAATTAAAAATCACGAAGTAGCCTTCAATGACTTTCTCTTCTTGTTCGACTTCCTCACGAACTTTTAAGTCAGACTTAAAAGCGCGAGTAGTGAATTCAGTTCTGTCCACTATCTTCTCCTTTCTCTAATTTCTTCTGATTGCCAATCATGTCAGCTGGAATAAAATTCTCAAGAATAACCAGATTATCCAAGCCTTCTTTTGGTGGCAAGTTAATCCAGTTTCTGACTTCATTTCCTTCCATCAGCCCTCTGATATAGAGATTTGAACCAATATCAGATAGAGCTTTTAGGTCATAAGTCAACAAACTACGCCAATTAAACAGCCAATAAAACTGCGGTGCATAGAGTAGCTGCCTTGTCATTTCCTGTTGTAATGTTTCGGCAATTGACTTAATCTTAGTCGTAATAAAATTGTCATACTCATCCTTGTTAAATTTTCCGACTCCTACAAAGAATGGTGGTACACCTAGAACGTTGGCCAAGGTGGTCTTATCAATTTCTACCGTGTCTTTGATAGCAATGTCATTTAGACTAAGAGGCTTGATCTGCTCAACCTGAAAGGCTTCCGCTGGAATAATCCAAGGCTTACCAGCTGATGTGCTTGCCATATACTTATTAAAGACGTTGTCGCGTCCTTCTTGCGTGGCAAGCTCTGCTGTGTTGGCATCCGTCTTGATAATGAGCGATGGCATATATTTGCCACTCATAAATTCATTTTTAGTAGCAGATGCCTGCTTGAGATTTTTCAGAATATCTCTTAGCACAATCCTATACCCTTTTCCCAGCCATGGCTTTTCTGGGCTAGCATTGATAGCAAAGTGCAGCACCTCATCTGGCTTATAAGCCTGCTGATAATCATAGATAATCTGATAATCAAATTCATCACCATCAAAATGGGTCTTTGATGGTGGTAGTGGCTTCAAATCATCAATCAAACCGTCGCTGTTGATGACAGGATAAACAACAGCATTGCCATCACCCTCAAGCAAAAGTGTCCGAACGATGTTATAAATCCATTGCTTGCGACTCATCCATTTGTAAGGATTGATGTCTATCTTGCGTGATAGCTCATTTTTCACCCTCACGTCGCCATTCTCTTGATTTTCCATCAAGTGGATAGGCATAGATGATACCAAGTCAGCAATCTTATGAACTGCTATGTGTACCTCTGGACAATCAGACAGACGAGTGTAGCCGTTTGTTGTCAAAGACGAAAACATATCCTCGTTAACAAATAGCTGCATGCCTTTTGACGGCTCAGATCTAATTTGATTTGCCTTTTTCCGTTTTCGCTTACTCATTAAGCACCTCCATTGAGCCAGCCACTAATAGCGCCAGCATTTTCAATATCTTCAAGCATTTGACAACCTGCAAACACCGAAGCGTCAAATAAGTCAATCCTCAAGTTTTTCTCAACTTTTTCGTACTGGATCATGTCATCAACCTTCTCAATACCACGGACATTTCCGACACAATATTCGTAGGCATCTGAATGACAGTAATAAAGCTGACCGTTGAGTGCCTTGGTTTCAATTCGCCTGAATCCCTCTGACTTTTTCCAGAAATATTGCGGAGCGTCCACAATACTAAACTTGGCCTTTTTCATGCCAGAGAAAAATTCACGTCCGAATTTCTTATCAAAACCAACTTTTTTGATTTTGAAACCTTTATCTCTCATCATGACAAACCAGTTGATAATGTCATCATAGGAAACAGTAGGCGTGTTTGACATCGTCAACCATCCGTCCTGCTCCCAACCAAAAAGCGGTATACCGTCATCATTTGCCTTTTGATGAGCGGCTGTTTTCGGAAAGAAAGCGTGAGTGATAACAATATCAACATCGTCATAATTTCCATAAAGAGCAGCAGCGGTCAAATCATGCAATTTTGACAAGTCTGCACCGCCATACCACTTAATCGGTAACTTGGCCAACTCCTCCAGTGACCAGTCATAGTTGTAATCGGAATTGATAAAGTCCTGAACGTTAAAGTAAGCTGTCATTGAGTTTGTGAAGACATTGAGTGTCTTGTTAAAAAACTCATTTCTAGTCTGCGGATCAGCTAAAGCAACTTCTGCATCATGTACCAGTTCCTTGAGTTCAACCGTTACACCTAGAGAGGGATTGGCTTGCTTGATGTATTCTGGGTTTGTAAAGTCAACAATCTTACCATCTTTATCCGTATCTGCATCACAGATAAAAAGAAAGTAGCTGTCATCTTCAACAGTCCCATCAAGAACCTTGTCACAGTACTTCAAACGCTGAGCAAGAAAGCCGTTTGGCTTGTCACCAGCTGTGGTGATGGCCATAAGCAGTTTGTTACGATAAGCACGCATGGCATTCTTCATCAAAGTATACTTCTTAGATGATTTCATACCGTGAATTTCATCAAGGATAATAATGTTCCCGTTGAATGAGTCAAGATTATCTTCTTCTGCAGCAAGTGCATTGATTGTGAAAGAGCCATTTGAAAATTCCTTGCGAATGACATGCTCATTGTTGTTGTCTTTGATTTTGATCGACTTATCTTTCCAGTATTTGACTGTGTGAGTCATAAAATCAAAGCTTTCTCTGGTCTGTTTCAGAGAGTTAGCAAGTATATAAGCATTAGAACCGCTCTGATTATCTAAAATGGATGTGGCCAGAGCGATGGCAGATGCAAAAGGCGTCTTACCATTTTTACGAGGTAACATAAAAAGCGCCTCAGTAAAGCGCCTAATTGTTGTTCCTTTGTTGAAAAAACCAAAAAGATTGACGATACAAAATTTTTGCCACGGTTGCAAAATGAAAGGAGCGTTTGTCAGAGGCAGACCTTCAAGCGATTCACCTTTTCGATGGACTACAAGACCTTCAATAAACTTAACAACAAAGTCAAACTGCTCATTCTTAAAGTCAAAGCGGTCACTCTCAAGGTCTTTAAGAAATCTTTGACATGCTTTCTTACGACGCTTTCCTGCTTTAATTTTTCCATTTACAACGCTTATAGCATAATCAACTGCGATTTTGAAATTTGGTGATTTATTTTTAACTTTCAAATAATATTGGCAATCATTCCTTCAAGTCCTCCAGCATCTTTTGGTTTAGGAGGTTCAATTCCAACAGATTTTGGATTGAGCCCAAGCCTATCAGAATACGTGATGATATCTTTTCTGAGATTTTCCATGGTCTGTACAAGTGGTGTCTTACGATCCACAATTGTTCCGCGTCCTGTTTCGTGCTCTTCGGTAATCTGAGAACCATTTGCCAAGAATTCATCACGAGCATTCTTGTAGTCGTAGAGCAACCCAGAATAGATTTCTATGATGTCATCATAGTGCTTTGAATATGTTCCCATATCTTTCATGGATTTCACAATTCTTGTTTTGATGGTGCTCTGACCTTTTGGTCTTGCCAATTTTTCACCTCCTTTCAAAATTCATGTTAAAAAATGTACTTAAAATTCTCACGGGGACTCAGAGGGGGAAAGACTTCCCCTTCCCGGTCCCCAAGCCGTTCAAAAATTTTTCGCGAGGGTGGGGGGTTCAAAATTTTTTTGAAAAATTTTTATAAAATTCATCAAAATCTTTTTTTCTTTTTCTCTGCCACCATAGCCCTTGACCTATTACTTTATTGTTAATGCGGTCATGGAAGGTGCCGTGTACTCTGTTAGCTAGACTGATTACATTCCAAGAAACGAACTCAAGTTCTGGATACTCAGAGACCGGGTAGATATGATGGACCATCTCAGCTGGTACTCTCTTGCCATACCTCAAAGACTCTTGACACAAGTACTTATCACGCTTCATCATACGACCCCTGAACTTATCCCAACGACTAGTCTTTAGACTTTTGCGAACTGGCTTAAAAGTCATATGTCTCAAAGTTGAAATACCTTGTATGCCCAACATCTTCGAAGTCGTATTGAGTCAATCTATATGACTCATGCTTTTGACTAGTGTCTTTGCAGTGAATAACGAATTGTCCCTCGGCAATCACCATGTACTTCGTCATGTCTGTCTCCTTTCTGGCAACAGAAAAAGGACAGTCGTTTCCGAATGTCCTCTTACTTGTTAAAATGTTATGCTACCATATTAGCACCTTTTTCGTGAGAAAAACAGTACCTTTTTTTCTCAACTTTCAAAAATCACTTGACAAAATTTCTTGTGAGGTTTATCAACTAAAAACTATACCAATTTCACCTCTGAATTATCTTCTTTGTATATTGTGTCACTTTCGCTTTTTTCTCAAGTGCCTTGTAAACAAAAGGTTTTTCAGCATTCATATTTTTCAATCTGACATTACTGCAATATGTCACATTGTTATGTTCCTAGACGGAAGTTTGCCAAGGCTCGGTCCTGTTGGTCTTGGTTGATACCGATGTATCTTTTGGTAATTGCTGCGCTAGCGTGGTTAAATAATTCCATCAGCATGGCAATGTCTTTGTACTTCTGGTAATAGTGATACCCAAAAGTTTTCCGCATGGTATGTGTCCCGACGTTTTCAACTCCACAATCTTCAGCGGCTATCTTGATAATGCTGTAAGCTGCCTGTCTAGTCAATGGCTTGTTCTTACCTTTGCGACTTTGGAATAGATAATCACCGACTCGCTTGCCTTTGATGTGCTTGTCCATTTCCCTTTTCAGAAACGCATTCATCTTGACCTTGCGACGTTTCTTTGTTTTTCTTTCAATCAGCAAGATATACCATCCACGTATATTAGACACCTTTAAATTAAGAATGTCTGATATGCGCAAGCCTGTGTTAATACCTGTCAAAAATATCAAATAGTTGCGATAGTCCCAATCTTTCAAATAATCACACATAATGTCAATATCTTCCTTATTGCGAATTGGTTCGACATAGTTCATGGCTCTCTCTCCTTTCTCAGAAATTAAATAAAAAAAGTCAGTGCATTCTGCAACTGACCTGTAAATTTGTCTGGCGAGTTCTGGTTTTTCTTTAAAGGTGTTCCTCTGAAAACGAAAGGCTCTTGCTAGTATCTATCCTTCTTCTCGTTTCGACGATAACATAATACCAATATTTTCGTGAGAAAAACAGTACCTTTTTTTATCACTTTACAACTCACCTTTCAAAATTGCATACTGCTCAAGGATAATTCTGCGACGTCGATATATAGTTGCGTTGCTCAAAAACAACTTCTCTGCAATTTCTTCCCATCGTAGTTGTGGATACTGCCAGCGTAGATAAAAAATTTCCTTGTCTTCGTCGATTAGGTTAGCAAGTAGTTTATCCACGATCTCCTTGAAGCCTTCCAGAAACTTTAATGTCGGATCATCTGCGAGCTTGACCGCGATGGTTTCTGTAGGTTTGCTGATTCCGATTGAAGGACCGCCTTGGCTATCTGGAGTTCTTGTTGTCAGCTCCAGTCTTCGTAAATCTATGGTTCGCTGGATACCTCGGAACTTGAACAGTTCCTCGTCTAGCGTTTTGAGTTCTCTGTCGCTCAGTTTCTTCAATTGTCACCTCCAAGTTAATGATCTCGGAAATAAGCCGAGAAGTTCTTTTAGTTCATTCATTAGTTCAGTGTTCATTGATTTCTCCTAACATTTGCTCATTTCCTAACCCTTTCAAGTATTCAGGAATCTCATCCCCAACATTAATAGCTTCATACTGCTCCTTCGTAACTAAGAACTTACCATAAGCCTCAGCTGTGACTGTGTAGTGGCCACTGATAACTTGCTTGTTAGTAATCTTGCCAACCATCGCAGCGCCAGCATTGTCAACATTGTAAATAACAACAGGCTTACGTGCCTCAAGCTTATCTACCTGCCTGGTCATTTCCATGGCATAGTCTTTTGCCTGCACAACTATAATCAGCAAGACGATAGCAGCAAGAATCGGCATTTTGTTAGCGTAGTGGATAAACAACTCATATCCAAGATAGAAAACCAGAAGAGCTGCTACCATTGTTACAACTAGAATCACATCGTAACTACTCATTGTTGATCACCGTTATAGGAATGGCGCTTTTTGGCATGTATTCCACTTCATACTTGTACTTGCTGACCTTTGTGCCATCTGTCACATCCTCAACAACGTACATGTTATTTTTTGTCATATTGACCAAGTGTTTTTTATATCTGTCAATAAACCATTGTTCAACTTTTTCTTCTAGTGTTTTAGTCATTTGATAATACCTTTCCTGTTATTGTTTTTAAATTTTTTGTAAGCTTATCAGCCACTTTTTCATCAATAATAAACTCTTCAACTAACTCATTAATCTCAGAAATAGCAAACTGTATCGCATCTCGATAGCCTTTCTTGTAATCTAGACTTTTAGTCATTTTCTTTCCTCTCTATTAAGTAATAACAATCCTTAGCACCGTAATCAATTCTGATTTCCTTGCTTCGGATTTTCATAGTTGCAACTACCTTTGGTCTAGTTAGACTAGAAGTTTCAAGGATGTGCTCAACAATTGCTTGAGCAGCTAACTCCTTTGTTGCAAATCGGCCAATATGAACTTCCTTGTAGCCATAGAGCATCAACTTAGCTTCGTAGGTCATCATAGCCTCCTAAAATTTCATGAAGGCCATCCAATGGGTTGTCCCTCTCTGTTGCCCGAATAGTGGTTGATGTGGCACTAATTCTAAAATCTCTTTGACATTTACTTGGGCATCGGACCACTTAAAAATTAGTGTTCCACCCGTTTTCAGCACCCGAAAACATTCTTCAAAACCTTGTTGTAGGTCTATCCTCCAAGTTAGTATATCAAGCTGACCGTATTGGGCTCTCATGAATGATTTTTGACCAGCCCATAGTAAGTGCGGTGGGTCAAACACAACTAAGTTAAAGGTTTCGTCCTCGAAAGGCATATCTCGAAAATCAGCAACCACATCTGGTTTAACGTTTATTTTCTTTCCATGAATTTCAAATTTTGTTTCTCGTTTGTCCATGTAAGTTGTGTGAGGTTCTTGCTTATCGAACCAAAACATCCTACTGCCACAGCATGCGTCTAAAATCCTTATATCTGACATCACTACCTCCACTATCCATAGCCTTTGGGTGTACGCAACTATTCCCAGTCACACCCCTCCAAATAATCAAATATCGTCATCTGCTCCACTTCCTCAGAAAAGACTGGTCTGAAACGTACTCAGCATTTCAGCCTTTGCCTTCCTGTAAAAGTCTTTCTTAATCTCAAAGCCATAAGCTTTGCGATTCATCTCAATAGCAGCTCTAAGCGTACTACCGCTTCCTGCTACGGGGTCAATAACAACATCACCCTCATCCGTAAAGATTTCAATCAACCGTTTCAGCACAGGAATCGGCTTCTGAGTCGGGTGGATAACTGGATATGAGCTATCCTTCTCCCACGGTGCATGATTAAGTATCATTGCCCCGTTGTTATTAAACTTAGGTAACTTATCACGATACAACACTGTAGCTTCCTCGACCGCACCAACAATCTTCATATTCGCTTTTAGCACTTGCGGACTAGATTTTTTAGTAAAGTAGAGCGGATAGGCATTGTTAAAACCATGCTTTTTACCACATTCGATTACCATATCCCTTTGTTGCCACGCATGGAAAACAATCATAGCTGGTGCTTGTCCCTTTTCTTTCGGCTCCTTGCGCAAAAGCCTGCTGCAAAAATCAAAGAAATTATTAATTTTAAAATCGTTGTCCGTGTCAAAGAATGATTTACCTGCTAACTTACTCTCCCCGTTGCTGTTATCACCATCTTTATACCAACGTGGATCGCTAGCATAAGCATTATTACCGAGATTGTAAGGAATGTCAGCTATAATCAACTGAGCCCGTGGAATTTGATAACGCTTCGCATTTTCAAAGTGGTCATTATACAACTCACAAACAACCTTGTCACTTGTCATCATCTCCCCCTCACCCACTCGATCGCGGCCTGAAACTTCTCGTACTGACTATAGCACCACGCATCATAGTCATTTACAGGACCATCATCAGAAATAGCCCTATAATACGAATCACGCTGCTCAATCAGCAAAGCTATCACATCTTCTTTATCCATCAAAATACAACCTTTCCGCCACATTCTGCCCAGTTCTGCCACTCAACCAACTTAATAATCAGACTATCAAGCGGCAAATCAAGCAACATCTGCCTAACCCTGCTATCAATCTTCCAGTAACACTCTTCAAAACCAGTTATCAACTGCTCTTTTTCTTCCACCACAATCACCTCTTACTCATGCTGTTATCAGGCCAAATCAAAATCTGCTTATTCTGCGTTGACCCCTTGAAAATCCTATCAACCAAAGCCGCATCATAAATCTGCAAAAGTTGTTGACGACTAAAATTCGTATTGATAACCGTTGTCTGCCGCTGATCTAAAATATTAAACAACACACCCTGCACCCAATCACTTGCAGGCTTAATTTGAGTACTCATACAGGATTCTTTACCCAAATCATCAAGAAAAAGATAATTAACCCGTGTCAGTAAATCAATCGCATACTCCTCAGTAAAACCACCGCCACCATTGAAAGAGCTCTTGATTTTAGAAAATAGCCGAGCTGTAGGCATGAAAAGAATGGACTTCGGCTTTCCAGCTTTTTTAAAAGAATCATTCAAAGCATCCGCCATCGCAACAGACAAATGAGACTTACCAACACCAGGAACGCCCATAAGCACTGTATTTCCATAATTTCCCTCGTAGTAAGAACGACAAATCCGCTTAGCAAAGTTCAAAGCCTTCACATCAAACTCAGTGTCAGTATCATAAGAATTAAAATTAGCCTTCTTCAAATCCTCTGAAATGATACTTTCCTTCCTAAAGACACTAAATGTTTGTGCAAGCTTAGCATTAACCAAGCTCTGCTGTAATAGATCATCTTCTTTCTTCCTGATAGCCTCTTTCTGACATTCAGGACAAAACTCCTGAACCACAGGCCCCTCAACAGATGGACGACTAATTCGCCACAAATGAATATCATGAATCTCGCAAATCTCATCACTAAGCTGTTTCCCCATAAATTCGCTATATTTGCGAGCAATACTATCAACCTTTTCCATCAGTTCCAGCCCTCCATCCCAGCAAACTTAGCAGCATTAGGATCAACAGGTTGGTTAGTCATCTGACGTCGGTCTTCCTGCTGTTGCTGTTCCACCGTTAAAATGCCTTTCGCTTTCCAATTTTCCAAAATGCTAAACGTATAAGACGGGTTATCAATGCCTTGGTCGGTTGTCTTTATGACAGCCAGCTTGACCAAATCGAGATCCATATGGTCAAGTCCAACATATTCAAGCAGCTGCGTGATATGTCTGTCTCTTACTTTCAATCCCTCGCTTTTCAAAAAGCTACCAAAATCCTGCTTATCAGTAGTAGTAGTATTTATTGATATATTAGTATTGATATTATTAGTATTGATTCCCTTAACTTTTTTAAGGTCTTGACCTAAAGTTTCTTTAGTTCCGTGCTTAACTTTCTTTAGCTCCTGACCTAAAGTTTCTTTAGTTCCAAACAAATACAAGCGATTAGGCTTGTTAATACCTTGCCTAACTTCCTTTAAAAGCCCAAAGTCAGCTAGTTCTTTCTTGGCTTTGATGATAGAGGGTTCAGAACAACTCAGCTCTTGCATGAATTGTTCATTGGTAAAATACATATAGATTTTACCGTCTTCATCATGCCACTTATTTTTGACAGATAACCCCCGCCTATCAAATAGCAACATATACATCATCTTGGCTTTATCCCCCAACCGACTGTAGGGCTCATTTAATAGCCATTGCGGAAACTGGTAAAAGGAATTACGCTTGACTTCATCTATGCGCATTTTTCTTACCTCCTCTTAAACATCCTCTCCTCCACATAAAACCAAACAACCCTAAAGACATCAGCAAGATTGTCAAAATCTCCAGACTTGATAAAGTTTTTAACAGACTTCCTCACCTGCCACACCATCTCAGAGCGATAATCAGGTCTTGTTGAGACAGGATACTTAGTCCATTCTGTCATATCCGCACTGTCCACTGAGCTGAACAACTCGCCCATACCTTTCAAGATACGCTGGGATTTCTTCTTCGTTGATGTCATGTGTCACCTCGCTTTCCTTGGTATTTCTGCCCAAATAGGCAAGTAAGCCTATAACTGCTATAAATACGATTGCTGTAATTGGGTTTTCCATTTTCAACCTCCCACTACCGTTCTTTGCCAATTCTTGTGATACCATTCAATGACGGCATCACGAGGATATTTTTCACGAGCATTCTTGATACGTGGAAAATCATCAAATTTATTAAAGCGTGCATCAAATGTTCCAGTATCTTTAGTCCCTAAGAGCATTAAAGCGCATTGAGACTTGTTGAGTTCCATCGGAAATTGTCTCTTTTCATCTGTCACAACGTGCATGACCTTTAATGCTCTATCCATTAAACCAGCCTCAAACTGGTCAAGCATTTGAATCATTAAATCATTCATGATATAATCCTCTTGTATTATTTATTACAGAGCCTGATTGCCGTCAGGCTTTTTTGTGTTACATTTCATAAGCATTTAACTCCATGATTTTCATATTGGTATTTGTGCTTGGCTCCCATGTCATCCAGTAAGACAGTGCTGCTTCAGCAAATTTCTTTGGCAACATGTCATAACGGTTGATATTAAAATGGTCCTTGAAATCAACTTCGGCTTGACGGAAAACAGATTGTGAAAAACTCTTATCCGCATAAGCTGGACTATCAATACCACCTAGACAAGCCACCACACTGGCTTTTCTCTTTTTCAGCAAAGCCTGAGCAAAACTTGGATGAATTGGCTGTTCGTTTTTGAGATAATCAACATCCTGAGCTAACTCCAATTGTTTAGCTTTTAGCTGCTTTTGACCCGTAAAGAGGGCGATAAAAGCCTCATCTGACAGATTTTCAGGCACATAAGCTCCCTGCTGACGAATCTGTGGCAAGACCTCTGACGTGACCCAGCGCTTAAACTCCTTAGCCTGTGGCAATTTACTGGACAAGATTAGTGAGTAAAGACCAGATTCGTTGATTAGGATTGTTTCTTGAGTACGACCTAAATTGTCTGTGACGCCCTGTTTTAGGGCGTCATCCTCATCAACATGAAGTGCAATCGCATTTCGTGATTTTGAGTAGCCTAAAATGTCTGCCACATCCTTTCCAACGAACCAAGGCTCATTGTTAATGGTTACAGTACGGACTTCCTGCCCGTGAAAATTAAAGATTTCGTTCATAAAATTCCTTTCTAATTTGATATAATATAAATAAAAATGCGAGGTAACTTTGAATGAAAAAAGTGCATATTGAGTTTTTAGATACTTCTCAAACAGTAGAAATAATCATCCCAGAATGGTGCCCACATTGTGGCAGAAACACTTCGCCGGCACTTGTGTCAAAAACTAAAAGCGAAGACAGTTATTTTAAGAATTTTGCCAAATTCGCTATCACATACAGATGTTCCTACTCAGATTGCAAAAAATATTTTTCAATTGAATATTCTAGAAATCCAGATACTAACAATGTCAAAATTGTAGAGTACTCCTATCGCCCACCTATCAAGGTAAAGCTTCCTGAGAACATTGAAAAAGTTTCTCCAATGTTCGTAGACATTTACGCTCAAGCAACCATTGCCGAATCTGAAAAATTAGATCAAATTGCAGGGGTTGGTTATCGTAAATCCGCTGAGTTTCTTATCAAAGACTACGCAATTCGGAAATCTTCTGACAAAGAAGAGGAAATCAAGAAGATGCCACTCGGACAAGTTATAAGCACTTATCTTATAGACTTTCCGAAAGTCCAAACATTAGCTAAGGCAGTTGCATGGATTGGCAACGACGAAACTCACTACATTCGAAAGCACGATGATAAAGATATTCAAGATTTGAAAAACTTCATTCTTGCAACTGCGCAATTCATCGCAGCCGACTATGATGTCGAATCAGCACTAGAGTTCACTTCTTCTAATTGACGCTCGATATTTTCGACTTTTTCAAGAATAATACCGACAGTTCTCACTAATTCGTTGAGAACTGTTTTTTCTAGTTCGTTCATAAAATTCCTTTCTGTGATATAATTAAGTAAAAAGTTAAAGGGAGAGTACAATGATTAAATGGATAGAAATATTCAACACCCTCACAGCTCCAATTGGTTTTTTTCTGACAATTTTTACTCTCCAAGCAGCCTTTGCAACTCGTAAAAAATTAGAAGAGGTACAAGAAGTCAGCTTACTTCAACAAGAAAGTGACTATTATCGTGGCAAAATGGAGGCTATCAGAATGCTTATTGAGAATATTGATACCAAAGACCGACAGACACCGATACCTGAAAATATTTTTATCGAACTTCATAAGTTGATGTCTCAATTTAAGAGCAACTTTCCTTCTTTATCCCAAAATAACAAGTTGATTTCTGAACCTCTTAACAAATTTAACGAGTTGAGAGATGAAAGAGAAATTAAATACGTTGACTTTGTAGAGGTCTTCTATGACCTCGAAAGTATCTTTTTAAATCGAAAGGACTTAAAATAATGACAAACTTAATTGATGAACTTTGCGAACTGACTGTCAAACATCAACTTAATTGGACGACTATAGATAACCTGATTATTCATGGGCAGCCATATTCTGAAAGATTTCAGCATATTCTGACCAACAAATCTTTTTTCACATCTTACAAAGATCAGACAATTATCGTACTCTACGGTGAGGTACGTGATTTTATAAACCAACGCACAGTTGCAAATTTTTTCCTCCAGACCTATACAAATGGTCATGTTGAAAAACTAGAGTTCCCAGAAGTTGACATTGTCAAACTCCACACACTTATCACACTATCTCTTTAAATCCTCCAACGAAAAATCGATCACTCTATTTAAAAATCTTTGTTCCTTTAAATGTTTACGGATAATGACTAAATCCGTCACCATGACAATGATATTTAAAATTAGAATAACAACCGCCACAAGTCCTCGAAGGCTAAAAATTTCGTTCATATATTTCCTTTCTATTCTTCAAGAGTTGTCCAACTCTCGTCAACATGTGGAACACTTGATTCATTGTCAATCTTAATCTCTAGAGATTGGATTGGCAGTGTTTTTTTCTTTTCACTCATCTTTTTACTCCTTTGTCAAATCAGCTACACTTGAAGTGTAGTTTTGTTTTAAAAAAATAATGTCATCAAAAGGTACTGACACAATTTGACTAAAGAGAACAGCTTTGTCAATTCTCATCGCAACATTATAAGATTCATAATCACTATATGTATTTCTTGAAACTCCCAGTTTTTTAGCAATAGTTTCTTGCGTTAGATTGGCATTTGCTCTCGCAGATTTCAAAGTCATTTTCTGCAATAAATTCACCTCTTTCTAAAATATTTGACGTCATGACTAGCCGAGGAATCGAACCAAGGAAAAGACCAACCTAGCCACTTGCTCCTTATGCTATAATAAAATGTACCACCATTTCTACAGAAAGGAGCAAGGATATGGATAAAAAACAAGCCATTAAAGAACCAAAAATGAAGAATAGTCAAACAAGCCAGACGGCTCAGACAACTGATAAGGTTCGTTTCCCTCAACCTTCTAAAAATAAATGATTTTGATTTTCTTATCAAAATTAAGATAAACGTCACTTTGAATATCATTTTCATCTAAATAAGTCATTAGTTCTGCTTCTGTTCTAGGCCTTTCATCGTTATAGCCAACAAACGAAGCAAGAATTAGTGACTTTTCTTCATAGTTACCGTTTATAGCCTTAATAACACCACTTGCGATAATATTACCAGAGAAATCAATGACAAATCGATTCGGTTTATCTTCCTTAAACATCATGTCCCACAAGTGCATATCAACTTGCTGTGCTAAGCCATGCTTTCCCCTTAGCCAATTGCTAAAGTTATAGGCCATATCAAGAAAACAATGAGCTGAAATAGTGAAAATGATAGCAGAAATAATTGCTCCTACAATAGACCAAAGCATGCTGTCACAAAAGTGTCTAAAAACAAGATAAATGAGATAATCAAAAGATGACATCAAGCCAATCAGAAATTTTCGATCTGACTCTCCACCAATATCCCTATCTCGAATTCTAACAAACAGCCAATAATTCAAATACCCAAAACCACCAACAGCAACAATAGATTGAATAACTTCTTCCATCACTTCACCACCAACCAAATAACTAATCCGAAAAGCCCAATAACTAAGAGAGCTGGTAACAGACCACCTTCAAACCTAACGGTAGTTTTCACTTTGCCATCTTTACTGATTTTAGTACATTCCAAGTCTCCAAATAAAACTTTTTTCCAGTTCATCTTCTTCCCTCTTTTCTTGCAGAGATAGAGCCAATGTGCTAAACTATACCTATCCCCTCAAAGGGGAGGAGGCTTTCGCCTCCCTACTCAATCAAGTCACCACTTGATTAAGTATTTGAGTTTAAGCCTGAAGCCTAGGAAACTGATTTCGAATGCTAGTTCCTTGTGCTTCGGCTTTTTTCCGTGTCTGCTCATCAGCCCTACCTCCTTTCTTCGGTCATTTCCTTGACCTTGACTATATTATACTACACTTGAAGTGTAGTTGCAAGCTTTTTTTTGCAAAAACTCAAAAAAACTTTACTTCTTTACACTTGAAGTGTATAATTATTGTAGAAAAGAGGTGATTAGATGACTACTCTTGCCGAAAACATTAAGCATTATAGAAAGCTGAATAAGCTTACTCAAAAACTTTTAGCGGAAAAATTAAATATTGCACCTACAGCTGTTTCAGCATGGGAACTTGGAAGAAATAAACCTTTAATGGATAATGTTGAACACATGTCTAAATTATTTAATATTCCAAAATCAAAACTATTGGGTGATGATTTTTTAGAACTTACAAAAAATAATGAAGATGGAACTACCCTAATCAACTTTGACCCTCGCCAAGCCATCCTGCTATCAAACTATAATCAGTTAAACGACCAGCGTAAAAATAGCCTACTAGAAACCTCTGAGCAGCTTTTGACCGAGCAGCGTGAAAAAGCTACAAACATATCAGAAAAGCGTGCTGAGTACAACACTAGAAAACGTATCAGCCTATCTGTACCCGGTAAAGTATCAGCTGGTACGGGGTATTGGCAAGAAGATGACTATGACACTATGGTCAGTTTTTACGCAGATGATATTCCAGACGAGAGCGAGTATGACACCATTGCTATTGTTGTCGGTCATTCAATGGAACCCAAAATCAAAAACGGGGATTTTCTCTTTATCAAATTGAAAGACCAGGTTGACATAAACAAAATTGGTATTTTTCAAGTCAATGGTGAAAACTATGTCAAAAAATTAAAAGACAACCACCTCGAATCCCTCAATAAAGACTTTGACAACATCCAGTTATCAGAAGAAGATAATATCCGTACCATCGGTGAAGTCGTGGATATTTACAGAGAGGGATAAAGATATTGATGAAGAGTATTTGAGTTGAAGGGGAGATAAATGGTCAGGCAAAAGAAACTATCCCATCTAGAGCTAATCAATCATCTAGAACACAAAGGAGTTACTTTTACAAAATGTTCCAAAGGGCAAGCCATCAACTTTATTGACAAAAATAACTATTACTATAAGGTAGCTGCCTTTCGAAAAAATTTCAAGAAAAAAGATGACAAGTACCAACATTTAGAATTTGAATATCTAAAGGATTTAGCATCCCTAGACTTTCAAATTAGGAATCTACTGTTAAATATTTCAATTAACACAGAGCACTTCATCAAGGCAGAGTTATGCCGACAGATAGATAATAACCCTAATGAGGATGGTTATAGTATCGTCAAAGAATTTAAAGACCTAGATCATGGCAAATATTACGACATCACTTGGTTTAAGTTCAAGGCCTCACGCTATCAAAACGATATGTACCTTAAACGAAGAGCTAACGTTCCCTATTGGGTATTGATAGAGCACATGGATTACGGATGTCTTATGAAATTTTTAGGAATATACTATGAAAAATATAAGCCAAAATCACTGAAAAAAGCCTATGAACTTGGTGATAACGCAAGATATATTAGAAATGCATGTGCTCATAATAGTGTATTTATCCTAAATGTCTTTAAAAACGATAATAAATTAAAAAATACAAGTGCTGCAGTAACAACATTGGCAGCCAAAACCGACTTACTAAAATATAAAAACTATAAGAAAGTTAATGATTTGTTATCATTGTTTGCATTAGCCAAAGCCTACTGCTCATCAGCTGTTTTTCGGCACCAAAAAGATGACCTGAGCAATTTTCTTCAAAGATGCAGACGACACGAACAAGATTACCAAAAAAATATAACTCTGGTAAAAATGTTCGTTATTTTTCAAAAAATCATTGCAATCTGGTAGTGTTTTATGTTATGATAATTGTACGTGTAAGACTGATTCAGTTCAGCGCCCTATGCTTCATGCGTGCGTGAAGAAGGGAATCCAACATTTACAAAAGGCCGGTTGAATAATTCAGCCGGTTTTTATTACTTTAAAGGGATTTGCACAATATGACTATTGAAGAACTAGTTGGCTCATGAGGAATTGACGGTCATTGATAAATATTATAATTAGTGGAATAAACCGATAAACGATGTGCAAAAGCTGAACCACATTAAAAGCTGAAAAGGAGACTCTCATGCGAGAAAATGAAAAGAAAGTTTTAGCGATTATCGCTCTAGTTTTAGGAATTGTTGCCCTTTTAGGTTCCTGGATACCATTGTTAAACAATGTATCTTTTATTATTGCAGTACCAGCCCTAATTTTAGCCATTATTGCACTTGTCATCAACAGAAAAAGACACAAAACATTGTCGATTGTAAGTTTGGTAATGTCCATTTTAGCAATGGCTATCGTTCTCTTTACCCAATCTATGTATAGCAACGCATTAGATAACGCAAGCAAAGCAATAGATAAAACTAGTAAGTCTTTTGAAAGTTCTGTAGCCTCATCACAAAATGAGGTCGACAAAAAATTCAAGTGGACAAAAGCAGATTTTGATGCCTTGTCTGTCGGAGATACCGTATCAGGGGTTGGTGGAGCCAACTATAACGACGTAGTATCAAAATTTGGTGAACCAACATCATCATCTGAATCAACATCTGGAGATTATACCTCAAAATATGTTGATTATGACACAATGGGTGGTTCTGAATATAAAAGTGTCTCACTTCAGTTTGTGAAACAAGCTGACAATACATGGTTACTATCATATAAATCATCTAGTGGACTAGAATAAACATAAAAAACCCTACGCTCGACAGTTTGGCGACAGAGAGCGTAAGGTAAATCATGTATAGTAAAAACCTGCTTTTCAGTAGGCCTCTTTACTATACCCATTTTATCAGAAAATGAGGTAAAAAACAACATGGCATCTTTTAGAAAACGTGGAGACGCATGGGAATACAGGATAATTTATCAAGACATCAATGGCAAACGTCGTGAGAAATCAAAAGGAGGATTTAGAACCAAAGCCCTTGCAAAAGCATCAGCCCAACAAGCTGAGCTGGAATTAAGTACAGTTTCAAGCGAACTTCTAGATATTACTGTACTTGATTATAATAAACGGTGGGCAGAAATATACAAAAAACCACACGTCACTACCAAAACATGGAAAACATATACTAAAAACTTCAAACACATCAAACACTTTTTTGGTGAGAAGAAACTCAAAAATATCAATCACACCTTCTATCAACAAATTTTAAATGAATTTGGAGAGACAGTCGCACAATCAACGCTTGAAAAATTCCACTATCAAATCAAAGGAGCCTGTAAAATGGCTATCCGAGATGGTATCATTAGAGACAACTTCGCTGAAGGCGCCATTGTCAAAGCACAGAAGTCTGGTAAAGCAGAGGCTGAAAAATTTATGGAGGAAGATGACTATCTAAACTACCTAAACTTTGCGAAAGCAAGAATCAGGCATGCCTCTTACCTGACCACCTACATTATTGGAGTGACTGGTCTGCGTTTCGCTGAAGCTCAAGGGCTTACCTGGAACGACATCGATTTTGAAAATGGCTATATCGATATCAATAAGACATTTGACTACTCGATTTCTCAGAACTTCGGACCAACTAAAAACGAACAATCCATTCGACAAGTTCCTATTGATCAAAACAGTCTAAAAATACTCAAAAACTATAAAGAGAATTACTATCAAGAAAACAAGCTAGGTCGTATCTGCTTCGGTACGTCAAATAACGCCTCAAATAAGGCCATTAAGAGAGCAACTGGGGAAAATTACACCAATCACTCTTTAAGACACACATACGCCTCCTATTTGATATATAAAGGGGTTGATTTAATATCTGTCTCTAAGCTTCTTGGACACGAAAATTTAAACATTACTCTCAAAACATATGCCCATCAAATTGAAAAACTAAAACAAAAAAATGACCAAAAGGTCAAACAGATTTTTAACAAAATTTAAAATCAGTGGGCAAATGGTGGGCAAACACCATCAAAACCTTGATATATCAATGGAATAAAAGGAGAGGAGGGGATT